>JAPLSP010000298.1 GCA_026398575.1 Candidatus Sumerlaeota bacterium | reverse complement strand
GCAAGTCGTGGACCTTCTGGCCGACAGGCGCACAGAACACTGTCGGAACCGTGCGCGTCGAGCCCAAGCAAGGCCGCGAGGAATCGGCGGGATTGCACGTCACGCTGAAGGCCCCGCCGGACAAAAAATGGCCGGATTTTCACATCTATCATCTGCCCAATTTCGCCCTGCGCAAGGATCATCAATACCGCGTCAGTCTTTGGGCGCGGGCCGAACCGGCGCGCGGACTGACCATCGCCTTCTATCGCCCCGGCGATACGTTCGTGTTTCTCGGTGGGCCGCAGGGCGTCTTCGAATCGCAAATCAAGCTGGCGGCCGAAGCGGAGGTGAACTTCGTCAGCTTCCCCGTCGGGCTTCCCTGGCCGCAGCCGGGGAAGGCGGTTGACTGGTACCCGGTTGACGCATCATGCCGGAACGTGCTCGGCGCCAATCCCAAGGCGCTGCTGCTGCCGCGCATTCCGATGGACCCGCCCAACTGGTGGCGCGCGGCGCATCCGGATGACGTGATGGTCTGGGACAACGACAAGCACGAACACACGGGCGTTGTCGTCGCGTCGCCCGACTATCGCCGCGACGCCGCCGAACGGCTGGCCGCGCTGATCGCGCATCTGGAGGAAAAATTCGGCGCCAGCATGGCCGGCTATCATCCCTGCGGGCAGAACACGGGCGAGTGGTTTTATCAGGATACGTGGAACCAGGCGCTCAATGGCTATGCCAAAGGGGATTTGCAGGCATGGCGCGAGTGGCTCAAGAAACAGTACCGCGATGACGCCGGACTGCGCGCGGCATGGCGCGATCCGCAGGCCTCGCTCGCTTCGGCGGCTGTGCCAACATCGGCGTCAAGACGCGCGGCGCCGAACGGCGTATTACGCGATCCGGCAACGGAGCGCCCGCTGATTGACTTCGCGCAATTCCAGCAAGAGATGATGGCCGATTGCGTTTGCCAATTGGCGAAAGCGGCGCGGCAGGCATCGCGCGGGAAAAAACTCGTGGTCTTTTTCTACGGCTATGTTTTCGAGTTTGCCGCAGTCGGTTTCGGGGCGCCCACGTCCGGACATTATGCGTTCCGGCGCGCGCTGGATTGCCCGGATATTGACGTGCTCTGCTCGCCAATTTCCTACTTCGACCGCGGCCCTGGACAAAGCGCGCCGGCGATGACCGCCGCCGAAAGCGTCGCGCTGGCCGGCAAGATGTGGCTCTATGAAGACGATACTCATACTTATCTCGCAACGGGCGATCCGCCGGGCTCGCGCGACCACGTGGACACGTTGGAGAAGACGAATCAGGAATTGCTGCGCAACACCGCGCAATGCGCCTTGCGCAATTTCGGAACGTGGTGGATGGACCTGACCGCCACGGGCTGGTTCAACGACGCGGGGATGTGGGCTGAGATAACGCGACTGAAGGCGCTGGATGAACCGCTGCTCGCGCGCCCGCTCCCCTATCGGCCCGAAGTGGCGGCGGTGATAGACGAGCCAAGCATGATCCGCGTCGCAGCGGGCGGATCGGCCTTGACCGTTCCCGCCGTCTATGAGGCGCGCCGAGCGCTCGGGCGCATGGGCGCACCCTACGGGCAATATCTGCTCGACGACGTCACGAGCGGTCGCGTTCACGCGAAGATGTACGTCTTTCTGACGGCCTGGCGCCTGACGCCCGATCAGCGTCAAAAGCTTTTGGCCGCGACCCAAGGCGCCCTGCGCATCTGGCTGTATGCGCCGGGATATCAGGAAGAAGACCGCGTCTCGCTTGACGCCATGCGCGAACTGACCGGCTTTCGGATGAAAAAACTTTCAGTAGTTAAGTCGTTGGCGACACCGACGGCAGCGGGCGCGAAGATGGGTTTGACCGCGCCATTCGGCACAGCAAAGCCGATCTCACCGCTCTTTGCCGCTGCAGATGCTAAGCCCGAAGAAACACTCGCGATTTATCCGGATGGTTCAGCAGCGGTCGCATTGCGGCGGAGCGAAGGCGGATTATCTCTCTTCGTCGGCCCACCCGCTTTGTCGTCCGAACTCCTGCGCCTGGCCGCCCGCCAAGCCGGCGCGCATCTCTTCGCCGAGAGCGACTGCAACATCTACGCCAACGGCCCCTATCTCGCGCTTCACGCATCGCAAGACGGCCCGCTGGAAGTCAATTTTGGCATGGCGCGCGTAGTGAATGACCTGTTGACCGGGGAGCGCGCCGGACAGGGGCCGAGGATCACTTTGCCACTCAAGAAGGGCGATACTCGGATCTTCGCCGTTGAAGAAAAGTAGCCTGCGGCAGCATTGCAGCTCTTATTTTACCGCGATCAGATCGTGCTCTCTAGTATAAATGCGTCCCTTATATTGGCGCAGCATTCGCCGGTAAAACTCACCCATTTTCCTGGGGTCATGGCTGAATTCCTCTGCCATTTCAGCGCGAATTCTTCTCAGCCATTCCAGGCCATCATCGTGTTTAGTCTTCATCGTCTTTCTCCAGTAATTGAATCGGCGTAACCAAAGCAGGAGTCGCCAAACCCAATAGCGCGTTCACCCTATGAATATGCCCGAACTTATTTGCATTCGCTAAGTGTTTGCACTGGCAAATCTTGGATAAGCGCAAGCGCTTTATCTCGCTTCTCAGTTGGTATTCGTTGCAGTTCGAAAAGCACTGGAAGACCGATCACTAATTCCGCGTCATACTTTGGGGAATCCCACCATTCTCGTGTCCACTTCCGCTTTGCCTGCATTTCAGCGGATGCGCGAACATCAAAATAAAAACTTGGAATGCTTGTCTCTACGTAAATGACTGAGCTCATGCTTGAGATTCTGAGTGAAAACGCTGCTTTTTCGCCACTGAATTTTGCGCTGGCAATACGAATATATGACTCCATACTCTTTTCAGGATTGCGCTTCGCTACCAATGCAGAGCAGCAAAGATCGGGAAATCATGATTGCGCAATTTAAATGAATGGGAAGGGTTTCATCTCATGCGAACGAATATGTTGTTCATTGGGATCATCTGTATGTCTCTGTTGACGGGGCGAGCCAGCTTTGGCGGTACATATTATGTATCCAATCAAGGGTCAGATGCGAATAGCGGACTTGCGCAGGAAAGCGCTTGGGCGACGCTGGAGCGCGTGAATGCGGGGGCTTTTTTGCCGGGAGACAAAATATTGTTTCAACGCGGCGGGGTGTGGCGCGGGCAGTTGATTCCTCAAAGCGGCAGCGAGGCGGGATACATTACTTACGGCGCTTACGGCGAAGGCGCGAAGGCGCTGTTTCTTGGTTCGGTATCGAAAAGCGATCCGGCGGATTGGGTCAGCGAGGGGAGCCAAATCTGGTCGAGCGGAGGAGCGGGAAAAATAATCAAAGAGATATTTCCCGAAGGATCGGCGGCGACAAAAGCAGCAGGGACACAGAAAGCATCAGTGGCGATAAAGGCGCCGGCGCCAATAAAGGCCCTGGCGCCGGTTTGGGGTCTGCATTGCGAGGGTGGCGCCAGCGCGAAAGGGGCGCGAGCGGAAGGCGACGCGCGCTCGGTTGGCTATCGCGTGGAGTGCTCGAACTCCGGCGCGAAGGGCAATGAGATTCAGCTTTGTCTGGCGCCGCTGAGCATTGAACGCGGAGCGATGTATCGTTTCTCTTTTCGCGCCAAATCCACAAAGCCATTCACCCTGCGCATGCCCGCGCTGATGAAAGAGAGCAAGCCGTGGACCACCTATGCCGCATCCAACCAGGGAACGAGCGCGATTGGCGGCGACTGGAGCGAATGCGCGCAGGATTATAAGGCCACCACCACGGCGGCCGATGCGCGATTCACGTTCTATCTCGGCGGCGCTCTGCCACAAGGCGCCGCGCTGGAGATCGCCGGCGTTCGCTTCGCGGAGATCGAAGCGCGCGCGTGGCTGCCGAACGACGTTGGCAACATCATCTTCGGCGACGATCAATCATGCGGCGTGAAGGTGTGGAGCGAAGCGGACTTGAAACAACAAGGCCAATACTGGTACGACGCGGCCAAACATGTGGTAAAGATGCGCTCGGACGAGAATCCGGCGAAGCGCTATGGGAAGGTGGAATGCGCCATTCGCGAGCATATCATCAATGAGGGCGGCAAAAGCTACGTCGTCTATGAAAACCTGGCGCTAAAGTATGGCGCGGCGCATGGCATCGGCGGCGGAAGCACGCACCACATCATCGCGCGCGGATGCGATTTCGGCTTCATCGGCGGCGGCGATCAATATGGCGGAGGCCCTGGGCGCGGCGACGGAAAACATGTGCGCTTCGGCAACGGGATCGAGTTCTGGGGCGCGGCGCATGATAACCTCGTCGAGAATTGCCGCCTCTGGGAAATCTACGACGCCGCGCTGACGAATCAAAGCGGCGGGCCGCGCACGCCGGAGACGAACATCATCTATCGCAACAACGTGATCTGGAATTCGGAGTATTCGTTCGAGTATTGGAACCGTCCCGAGGATTCCGAAACGAGCGGCGTCTTCTTCGTCAACAACACCTGCGTGAACGCCGGCCACGGCTGGGGCCATGCGCAGCGTCCCGATCCCAGCGGGCGCCACTTGTGTTTCTATAACAGCCCCGCCCGCGCGCGCGGCATCGTAGTCCGCGACAATATTTTCTTCGAGGCGAAGACGAACGCCTTCTACGCGCCGGGATGGACGCGGCAGCAGATTGATGCTCTCGAGATGGATCACAATTGCTGGTATCAGGCCGAAGGCGTCATGATCGCATTCAAGGACGCGAAATATCCGATGACTGATTTTGCCAAGTATCAGGCTGAATGGAAAAAGGAACCGCGCTCGACGTGCGCGATTCCAAGATTTATTAACGCTGCACATTTTAATTTTCGTCTTGAAAAGGGATCGGCTGAGTTTGGAGCACAGATGGACGGGGTGGATGGGGTGGACAAGGTGGACGGGGTGGACAAGGTGGACGGGGTGGACAGAGGTGGAGCGGGAAAATAGAAATTATGATCTGAAGGAGCGGCGGACTATGAGAAGATTAGCGGGATTTATGGCGTTGGCTCATATCGTCATCTGCCTTGGAATGCTCGCCCTTGCGCCGTCCGCGCCGGCGGCTGAGAATCAGAATGCATTGACGATCGCGGCTGAGAAGGCGGCTGTCAAAACCGAGGGCGGCCCGTTTGCCGGCGGCGGATGGAATCTCTGGAGCAACGGACGCGTGGGGCAGCCGGTCCGGATCGCCTCGGCGGGCAAGTACCAGATCGTGGTCCGCGCGTGGGGCAGTGCGGCGGGCGGCGTCTGGCCGGAGATGGCTCTCCTGATTGACAATCTGTCGGTCAAGACTGTCATCGTGGGCAGCGCCGAGCGCAAAGATTACGATTTCGACGCGGACCTATCGGCCGGAACACACGAGATCGCCGCCGCTTTCCTCAACGATGAGATGATCGGCAACGAGGACCGCAACCTGTATCTGGAAAAGATCACCATCGTTGCGCCGGCAGGGAGCGCCGCGCCGACTCTGACGGATGACAAGGAAATTCTGGATGCAGCGGAAAAACGCGAAAGCGAAATTGTCGCCGCCACGGCCGCGGCCATCGAGAAGAACCGCAAATCCGACGCGGTCGTTCGCGTTGTTGACGCCGCGGGAAAGCCAATCGCGGACGCCAAGGTTTCCATCACGCAAACCGGACATGAGTTCCTCTTCGGCAGCAACATCTATGGCTTCGACAAAGCTGGAAGCGACGCCAAGAACGCCGCATATAAGAAGCGATTCGAGGAGCTGCTCAACTACGCCACTGTCGGCTTCTATTGGCGCTGGTACGAGGCGCAGCGCGGAAAGCCGAACTACGAATACACCGACAAGGTCGTCGCCTGGTGCGCCGAGCGCGGCATTCGCATGAAGGGGCATCCGCTCTTGTGGGGCGATAAAGCAGGCATTCCGCCCTGGTCCGAGGGGCAGCCGGCGCCCGAGCTCCAGCGGCAGCGCGTCGAAGACATCCTGAAGCGCTATCACGGCAAGATCGGATTCTGGGAGGTTGTCAACGAGCCATCGCACCTATCTCTGCCGAAGATTGACGAGCCCTATCGCTGGGCGCGCCAGGCCGATCCGTCGGCTTATCTGATCGTCAACGATTACTATGTGATGGCCGACGGCGCCCCGAAGTTTGTGCAGTTGCTGACCGAGGCCCAAAAGAACGACGTGCCGTTCGACGGCATCGGCATCCAGGCGCACGAGCCACGCACGATGCGCTTCCCGCTCGAACGCGTCCAAGCCGTCCTCGACCGCTACGCTGCGCTGGGCAAGGAACTGCATATCACGGAATACACGCCAACCTCGGGCGGCGAAAAGATCACCGGATCGCATCGCACAGGCGTTTGGGACGAGGCCGCGCAGGCCGACTACGCCGTGAAGTTTTACCGCGTTTGCTTCGCGCATCCGGCGATGCGCGCGATCACGTGGTGGGATTTGAGCGACCAAAGCTCATGGCTGAAGGGTGGCGGGATGTTGCGCGCCGATATGTCGCCCAAACCGGTATATGATGAGCTCAAACGCCTGATCCATCAGGAATGGATGACGCGGCTTGCAGGCGCGACGGACGCCGACGGGCGCTTTGCCTTCCGCGGTTTCCGGGGCGCTTATCAAATCACGGTCGAGGCGCAGGGGAAGAAGGCGGAAAAGCAATTCCAGCTCAAGAAAGACGCTGGTCAAGAGATAACCGTATCTCTTGAGCCGCGCTGATGATGAATAAAAATGCGGCGCCTTCATTCACAATATTTTCCGTGATATTGCGGATTTTCCTGTAGCCAGCGCAGCATCGCTTTGAATCCCGACTGCAAATCAAAGCGCGGGCGCCAGCCGAGTTCGGAAAGAATCCGCCGAATGTCGGCAATCCAAACATTCGTGTCCCACGTTCGATCCTTCATGGTACCCCATTGGGGTTCAGCGGAGATGCGCAGCATTCGGCGGGCGAGCTCCACGACTTCCCGTAGGGTCGTCTGGACTCCCGAGCCGACATTATACACTGCGCCCGGTTCTCTGGGCGGTTGCGATGCCGCCATCAGGAAAGCCTCGACAACGTCTTCGACATAAATGAAATCGCGAGCCGTCGCGGGATTGACGAGAGGCGGCAATGCGCTTTTCAATCCGCGGACAATCAGTGTTGGCATCAAGCGGCCAGGGGCTTCAAAAGGGCCGTAGGCGGAATACAGACGCAGTGTTTGGATGTTCGCATTGCGCGCTTGCGCCTCATGGAGGCAATAAAGCGTGGCGGAGGCTTTGGCGACGGCGTAGTGGCTGTTGGGTTCGAGCCATTCATTTTCCGCAGGCGCATGATCCTTCAGTCCATACTCGGATGACGATCCCGCGTTGATAAACGCCTCGAATCCGGTCTTCAGACAAGCCTCCAGCAAATGAACGGTTCCCAAAAAAATCGTCTGATAGATTTGCCGCGTCTCCGTTTGCCATGAGTACCCGCCATAAGCCGCGAGGTGAAAAATCCATTCAGGACGCACGCCGCCAAGCACAGCGCCGATTCGATCCTCATCCTGCAAGTCCGCTTCATAAAGTCGCGCGTCATCCAGAAGCTCGGCGATGCGCCAGGATTGATAGCCGGGGCGAACAAGCAAATGAAGCGCATGGCCTTCTTTCAACAGCCGCCGGACCAGATTCGCTCCGATGAAGCCTGTCGCGCCGGTAATGAGAACTCGTTTCATGTCATTCACGACCTTTCATTTCGCGCGATAAGATAGAGATTACCGAGCGCAATTGACAGCCGGATTTTTCCCAGCCGCGTCTTTTGAAGCGTTTTCAGCGCCGCTGCCTTTAGCGATGGGGGCATCGGCAAAAGACGCGTCAGATAGGAGAGGGTATAGGTGTTCCATACGGCGCCTTGATCGAGCGGAGCAAAGCCATGGGCCGCAAAAAGCCGCGCCATTGTCGCGGGGCTGAACAGATATGTGTGCTCAATGTCTATGATCGGGCTTCGCTCTTTCAACAGCCGCGCGGAAAAAGATTCGACGTTGTGATTGATGCAAAGAACCATTCCTTCCGGCTTGAGAACGCGGCGGCATTCTTCCAAAACGCCGGCGGGATCAGGGAGATGATCGAAAACTTGGAATGCGCAGATAACGTCGAATTGGCCCGCATCAAACAAGCCCGCACGCATGACATCCGCGATCAGGCGCGGACGGATTTTCTCATCGGCTTGTGCAATGGCCTGAGCGCTTGGTTCAACGCCCGCCACCGATTCATACCCCTGGCGCAGCGCTTCTTCGAGGAAGAAGCCGTTGCCGCAACCGATTTCGAGCAGTGCGCTTTTGCGGACGCCATACCGCTCCAGCTTTTTCAAATACCGCCCATAAGTGGCCTCCAGATTGTCCGCCTCGGCGCCGTAGCTGAAAGCGCTGTCGCGATATAACCGCGCAAACAGCGCCGGATCGGCGACCGGGTCGGATCGCACTAGGCCGCATTCCGCGCATTTGACCAGCCGGTAGTGAACGCCGTCCGGCAGGCGTCGCGCTGAAAAGATCGCAGCGTTGAACGCCTCATCCGTGAAATTCGCGGCATACAATTCCCTGGCGTTCCTGGAAATGCCGCAAATGGCGCAGCGGGTCGCGCGCAATTCAACGAGGCTCATCGCAGGACTCTTCTTTCGCGCCTTTCGATTCGGATGGAGGATTCAGGATATTATCCACGATAAAAGGCGGACGCCGCTTGACCTCATCATAGATATGCGCAAGATACGAGCCAATGATGCTCAGGCAGAGCAATTGAACGCCGCCCATGAAGAGGATCAGCAAGATCACCGTCGTGAATCCGCGCGGCGCAAGGTCCGGAAAAAAAATCCGCAAGGAAAACTGGACGATCATGGCCAGGACCGATATGGCGACGGTGATCAAAGCGAGCCAGGTGATCATATCCAGCGGCAGATAGGAGAAAGAAAAAATCGCTTTGCGCGCCCACCCAAAATTCCTGAACAGCGAATTCGTCGTGCGCCCGAACATGCGCTCGGGGCGAACGTAGGGCACGCCCGTCTGCTTGAATCCCACCCATGAGCGCAGTCCCCGCATGAAGCGATTGTTTTCGGGCAAGCTGTTCAAAGCCTCGACGACGCGCCGGTCCATCAGCGAAAAATCGCCGGCGTCCAGAGGCATCGGGACATAAGCCGCGGCGCGAAAACAGCGGTAGAAAGCCTTATAGGCGAGTTGGAGAAACAGCGTCGCATCGCGCTTGGCGCGGACGCCATACACCACGTCGCAGCCTTCGATCCACTTTGCATAAAAGCTCTCGATCAACTCGGGCGGATCCTGCAGATCGCCATCGAGCAAAACGACGGCGTCTCCCGTGGCGATTTTCATCCCGCTGGTGAAGGCGGCCTGCGATCCAAAATTGCGCGAATGATTGATGATGACGACTTGCTTGTCCTGTGCAGCCAACTCGGCCAGAACCTCCGCCGCATTGTCCGGGCTGCGGTCGTTGACGAAGATGATTTCATAATCAACGCCGATTTTCTGAAACACCGCGACCAGGCGCTGATACATATAGGGCACGGCCGGCGCATCGCGATAGCAGGCGATGACGGCGCTGATCTTGCGTTTGGAATGTGAGGAGTCCATTTGGAAAAATGCCCCTATGCTTTATGATGCTATGCTGCCGCCCGGCCAAGCGCTTGCAGGACGGCGCGGGCCAGGGCGTCACTGGATATTCCATGGTTGCGATAAAGCGCGGCCTGGCTTCCAGTGTGACCATCAGGCATCCGTTGAATCCCGCAACGCACAATGCGGCACGGCAAGCCATACTGAGCGACAATTTCCGAAACCAGCGATCCAAGCCCGCCTTTGATATAGTGCGCTTCGACGGTCAACGCAATCGGATAGCGTTCCAGGGCCGCTTTGAGATCGTCGCCGGGATCGGGATTCATGCTGGAGAGCGTCATCACCGCGCATGAGACGCCATCCTTCTTCAGGGCTTCGGCGGCTCGAACCGCTTCCGCCGTGATGCTCCCCATCGCGATCATCAGAATGTCTTTGCCTTCGGCGATCCATTGCGCGCGGCCCAGCTCGAAGCGTCCATTCAAACCGGGGACAAGCGTCTTGTCATCCTTGCCCAAGCGATAATAAATCGGGCCGGGCAGATTCCACGTGGATCGCAATGCGGCGCGCGCCTGCTCAGAGTCAGCCGGAATGACGAGCGTAAGATTTGGCTGAATTCGCAGTACGCCCACGTCCTCGATTCCATAATGCGTGATGCCGTCGTTGGCGTATTCCAAGCCGCCGCCGATTCCCACGATGCGCACGGGCAGACGATGATAGACAGGGCCGTTGCGTATGAATTCATACGGCCTGAGCACGGCGAAGGGAACAATGGAATAGACAAAAGGGAGAAAGCCGGCTTCGGCCAGCCCGGTCGCAAGCCCGATCATATTCTGTTCGGCGATGCCGACGTTGAAGAAACGACGCGGAAATTTCCGAGAAAACGGCTCAACGGCCATGTACCCCAAATCGCTGGTCAAGAGCAGGATTCGGGAATCCGTCTCCGCCAGCTCGGCGAGGGTATTGAAAAAAGCGGCTCTCATGCTGTGGCCTCAATTTCCTTCATCGCCTGTTGGTATTCCTCGTCCGAGGTTGGCCAATAATGCCATTTGATTTGATTTTGCATGAATGAAACGCCCTTGCCAAAAATGGTTCGGGCAATGATCGCGTGCGGCGCTCCGGATTCCACATCCAAGGCGCCGATGGTTTGCTCGATCTGGTTCGTGTCATGGCCGTTCACTTCCTGCGCGTCCCAGCCGAACGCTTTCCAGCGTTCGACCATGGGCGCCAGATTGAGGACTTCGGGCGTGTAACCCAACGCCTGCTGGCCATTCAAATCAACAAGAGCGATAAGGTTGGAAAGCCAATGATGCGCGGCGAACATGACCGCTTCCCAATGGCTGCCTTCGTTGCATTCGCCATCGCTGACCAGAACAAACACGCGGCGTTTGGAATTCTGAAGACGCGCGGCCAGCGCGGCGCCCGCGCCGAAGGAAAGCCCCATTCCCAGGGAACCCGTTGAAAAATCCACGCCCGGCAGCGCGCGCTCTGGATGAACTCCCAGCAATGTGTTATCGGAGCAATAAGAAT
>JAPLSP010000791.1 GCA_026398575.1 Candidatus Sumerlaeota bacterium | reverse complement strand
TCCATCATCCGCTGCGAGATTTCCGGCGACCGCGCCTACGCCCAAATCAACTACTGGGGCAAATCGTTCCTGCGCGGTGGTCCCCAACAATTCGGCGGCGGCCCGGTCACCAGCCTTTACGACCAGGGCGCCATCCGCAACATCGCGACGTTCTACGACAACATCATCCAAGGCCGCTGCGACAACCCCACCCCGCAGCAGGCCGGCGACGACGCGCTCACCGCCGCGCTCGGCCGCGAAGCTTGCGCGCGCCGTTGCTGCCTGACGATGGACGAGCTGATCAAGGAGAACAAGGCGCTGGAGTATGACCTGACCGGACTGAAAGTTTGAGACACTGCAACCGAATCAACCAACCAAAGGAGAATGAACATGATCCAACTGGGACTTCACACTGACAACTGGCGGCCGCTGAGCATGAGCTTCGAGGCTTCCTGCGACAAGATTGCCGCCGTGGGCATCAAACACCTCGAGTTCGCCGTCATCCACGGCCAGAACTTCATTCAGGCGCTCGGCTACGACCCCGGCATCTCGCTCCAGGCCAACCCGCTCGCTCTGCGCCGCTACCTCGACAAGAAGGGCCTGAAGGTCACGCAGATTGACGGCTCCTACCCGATGATGGGCCCCAACGGCTCCTCCTTCGGCGTCCAATACGTCCAGCAGAGCATCCGTTTCGCCGCCGACATCGGCTGCCCGATGGTGGACACCGTGGACGGCGCGTTCGAGACGCCGGGCATGACGCGCGCCGAGGTCTTCCGCGTCACCTGCGACAACTACGCCCAATGCCTGCCGTGGGCCGAGGACTACGGCATCGTCATCAATGTCGAGCCGCACGGCCCCTACACCAACGACCCCGAGTTCATGCTCAAGCTCTTCAAGCGTTTCGACTCCGAGTATCTGCGCTGCAACTTCGACACCGGCAACAGCTTCATCGCCGGCCACGACCCGCTGAAGTATCTGAAGACCCTGCGTCCCTACGTCACGCACCTCCACATCAAGGACGTGAGCGCCGATCTCGCGGCTGCCGCGCGCGGCGAAGAGACCGGCATCGGCAGTTCCATCGTTCCGGTCGGCGGCGGCGTCAACGCTGACAACATCAAGCAATGTTTCCGCTACCTGCATGAGACCAGCTGGAGCGGCGTCGTTTCGCTCGAATGCTTCGGCTCGGACGAAAACAACGTGGCCAGCGTGGCCTTCTGCCGCGAGGTTTTGAAGGGACTGAAAGGCGCGCCCAGGAAGGCCGTAAAAACGCGCCAAGGCAAAAACTGATATATCCGGGAATAACAAAAGGAAATGAACATGATATCCATCGAAAACAAAGGGCGAAGCCCATTCTTTCCGGATCAACCGGCGCCGGCAGAGCTTTTCGTAGGCCGGGCAAAAGAGATAGATCGGATCATGACGCGTGCCGTCGGCCAGGTTGCCGCCGGCAAACCTGTGAATGTGTTTGTGGAGGGCGAATATGGAATTGGGAAAACGTCTATTGCCCGTTTTACCCAGTGGCTCGCGGAACGAGACAGGAAGTTGCTGGGTATCTACGCAACCCTGGATCGCGCCGATAGCATGGACGAAGTCGGCGCAGCCGTGCTTGAGGGGACGTTACGCTCTGGAATTTACAGCCCTAAATCAGGCGAAAAAATCCGCAACGCCTTCGCGAAATATCTCGGAGAACAATCCTTATTCGGCGTGACGATCCATGCCGAAGCCCTTAAGAAGGAAGGACCGCAAATCACCCGGGGATTGCTGCCTTTCCTCCGTCAAACGCTCTCGCGAGTGAAAGACGAAGGCATCCAAGGTATTTTTCTGATCTTCGATGAGATCAATGGCATCGCGGCGAATCCAAAGTTCGCGCCATTCCTGAAAGGACTGTCGGACCTGAATGCTCAGACTGCTCCCAATAATCCTTCTCTGCCGCTGCTGTTGATGCTGGTCGGAACCGAGGAACGGCGGCGGGAAATATCCTCCTGTCATCCTTCGGTAGCGGGAATATTTGACATCGTGAGGATCGAACGGTTGAGCGATGAAGAAATGACGGAGTTCTACCAGCGCGCCTTCGAGTCTGTTCGCCTGCAAGTAGAGAAACCGGCTTTGGATATCCTGACCCACTACGCTGCAGGCTTTCCCAAGATTATGCATATTATTGGAAACGCCGCCTATTGGCTGGATCGGGATGGCGCCATTGATCGGGAAGACGCTATGGCGGCAGTGATGACGGCTGCTGAAGACATTGGCAGGAAATATGTGGACCATCAAGTCTATCAGGCGCTTCGCAGCCGCGATTACCTGGCGATTCTTCACAAGATCGGGAAGCTTGGCCCGGATGCCATGTCGTTCAGCAAGAAAGATATTGAAAAGGGACTCACGGAGTCAGAAAAGAAAAAACTCCACAACTTTCTTCAGAAAATGAAGACATTAAAAGTGCTGCAATCAGGCGAAATCCCCGGCGAATACGTGTTCCCTATGCGGATGGTCCGCCTTTATCTCTGGTTGCAGAGTCATAACAAAGGCGAAAATTGAGCATAAGGACTAGGATTTTTTCCTGCTGCGCACGAAAAAATGTGCCGCGATGCGGCGCCAGAGATTGGGATGGTATGATCATATCTCCTGAGCTTGCTTCTTAAAATCCGTGATGATTCGCCCGATCCGCCCCATCCGTGTTCCATAACAAAAATCAAATTGAGATAGAACACGGATGGAGCGGATCGGGCGGATTAGCACAGATTTTTTCGCAGATTGCGCGAACGACAATATGTTGTCGTTAAATTTTTGATAAAAATTTAAACAGAAATAGGGGAGAAAAAATGCCTGCGAAAAAAACTCCGAAAAAGGGATGGGCGCCACCACCCGAAAATGTAATTCAACTCAAAGTGACCTTGGAAGATACTCATCCGCCGGTCTGGCGGCGGGTAGTCGTACCGGACAATTACACGCTTCGGCTCCTCCACGACGTGATTCAGATTGCAATGGGGTGGGAAAATTGTCACTTGCACAGTTTTAAGATTGGCGACGTCAGTTACACCTGCAAAGAAGGCGAAGAAATGGAAGAAATGGGCATGGAATGCGAGGACAATATTCTGCTCCGCGATGTTATCAGCCAGCCTAAGCAAAAATTTCATTATGAATACGATTTTGGCGACAGCTGGGGACACAAAATTTTAGTGGAAGAGATTCTTCCTTTCCAACCGCAGGGGCGGTATCCTGTGTGTCTCATTGGCGTTCGGGCTTGTCCGCCGGAAGATTGCGGCGGCATTCCAGGATATTGCGAAATTCTGGAAGCGCTGAAAGCGCCAAAGAAGAATGAGAGCTATTCGGAGCTTCTGGAATGGGTTGGAGAAGGCTACGATCCGGAGCAGTTTGATCTGGAAGCCGTGAATCGGCGGCTGAAAGGCATACGATAGCCGGTATGATATCTTGAAGGTTTGACGTCAGGAACTGAAACGCGCTCCTAAGAAAGCTGCAAAACGCCGTTGAGACTAGGCAGAATATTTCAAGGAAGGAAAGGACTATTATGCCTCAATCCCGAAGCGCTCACACGACATTTTGGGAAGTTTTCTGCGTAATAGTCGCCGCGATCGGATGTCTGGCGGGCGCATCATTCGCTTCGGCGACGCCGTTGATTTTTTATGTGGATGGCGACGCGGGCAATGACTTCAACCCCGGCACGTCCTGGACGCTGGCCATGAAGACCCTGCAGCCGGCGCTTGACGCCGCTCGCATGGCCATGGGTGGAGAGGTTTGGGTCAAGGCGGGCGTTTATAATGAATCGCGCCCGCTCTCGCCATCCGGCTCGCTGCGAATGATCAGCGACGTGGCTCTCTATGGCGGCTTCGCGGGCGGCGAAACCGCTCGTTCGCAACGCGACATCTTGGCGAATGTGACCACGATTGACGGATCAACGGCGCGCGGGGGCGCTCCTGCATATCATGTGGTTTTCATGGATTCGATCACTACTTCAGTACTCGACGGCTTCACAATCACCGGAGGCGCCGCGAATGCCTTCGGGCCTGACGGCGATGGCGGCGGGGTCTATTGTTGGTCTGTCAATGAATCGAACCGGATTGCCAACTGTGTGATCAGCAGCAATTCGGCGGTACAATTCGGCGGCGCGATCCTATGCAACTTTTCCGCGAATCCAATTATCGAGCATTGCTTGATCGGAGGCAATACCGCAATCATCGGCGGCGGAATCAGTCTCACGGGCGGATCTGCTTCCATGATTTCAGATTGTGTCATCAGCGGCAATGCGGCGCTGAGCGGAGGAGGCGTCTATGGGTATGGAGTTGCCGCCACGACGATCACCAACTGCATCATCAGCGGCAACACGGCAGAAGGCGCCGGCGGCGGAATGATTTTCAGGATTGCGCAGATCAATGTTGTCAATTGCGCGGTGGTTGACAATACGGCGGCGACAGGCGGCGGAATTGCCTGCTCCAGCATGTCTCCCAACAAAACAGCCGTAAACATCATCAATACGATTTTCTCCGGCAACGGCGCCTATGCGGTCTGGGTGGAAGACGCGGACACGGTTGCGCCGATGATCAATAACCTGTTCTTCAACAATCCCGACGGCGATTTCCTCTCCCAGGCGACCTCATATACAGGCGCGTTGGAGATCAACGCCCATGCGCCCAATTCATCCGGCAACCTTGATGGCGATCCGATGTTCGCCATGAACGGCCCGATGGTGATAGCGGGCGTCTGGATCGGCGCCGCCCAGTTTGACGGCGCGGTATATACCACGCTGACGGCGGCGGCGAATTCCTTTGTTCCCGGAGCGCTCGTTGGACGCTTTATCGCGCCGGATCAAACCACCACCACCAGCCTGCGCCGCCAGGCTCTCATTGCCGGCAATACGGATTCGACAGTGGTCGTTTGGGGCGACGCCAGCTATACCACCGTTGGCGCGACATACAAGATCGTGGATTACCATCTCACCTATCCTTCGGTCGCGGTTGACAACGGAACCAGCGTCAGCGCGCCGATGACGGATGCCGAAGGAGTGGCGCGCCCTGTTGATGTCGCTGGCCTGGGCGCGAGCGGCGTTGACGCCTTTGACATCGGACCCTATGAAGCGACAGTAGGATCGCTGCTTCCCGATCCGGCGCCCTCCGATCCCGGCGCGCGCGACATCACCTCGACGAGCATCACCTGGATATGGCGCGACAACACCTATAATGAGGATCAATATGACCTATGGTCCGGCGACGGAGCGACGGCGCCATCGGGCGGTCCGGTAGCCAGCGTCTCCTCCAACACCACGGCCTGGACCACCAACGGCCTGGCAGTTAATTCGCAATACGCATTCCAGACACAAGCAGTCAACCTTGTCGGATCGAGCGCCAAGACGCCGAGCTATACAACGTGGACAATGGCCGCGCGGCCAAACACGCCTCTTCTTTCCAAAACCGCTCCCGATGCCGTTTCAATTGCCCTTGCAGCAGGCGACGGCAATCCGGACTGGACCGAATACGCGATTCGTATTTTGCCCGCCCCGGACGGCGGCGCCGGATGGCTGCAAGGCGCCGACGCGTTGGGCGCGGCGCCGGCCTGGAAAATGTTCGCGGCTTGGACCACGCAGACCATAACCGGATTGTCGCCGGCGGCCGCCTATTCGGTCATCGTGTGCGCGCGCAATGGCGCGGGCATTCCCTCCCCCGGCGCAGGCGCATGGATTGGCGCCGGGGCGGACCTTGCGCGCGTCCTTTTTGTGGACGCCGTATTGGGCGATGACGGCGCCGATGGCAAGACCTGGAATTCGGCCCTGAAAACAATCCAATCGGGCATTGAAGCCGCCTACGGAGCGGGCGGAGGCGAAGTCTGGGTCAAAGCGGGCTTGTACAACGAAGCGCGCCCGACGACCGAATCCGGCGCGCTCGTCATGAGGAGCGGCGTGGCGCTTTATGGCGGCTTTGCGGGCGGCGAAACCGAGCTGGCCCAGCGCGACGTTGCCGCGAACGTGACGACGATTGACGGTTCGACGGCGCGTAACGACTCGACAGCCTACCACGTAGTGCTTATGTATGGGACCACGGACGCCGGGATTGATGGTTTCACGATCACCGGCGGCGCATGGGGTGATTCGGTCAACGAAGCGGATTTAAGCGGTGCCGGAATATACTGCTGGCGGGCGAACGCGACAAACCGCATTGTCAATTGCGTAGTCCGCGACAATTTCGCCGTGATTTATGGCGGCGGAATTCTGTGCTTTGATGGTTCCTCTCCGGCGATCGGCAACTGCCAGATCACCGGAAATTCAAGCTATAACATGGGCGGCGGCATTATGTGTTATCAGAATTCCTCCCCCGTGATCACTGATTGCGTGGTTACCAGCAATATGGCCTACGGCTTCGGCGGCGGGATTGGGTGTTACATGTATTCCGCGCCGACGGTCCGCAACTGCACAGTCACCAGCAACATAGCCTACAGTTTCGGCGGCGGAATCTCCTGTTTTATGTATTGTTCTCCGGCAATACGCAACTGCACAGTCACCAGCAATACAACCTACAATTTCGGCGGCGGAATTTCCTGTTACATGTATTGTTCTCCTGCAATACGCGACTGCACGGTTACCAGCAATACGTCGTACTATATCGGCGGCGGACTTTCCTACTTCCAGTATTGCTCCCCGGTGATCCGCAACTGCCAGATCATCGGCAATTCGTCAAGCATAGGTGGAGGATTGATGGGACAGCTGTATTGCCAGACGACGATCTCCGGCTGCGACATCAGCGGCAACTCCGGAGGCGGAATCGCAGGCGTGTCCTTCAGCAATCACACAATTTCAAACAGCAGAATTTGTGGGAATTCCGGGCAAATGGGCGGCGGGTTATATCTTGCTCAATCCAACTTGGATATCGCCCAATGCATCGTTGGCGGCAATTCGGCGGACACGCTCGGCGGCGGCATATATTCCCAGGCCGGATCCTTTCTCCAGATGGCCAACTGCATGATCAGCGGCAATTCCGCCAAAGATTACGGCGGCGGAGTTTGCATCGAAAGCACTGCATATTCTCAGATCGCCAACTGCACAATAGCCGATAACACGGCCACAACCGGCGGGGGAATAGTAGCGGCGACGGGCGGTCCGGTTGAGTTTTCCAATACAATTTTCCACGCCAACACCCGCTATGCAGTATGCCTCCTTGGCGGCGTTCCTGCAACCTTCCTGAACTATTGCTTGTTCTCTTCCAATCCCGATGGAGACCTCTTCGATGGCGCTACGGGATACACCGGCGCCGACAACATCAACGCAACGATTCCAGGCGCCACGAACAATATCACAGGCGATCCGCTATTCGTTATGCATGGACCAGAGGCCGTCACGGGACAATGGATCGCCGTGTCTGAGTATGCCAACGGGCGAACTGGTTTGACGGCGCAAGCGGATTCATTCGTTCCCGGAGCGCTCGCAGGGCGCCTCATCGCGCCGGACCAGACCACTTCCGAAAATCTGCATCGGCAGGCGCTGATCGTCGGCAACACCAGTTCCACAATTGTTGTGATCGGCGATGCCAGCTACACCACGATCGGAGCGATTTTCCGCGTGGTGGACTATCATCTCTCCTACGGCTCGGCAGCCATTGACGCCGGATCCGCCTCTGTCGCGCCGCTGACCGACCTCGATGGAGCGCCGCGTCCGATTGATATTCCGGGAGTGGGGGCGAGCGGCGAAGACGCCTTTGATATCGGGGCCTATGAAGCGGCGGTGGATTCACTGCTTCCGTATCCGGCGCCGGCCAATCCCGGCGCGAAGGACATCACTTCGTCGAGCGTCACCTGGACCTGGAGCGACAATGCCAGCTACGAAGAGAGCATCAGTATCTGGAGCGGCGCGGGGATGTTGGCGCCCGGCGGCGATCCGACATCCACGGCGCTGGCGCATTCAACGCAATGGACAACGAGCGGTCTTGCCGCGAATGCGCCTTACGCCTTCCAGGTGGCGGCCAGCAACCTCGCCGGTTCGAGCGCCAAAGCGCCGAACTACACGACCTGGACGCTGGCGGCGCTTCCGAAAGCGCCGATACTTTCGCTTGCGGCACCGCTGACGATCGCCGTCGCGCTGGACGCCTTAGACGGCAATCCGGCATGGACGGAATATGCGATCTTCATCTCGCCCGCGCCGGGGGGATTGGGATGGCTGCAAGGCGATGGTTCGCTGGGAGCGGCGCCTGCCTGGAATGTCCGCGCTTCTTGGGGCGTCCCGCAGATAGCGCGATTGAATCCAACGACCGAGTATTTCGTTGGCGTTCGCGCGCGCAACAGCGCTGGCATCGAAACGCTGGATGGTCCGCAAGCCCGCATCACAACAGCGGATCGCACGAGGGGCACCGTGGCTATTGTGGCGCATCCAACCAGCGCGACGTGGTTGCTGACCGACGGAGACGCCGACGTCACGACTGGGAGTGGCAATGCGTTGCTGCAAAATATTCCGACTGGCGCTATTACTGTGCAATGGCTGAATCTGGAGGATTTCGCGCCGCCGTTGGATAATCCGATGAATCAGACGTTGGATGCGGGGACCACAATCACCTTCGAAGGCCGCTATACGCTGCCAACAAATATTCTTGCGGATTTCCTTTCAGGCGCGATTGTAGATTTGACGCCTGAGCAGCTCGAAGCAGCGGACGCCAATCGAGATGGCGTCATTACGATCGCTGACTTGCGCATCCTGATCTCGAGAGGGCGCTGAATTTGCAAAAGACATACGCTAAAAAAATCTTGTTCGGAAAGGAATGGCATTAATGGAATCAATGACACGAAGGAAGCTCATGGTCGCGGGAGCGGCGACGGCGGGCGCGTGCGCGTTGGCGGCCAATCCCATCCAGGCGGCGGATGAGGCGCCCGTCTTCAAGACGAAACTCCGCAAGGCGCTGATCCAAAAATTGCCCGACGAAAAATCCTTGACGCCGCTCAAGGAGGCCGGGTTCGACGGCGTCGAATGCTCGGATTGGAGCGCAGCGCCCGAGAAGGCCGAGGAAGCGCGCAAGGTTGCCGACCGCCTTGGGATGAAGATTCACAGCGTTTTGCGCGGCTGGACACAGTTCAATGACGCCACAAAGACCGCTGCGGATATCGCCTCGGTGGAGACGGCGTTGCGCACAAGTCAAATCCTGGGCGCCGACGCCCTTCTGCTGGTTCCCTGCCGGATCGGCGACAAAACCATGGCGATGCCAAAGCCCAAGGAATTCCGCTTCGAGTTTGACGCCAAGACGGGGCATGTGTCGAAAGTGGTCGAAGGTGACAACAAACCTTACGAGGCTTATATTCAGGCTCATAATCAGGCCGTGGATGCTTCGCGCGCGGCGATGGAGAAGCTGATCCCGGCGGCAGAAAAAACCGGCGTTGTCATCGCGCACGAGAACGTCTGGAACAACCTGTGGGTCAAGCCGGATTTGCTTGCGAATTTCATCGGCTCCTTCAAAAGCAAATGGATTCAGTGCTACTTCGACATCGGCAATCATGTCAAATACGCGCCCGCCGAAGAATGGATCGCCGCCCTCGGCAAGCTCATTGTCAAATGCCACGTGAAGGATTTCAAACTGAACGACGATCCCGGCGGCAATGGCGCATTCGTTGACATCCGCGATGGCAGCGTGAACTGGCCCGTCGTCCGCGCCGCGCTTGAAAAGATCGGTTACAGCGGTTGGATGACCATTGAAGGGGGCAAGCTGTCGGTAGCCGAACACGGCAAGCGCCTTGATATGATCATTGCGGGGAAGTAATGCCGCTTTGAAGCCTTACCAACTGCGTGATTATGCGTTGACTGCCGTGGGCTTGTGTTGTATAATTATTACAACACGCTCGACAGGAGATGGATAATGGTCATGCAATCACATCAGCGTTTTGGGGAATTTCACGAAGACCTGCGGCAGCGAAATCATCTCACATTGCGCGAATTCTGTAAAAAGGCTGGATGCGATCCAGCGAATATCAGCCGGATGGAACGAAGTTTGCTCCCGCCGCCGAAAGGACGGGAAATCCTCGAACGATAC
>JAPLSP010000565.1 GCA_026398575.1 Candidatus Sumerlaeota bacterium | reverse complement strand
CATCGCTCCACCGGCACAAGGCTCGGTGGTGGCGGCGGATAAAACGAGAATACTTTGCTAGAATCATTTTTGCGCAACATCAGGATCAAGGGAAGTCTGGGTCAGCTCGGCCTTGATTTCCTCGGCGGATCTATGCCAGTAGCGGCCGAGAGTTACCACATCGCCCACCGGCTTGCCGGCTGCATCGAAAATTCGCGCCTTGAGGTGAACCACGTTGCCGCTCGCTTGGTATCTCTTGGTCCTCGAGTCAAAGAACAGTTTCTTTGGCCGCGTGTTTTCCTTCGTTATCATAAACGGTCCGGAATAAGCCGGCGATACGGCGGTTGGGTCCTCGTCGTCGAGGGTGTAATGGATCGTTCCAATCGGGGGGCAGGCGAGTTTCACAGTGATCGAGTCTGGCCGCGGCGTCAGGCCTTGAAAACATCACTTCTGGCTATAAAAACCGAGTTTTCTTGAGATTCTTACACTGAGATGTTTCACGCAATGTATCTCAGTCATGGCGCCGGCGAAAGGGTAAGTCCAACGGGCTGCTGTGAACTGAGTTTCAGCCACACGATCAAATCCGTGCTCTCCATGTTGCGCCTGTGACCGAAGCGGAAATCCTTGCCGCGCGGGATTTCTTTGTCTCCGACGCGCAAGGTCGCAGAGGCATCGCCCCAGCCTTTGATGACGAACGCTGGATTGAATACCGGTCCGGACTCGCTGGCGGGAAGATCGAAGACCAGCGGCGTTTCGGCGATGGCGCCTTGTCGCGCGAGAAGATAGGCGCGCTGGCCACGGTCGTAGCCTTCGCTGACGAAACCGTCCCCGGTGATCTTCAGTTCGGGCGGCGCGTTCCAGCTTCGCGCAAGCGGAAGCAGTCCTTCGATACCGCGCTCCGTCATCCCGTAGATGCCGTTCCACCATTCGCGGACGCCGTCGTTGTGGATGGGCGGGTATGAAATCGGAAATCCCAGAAAGTGGGTTGGATGATCGGGCGCCTGGCTGGTGCGGCCATCGCAGGGGAGTTGCCCGACCGGCCAGTGATTGCAGGCGCCGGGGCGCGAGAGTTCGCGGATGTTGCGGTCGTTGACGTATTCCATCCGGTTACCCGGCTCGTAGATGATGAACGGGTCGTTCTTCGCCTTGAAGTTGTATATCTGCATCATCAGGTTGGCGGGGACGCCCGGTTTTTTCTTTTCCGGCTTCTCGACAAATGACAGCGTGGCGCGTTCGCCCTTGAGGTTGGCCACGTCGCAGAAATCCTTTTCCACCACGTCGCTGCAGTATTGGCCCGGCTGCGTGAAGGCGAGCGATTCCTGGAACTGGCGCGGATTGCCCAGTGTGCCGGCCTGCCAGGTGACTTTGCGGATGCCCGCCGCGTCGGGATAGATCGTGTAGTACTCGTCCACCCAGCAGGCGAAGCCGGTCTTGGGGTCCACGCGCCAGAGATGATTGTGCGAGCTGACCGGCGCATAGCGCCAATGAACCACGACCCTCGCGTCGGTGTTCTCGATGATGCGCACGTGCGAGTAGATGCAGTGCGGGTCCTGCATGTGTTCGAAGCAGCCTTCCGTGTCGTTGGCGCCGGTCTGCCACGCCTCGACGCTCTGATCCGCCATCCAGAGTTCGTTCTCCGAAACCCACGCCGGCGAATATCGCGTCCCGCGCCAGAATACGACGCGCGCGGGGGATTCGTCGAACCGCACGAGCACGTCGGGATCGGGCCCTACGCGCCAGAGCGCGTCCCATTCGGGATAATACTTGAGCGCGCAATAGTAAGCGCCGAAACGTCCCGGACCCGCCGGCCCCGATGGCATCTTGCGCAGTGGAAGATCAGGCTCGGACGCAGGCTGAACCACCGCGAACGCTGCCGCGACCTCCTGCGCATTCAATGCGCGCTTATGGATCTTGAGTTCGTCCACGATTCCATCCAGCGAAAACCACGCCGGGAGCGTTCCATGTTCGCGGTGGATGTTGGACGGTTTGACGGGCGCGGGAATCACTCCGATGATCAACGCCTCATCCTTGGCGGCAGTGAAGGCGCCCTTCGCCGTGGCGGTACTGCCTGCCTCCTGCCCGTTCACGTAGATCGCCAGACCTTTGTCCGGTTGGAAGGCGCCCGCCACGTGCGCCCATTTGCGCAGGGGAAGCGCGAAATCCTTGGACGTGCAGACGAACCATTTGTCATCCACGGCCATCTGCATGGTTAGCTGTCCGCGCGGTCCGACGGCAAAATAATATCCCGCCTGCTGTCCGCGGCTCTGGCTGATGATGGGACACCAGTTCCAAGGATAGGCGCCCAACGCCACCCAGGTCTCCAACGTGAACGCACTGTCAAGGCGCGGCGCCGATGCCGCCTCTTGTTTCAGCTCGGTCGTGAATCCATCGAACTTCAGCGCCGCCCCCACCACGCCCCGTGTTTGCGTGACAGCGCCGCCGATTAAATAGTCAACGCGGGCAACCCTCTCCGGCGTCTTGTGGTCCACAACCTGGTCAAAGCTCCACCAGGCGGTCAATTGCTCATCAGGCGCGGCCTGCATCGCGCCCCGGCAAAACAATATGCCGAATGCGCCGAGCGCGCAGACGTTGAAGATGAAGGCTGCGCTCCGAAAATCTTTCAACCATCTCAAGGCTGGCATGCATGTCATGCGGCAAACTCCTTTGCAGATAATCATGGCGGCGCTTCCAATGGCCGTCACTCTCGCTATTTCCTGGGCGCCAGTTCAATCATCGCCTCGCCCATCGCGTGGCCGATGCGCGTGAACCAGATCGCGCTGCCCATGTAGTGGTAGCCGAAATCGCCGCCGACCGTTTTCCACTTCTCGACGTCCTTTTTCCAGTCGGGATAGACTTCCTCGGCGGCCTTGTCCACGAGGACGTCCGTGCGGAACGCCTTGACGTTTCCCTTGAACTCCGGCACGTCATTCATCGCCATCTGCGCTTCGCGGACCGTCAGCATCGCGCCGGTGGCCGGCTTCGAGCCGTTCTGACCCGTACTGGTCGTTCCAGCCCTGAAACCAGACGAATCCGGCCAGTTCCGGCTTGCGGCCTTTCATCTCCGGAAACAATGTCCCGCAATTGTCCATCGTCTCCTTCACCTCGGCCAGCATGGTGCGGTAAGTCGAGCCATACGGCTTCTTGATCTCCTCCATCGTTGGCAGCGGTTCTTCCTTCTTGTTGTTCTGCTTGTTCTTCTCGTTGTTCTTTTTGACGCGATCCTGCGCCGCTGTGAGTTCGGCCTGCAACTTCTCGTCGCCCGGCAATCCTGCAGAGGGCGGACGGAAATCTTTATAGATCGAACGCCCGCCCCATGCCTCCTTGATCAGCAATACCGGCTCATCGAAGCGGTCGCCCATCATCCACCCAAACTCCAGCTCCGCGCCCGTGCGCCCGGGAGAACCGTACCCGACTGTCAGCGGCCCCTTGCGATCGAGAAACTTGATGAACACGTCATCACGGACGATCCACTTGCCGTCCTTGCGAAGGTGTTTGAAAAGCTCCTTCGTCTTGGGGTCCTCGGCCTGATAATCCATCAAGGCATTCGGCGCCTTGCCTTCCATATTCGACTGCCCAGCGAGGATGAAGACCTTGACAGCCTTCGCGCCATCCGCAGTCTTGGCGTCCGCAGTCTGTGCGTCCGCGGCTGTCGCCATCCTCACCAACAAGCAGATCGCCACTCCGAACGCGATGAACAGCGCTTGCTTCTTCATAGTCACTACTCCTTCAGAGTCAAATGTCCGCAAGCCGTCGCATTCCGGCGCGGGTGATCCCCATCCGCTAATGACGCCATGAGCGTGTCGGAGCATTCGGTTCCTAAATTGCATATTGCGGAATCGCGAACGTCTCACCGTCTTTCACGGCGGACAAGTGCGCGTAGTAGCCGGGGACGGTCATGTTCAAGGCCTCGATGACGCCCACCGCGGGTTTGCGGCCCCGTAGGATGGCGTCAATGAAGTCGTCAGCCAGATAGCCATGCGATCCGCCATGTCCGCCGGGGGAGACATCCGGCGGCAGGGCATATTTCTTGAGTTGCGGTCTCATTTTGGACACAATCTGGTTCCCGGCATTGCAGCCGGTGTACGTCGCGTCATACCCTCCGATTTCACCGCGCACCCGGCCTGCTTCCAGATATTTTCCATACGCGGGACAAACCATCATGCGCGCCAAGCCTCCTTCGCGAGTGCGGAATAGACCGATTTCGGACGTGAACACGTTCCCAATGGCATTGGGCTCGCGTTTGGATGGATCAAGGTCGGCAATCCCCTGGCAGGAGACATGCGTGAAACTGCCATGTGTCACGCCCACGTAGTAAGCCGTCGCGTGCGTGGGATACCACATCGGAGAGCCGTTGCGCCGCCAGTCCTTGTACGACGGAAGGGGCGGATCGCCCGGCGTGTGCGTATGGCAGTACTCGCCTTCGGAATAGATGATTTTCCCGAATCCTCCGGCGGCGTAGATCTTCTCCATCGCGTAGAGGTCGTCGTGGAAAACGGAGGTTTCGAACATCGCGTAAACCAGGCCCTTGTTTTTCTTGCAGCAGTCCAGCAGCCTGCCGGCGTCTTCGATGTCGCCGCGTAGCGCGGGCACGGCGGTACAGACGTGCTTTCCGTGGTTGAGGACCTCAATGCAATGCCTGGCGTGCGACGGCGCATCGGTGGCTACGAAGATCGCCTCGATCGTGTCGTCCTTGACCATTTCCTCCAACGAGGGATATGTCTTGGGGCATTTCACTACGCGCGACAGCTCGGCGCAACGGTCGGGGAACAGATCGCTGACAGCCACCACCTGGACATTGGGGTGATCCTGGAATCCGAATTGAGCCGAGAACTTGCAGTAGCCATAGCCGACCAGGCCTACCCTGATTTTTCGATCCGAGAACGGCTTCCAAACTTTCGTCTTGTCGTAGTCGGTCTTTGTCTGATCGAAGCCGGGAATGACGGGTTCGCCGTTCGTCAGTCCGGGCAGAGCGGCGCCGGCGAGGATCGCGGCAGAGGCCTTCATGAATGAACGGCGGGCAATGGGCGGCATGATTGTTTCTCCTTAGGAATGAAGCCTGCAGCGGATGGATTGCGTCGCAGGTTGTCTATTCCCTTTTGTATCTTCTCCCGCGTTTTATCGTCGAGGTTCGGACGTGCATTCGCCCATTTCAGGTACTCGGCAAGGCGATACTCGTAACCGAAAAGACTTCTGCTTGGAGTGACTGGATAATGCTTTTCTCCACCGCCTTCAGTCATCTTGAGAACGGCATCCATAATTTTGGTTGGGGAATCCGGGTACTCTTGCAGCGAGAGAAGAATCTGCTCGCGCGTCTCCGTGACCGGATCGTGGAGAAGCGCCCCGTTGATTGCGTCCCAACACTTCTGGTCGCCGATGGCTCTTAGCGCCATGTACATCTGTAGGCGTTGCCACCAGTCGGGTACCGAGGAGACTTTCTGCAATGTGAAATCGCGCAGGTCAGCCTGAAAACGCTGAGGCAAAGCGCCCGCGAGCAATTGCTTGAGCAGGAACCGCCCGTAGAGGTTGAAGTCCTCCTTGTCCGACCAGGCGCGGACGGTTTCCACGTATCGCTTGTCTTCCACGGGCACTTTCAGAAGGCTGATGAGCCGGACGTCCGCATACTGCTCGAACAGGGCCAGCGCCTCGTCCGGGGGCAGCGGGGCTTTCGCCAGCAAGCGCACGGCCTCTTCCTCCAGGCCAATGCCCGCCTTATAGACGCGAACCAAATCGCTACTGGTCGGAATGGGGATGTCGCGGCGCCACATCTGATCCAAGGAAAAAAGCATGAGCGCATACAGGTCGGAGGACTTGTTTTTCTTGTAGTCATCCACAAGAAGGAATGAAACATATCTGTCATAGGTCAAGGGCGCCTTGGGAATGCCGAACTCCTTCTGGACATCTTTGGGAACGTAGTAATCCGAGGCGGCGTGGCAGGGGTTAACCCATCCGTAAACAATATCATGCTTCGATGGCTTCCGAACCTTTTTGGGGACCCGATCCTCCGGAACGGCGCCGAGTTCCAGCAGCCAGGCGCGGTAAGGCGTTTCCGCTTCGGCGCCGCGTGATGACGCTACGGCACTCAGAAAGAACAAAGCGCTCAGAACTATCAGTCGCACGGGAGATATCTTCATGTCTCATCCCCTGATGTTGAGCAGCGTTAGCGTTGCTCTGCTATTCATCGAATTGATTCACTTGTTCTCTTTTTTTATGGCCTTTCCATTTTTGTCAATTTCCAGTTTTCACCGTCGCGCCGCATAGTTTCAGCATTCCTTTGCCCAGGGCGTCACCGACGAGGAAATAGGTTTCTGCGTTGCCGAATTCGTGGTGGCCGTGGCCTGGGTTGGGGGAATCTTCGGGCTTGCGGACGAAATCGCGCGTGGCGACGAAGAGGACATTGCCCTGGAACTCGGGGCGCACGGCGGCGGCGGCCTGGGCTTTGCGCAGCGTGGCCCACTCGCCCGGGGCTTGCACCCACGGGCCGGTCAACTCGCCGATGACGAATGGCAGGCTTGGCGCGTTCAGGTCTTTGCGCACGTCTTTGATCAGGTTCACCAGATTCTGCTCGTATTCCGGTACGGCCTTCTTTGGTTCGCATCCATCATTCCAGCCATGCCACCAGACAAAGCCCGCCAGTTCATAGCCCCCGCCTTCGTTGTAGGCAGGGAAGTCCTTCTTGAGATTGGCCAGCGCGTCGCGGATTTGCGCGATCATCTTGGTGTAGTAGGGGCCGACCTCACCGCCGGACGATGGCGGGCGGAAGTCCTTATAAAGACTCTTGCCGCCCCACGCGGTCTTGATCAACAGGACCTGATTCTCGAAATGATCGCCGACAACGTGCCCGAACTGCAACTCCGCGCCGAAATGATGTCGTCCGCCATAAGGCGTGAATCCCAGCGTCAGCGGGCCGGTCTTCGCGGGAGCGTTCTCCGGCCTGTAATAAACCCAGACATCTTCTCGCACGGCCCACTGACCCTGGGCATTCTTGAGATGCCTGAAGAGCGGCGCCTTGGCCGGGTCCTGCATGAGCGCCTTCAGCGTGCCTTTGCCGCCGTTGTAGTCCTTGCCTTCGAGATCAGCAACGGCCTGGCCCTCCATGTTCGACTGCCCAGCGAGTATGAAGACCTTGACCGGCTTCGGTTTGTCAGCGGCGAAGGCTGATGCGGCAAGGAGGCATGAGACTATGAGAGGCAGGATGGGCTTCATGGTTTGGGTACCTTTTCAAAATTGCGAACTCATAAAATACAGACGCATTTTCGCCTAAAGAACGAAAGCAATGCAGTTGGAAGCGGCGCCAGCATTTGGAGTGCGGTTGCTTGCTGC
>JAPLSP010000532.1:2117-6765 GCA_026398575.1 Candidatus Sumerlaeota bacterium | reverse complement strand
GATCGCTTCCAGCCGGACAAGGCCATTGACCTCATTGACGAGGCCGCATCGAGCCTGCGGATCGAGCTGGATTCGATGCCGGTGGAGATTGACCAGATCGAGCGCCGCATCCTGCAACTCGAGATCGAACGGCAGGCGCTGCGCAAAGAGAGCGACGCCGCCTCGAAGGAACGGCTGGCGCGGCTCGAAAAAGAACTCGCCGACCTGCGCGAAGAGTCCGGGAAGCTGAAGACGCGCTGGCAGGGCGAAAAAGAAGTCATCAAGCGCATCCAGCAAATCAAGGAAGACATGGAACGCGCGCGCACCGAGCAGCAAAAAACCGAGCGCGAAGGCAATCTGGAGCGCGCCGCTGAACTGCGATACGGCGTCATCCTTGAGCTCCAAAAGAAACTCGAAGCGGAAAATGCGCGCATGGTCAAGAGCCAGGACGGCCATCAGATGCTCAAGGAAGAAGTCACGGAAGAAGACATCGCCGAAGTAGTTTCGAAGTGGACGCACATTCCCGTCACGCGGCTCATGGAGAGCGAAATCCAGAAACTCCTGCATATCGAGCGCAGCTTGGGCTGCCGCGTCGTCGGGCAGGAAGATGCGCTGAAAGCCGTGGCCAACGCCGTGCGCCGCGCCCGCGCCAATTTGCAGAGTCCCAATCGCCCGATCGGCTCGTTCATTTTTCTCGGCCCGACCGGAGTGGGGAAGACCGAACTGGCGCGCGCGCTGGCTGCGTTCCTTTTCGACAACGAGCAGAACATGGTCCGCATAGACATGTCCGAATATACGGAAAAATTTTCGGTCTCGCGCCTGATGGGCGCGCCTCCGGGCTACGTCGGCTATGAGGAAGGCGGCCAGCTGACCGAGGCCGTGCGCCGCAAACCGTATTGCGTCGTCCTCTTCGACGAAATTGAAAAGGCACATCCGGAAGTCTTCAATGTCCTGTTGCAAATACTCGAGGATGGCCGCCTGACCGACTCCCAGGGGCGCATCGTGAACTTCAAGAACACGATCATTATCATGACCTCGAACGTCGGCTCCGAATTCATCGAGCGGTTGATCGAGGAGGAGCGCGAAGAGGAGGAATCGGAGGGGAAGATCAAGATCATCGGCGAGAAGGCCAAACGCGAAGCGCGCCGCCGGGAACGGATGGACAGCGCCGTGCGCGAGGCGCTGCGCACGAAATTCCGCCCCGAATTCCTCAACCGCATTGACGAAATCATCGTCTTCAATCCGCTCGGACGCGAGCAGATCGAGGCGATCATAGACATCCAACTCGATGAAACGCGCCAGCGCCTGACCGAGCGCAAAATCAACCTCGAACTCGACGAAAGCGCCCGTTCGATCATCGCGCAGGAAGGCTACGATCCGGTCTTCGGCGCCCGCCCCCTGCGCCGCGCAATCCAAAACCTCCTCCTCAATCCGCTGGCCACGAAACTCATAGACGGCCATTTCCCGGAAGGCGCGAATATCCTGGCCAAGGCGGACAAAGAGGGGAAGATTGTGTTTGAATTGGTGAAGTAATTTTTGAGACAGGATGATTTTTGAGACAGAATAATTTTTGAGTCAGAATCATTCTGACACAAGAATTATTCTGACTATTAAATTGTGTGAGGAGGTGAGAGATGGCGACGATAAGGCTTTCATCCAACTGGAAAATTACTATCCCAAAATCAATTCGCAACCAGCTTTGCCTAAAAGCAGGCGACCAAGTTGATTTGTGTGTTGAGGATGATGGATCATTGCGAATTGTCCCGAAAACTCTCAAGGCATCGCAAGTTCTAGGAATATTGTCGGATAAGAGCAAGAAAGCTCTTGCGCCCAAGGAAATGGATAAGGAAATCCATAAAGCATTTCGGCAAGGACGGCTGAGATGAAAGCCTTTGCTACAAATAATATTATTCGATTTCTTCGCAACGATGACAAGAAGCAATGCAAAGAATAGCGATGGCAAGCATCGTTGCTGCGATGCAGAGAGTATGAGTCATGCCCAGCATCGGCAGCGCGATGCCGCCGGCAGCGAGTGAGCCGAAGCCTGCGCCCGCGAGATCGGCGGCGTAAATCCATCCGGCTAAATGCGATGAGGCGTCATCGGGTGTGTTGGAGGGCGCATCCAAAAAATTGGAAATATCAAGGGGAAGTGGGGGAGGCGATGAAGTTTCATCGGCGGCTGCGCTGGCGCTTGAATAGGCTTGAACCATGACGGGAAAGAGCGCGCCATTCCAGAATCCCGCGCCGCCGCCCAAGATCATAAATGCGACATAGAGGATACCGTACCACTTCAGGCTCATCAAGAGAGGCATCGCGGCGGTCATCATCAATCCCCATGCGGCCATTGCAGCCAGAAGGAATAGAAGGGATTTTTGATTGAATCCCTTTTTTTCGCAAAAATAGCCCGGCTGTATCATCCGTGCGCCGTGCGCCATGCCCGCCATGAAGACCGCCACCAGGATTCCCACTTGCGCGTAGGCGAAGCCGTAGGCGCTTTGGAAAACCAACAGCAGCGCGATCTCGATGGTCATGGTGATCAGACCGGTAAGCGCTGCTGTAATCAACAGCGTAAAGCGGTGAAATGTTCGCGCTCCCCGTAGCGAGCGTCGCGGATGCAATATCAGCCATCCCAATGCCATCAGCGCGGCCAGCCCCAGCGGCGCTGTCCAAGCTTCGCGCGGCGTCAGAGCGGTAATGGTTTTGATTGCGGCATTCGATCCCGAGCCGATTCCCGGATCGCGCGCGTTCACTCGCGCTGAGACGATCTGGCTCCAAACCCGCAAGGCGTATTGATAGGCGATGGGGCGCAGATCGGTGTTGATGGGCGCCGATTGCGCATCCAGCGATTGACGGAGGCGCCCGACCTGGCTTACCGGGATCATGTTTTCAAAAAGCGCTTCATAGAACGCCTTCAATCCCTCCTTGCTCATCGGGTCCATTCCGGCGAGAAGCAGTCCCCGCTCCGCCAGACGTCCCGCCAACTTAGCCGGATCGAGCGTGATCCCGCCGCCACTTGATTCGCCGGCGCCACTTGCTATTTCCGGCGAACCGGCGGATGTGGACGACTCGGAACTCGGAACTGAGAACCCGGAACTGAGCGCCACGAAGACATGCGACTCGCCCGGATTCACGACGACTTCAGGAAAAACGCTCGTCAGTGTTTTCAGGATCGAAGCGGAAAGCATCGTTACCGATTCGCCTTCATAGTTGGCCGCAGCAGGGATGGCGGTGATGAGAACTCCATCCTCATTCAGCGCCGCGCGCGCTTCTTCATAGAATTCGCGCGTGTAGTAGCGATTGATCCCGCCGGATAACGGTGGCGGCAATTTGAGGAGAATCAGGTCATATTTCTCCTTCGCGCGCTTGATGAAGTATCGCCCGTCAACCTTATGGATTTGAATGCTCTGCGAATGCGAGGTTGGTGAATCCAGCCGAATCTGCTGAGCCATCGTGATCAAGTCCGGGTCCGGCTCTGCAGCATCTACATACGCAACGCCTGCCGCCAGCAATTCGCGTGGCAAATCTCCAAGCGCGCCGCCCACCAGCAAGGCGCGCTGTGGATGCAGGCATTGCGCCACGGCGAAGAGCGCTTCATTGCGTTTGTCTGGATCGGTCGCGCGCGTCGTCGAGATTGTTTCGGCCAGTTCGCCGTTGATATATAGCGAATACTGGCTCGCATCCGGTTGGCGCAGGAGCGCCAACTGGCCATAGCGTGAATCTCTCGCTTCGATCAGCGTGAAGCCAGGGAATCGCGCCTCCCATCGCTGGCGATGAAGCCGCTCATCAAGATGGAAAAAAAAAGCCGCCGTCGCGCATACGGCATTCAATGCGATTCCCGCCATGAAGAGGCTGCGCTGTCCGCCCGCCGCGCACATCAACAGCAAGAGAGCCGCGCATAAGGCTGGACCTGCGGCCACCGGCGGCAGCCAGCGGATCAGGATGAAGGTTAGAATCAGCGCCCCGGCCACGGCGCCCCACGTTTCGAGTTGATAAAGCCGTGCCGCCTGATCGCGCCGCGCGCTAACGAGCGCCAGCGTCATCTGCAATCCGCAAGAAAACGCCACCGGCGCCGTCGCCAGCGCCGCAAGTCCCGCCGATTGAAGAAAGGTCAAATCCGCCGCGCCGCCCCATTGCGGCGTGCGATAGCGCGCCAGAACGATCTGCGCCATCAGCAGCGGCCCGTTGCACAGGAACAACGCCGCCGCCACAACGAGCGGATTAGAGAGGCCTTTTCGCATCCACGATGCCGCGACTGCTCCCAGCGCCGCCCAAAAAAAACCCGCCGCCACGACGATACCGAAAAACAATTCCGTTCCGCGGCACGCCGCCATCATCTCGCGGAACATGACGATCTGCGCGGCCTGAGCGAGCAATCCCGCGCAAAAAGCCAGACGGAAAACAGAAACTCGAGGGGGCATGGGAGAAGCTGCGAAATCTGCGAAATCTTTCAGAAGATTATTCCTTGCGTAATAGAAATTATCTTTCTTCTCTTATCAGCCGCCACAATTCGGAATTATATGGTGGCATTCCCTTTCAGCTCAAGCAGCGCATGAACCACATAGTTAAGAAACGAGATCGCCCTTAGTGCTCTGATTCAGATTTACGATCACGTATTTCTTTCTAAGGGGCAAAGACTATGCGGTCGGAAGCGGCGCCAGCATTTTGAGTG
>JAPLSP010000532.1:0-2057 GCA_026398575.1 Candidatus Sumerlaeota bacterium | reverse complement strand
TTTAGCTTCCATGACCTACAAGATTGGCGTAGCTAAAGCGGCAGCAAGCAACCGCACTCCAAATGCTGGCGCCGCTCCTGTCCGCATGAATCTTTGCTTCCGGCATAAATATTCGCGATGATTTTACGTGATTGTATTTGCGAATACGAGTACTCAGGCTGTTGACTTTGGTTGCATAGTCCAAAGACTCGCCATGCATCACTGCATGACGATTAAGCGCGTCGGACCTGTATTGGCTGCCTCTGCAAAGCATTTCATTTAAGGGCTTTTTCATAAGGCGTTCTCTGAGCGAGCGCGGGGCAATTTAACAGATGAATAAGGGTGAACATTTCTTAAATTGTCCGTTCATCGCAGGCGCATAATTGATTTCCAATAATTGGGCCGCATGACGCCAGGGGCCGTCCGATCTTGAAACTGTCGGGCAGGCGGAGCGCGAGGGTTGGTTTGGATTTCGCCAGGTAGCTCGATAGCCAATGGCGATAAAACACAAGAAGCCATTTGCGCCCGTTCCTGCCGGAAATCCGGCGGCGGTATTGATCATTCACCTCGAACAGATACTTGGCGCGTTGCGACAGCATTTCGACCAGCCGATAGGACAGACACTCCGGCAGGAACTCCCTGAAATGATGCTCCACCTCCTCGACCACGCAATCGGCGAGATATTCCGGCCACCAGCCCGTAATGCTCTCAAGTTGGCTCGAGTTGACAAAGGCGCTTGGCGCCGCCGGAGTGGCCGGACTGCGGTCTTTCGACTGAGGGGCGCGCCGGGCGATGGTTTTGGGGTTGGGTTTTGCGCGGCTGGGGCGCTTGGAAGAAGATTTCGTGAGGGTATGGGTGGAGGAGTAATCGGGCATTATTGTTTTAACGGAACCGACTGGCTTTTAAGCCCCATGGTCTTCAGAAGCCGCTGATCGTTCGTCAGCAATTCAGCGTTTGACGCAATGGCAGACGCCGCGATGATCGCATCGGGCATTTTCAATACGCTGTTTTTGCGCAACTGGATCGTCAATTCCTTAATCTCTTGCGTCAAATCCAGAATAGCAAAATTGGAAATCAAAGTGCGAATCTGCTTTTCCGCTTTCTCATCCAGCAAAGGATAGGAAAGCAGTTCTATCTCTGTGATCACCGAGATGCAGTATTCGCCGGCAGGCAAGGGATCGGATAATCTTCCGCCAAGGAAATGCAGCACGACATTGGTATCCAGAAGGTATCTCACCGCCATTCCTCCCGGATGCGGGCTTGGTAGGCCAACGGATCTTCCGTGAGTTGAATGGTTCCGGCGAATGATGAAATATCCGCGGGACGCTTCGCTTCAGCCGCCATTCCCAACGCCTGCTGAATCTCAAGCCAATCCGCATAAGGAATCTGCACCGCGACAGGATGCGAGAATTCATCGGCGACAATGAGTTTTGTGATTGCGTGCATTTCTTTGTCTCCTGATGTTTGATGAGATGATTATGCATCCGATTGGTTTGGCTGGCTAGCGGAAAACTGATCTCATGTCGCCGCGCCTTCCACGATCTTGATTTCGTCCTCTGTCAATCCATAGAGCTCATACACCAGCGCGTCAATCTGCCGGTCCAGCCCGGCGCATTTGTTCTCGTAAAAATCCTTGTCCGCGTCGGTCTTCGCCGAAGAAAGATGCCGCTTCGCCGAAAGCATCTGATCCACCAGTGAAACCATCCGATCGTGACGGGTTTTGTCGGCGGGGGTGGTGAAGTCAACTCTGCAAATAGGAAAAATCCTCAACTCTTTGATCTTAAACTGCGGGAAAACCCTTCTTTGCAGTTTCCCAAACGAACTTATGAACCACATAGAGATGAGTCGAGAATTAAGGATTCCCATAAGGTACTTGATATTGTACCCTGACTTTGGCTGAGTAATAATCATGCTGTTATTATCATTGACTAAGTCCTTTATAATACTCCCCAAAAACTGGAGGGGTGCTTAAGGTAGCTTCGCCGCCCTATGATTCGACCCGCGAGGGGAGGCGACGCACACCATGTCAGTACGCAAGAAACACGCGGCGGAGTTCAAGGCCAAAGTGGCGCTTGAGG
>JAPLSP010000744.1 GCA_026398575.1 Candidatus Sumerlaeota bacterium | reverse complement strand
GTTCTTGTGGAAATCCGTGATGATCCGCCCGATCCGTCCGATCTGTGTTCTATCGAAATCCAATCCTTTTTATAGAACACGGATCGGGCGGATCGGGCGGATCATCACGGATTTTCACTTCCCCCACACATCCTTGAATTCTGCTTTTGCTTCTTCTGCCGCCGTCCGCGCCTGGTCGGCGGCGCGGCCTTGGAAGTTGTATTGCGTCTGGGTCTCGAATTCCTGGCGCGCTTTCTTGATGAGCGCCGCTCGCTTCGCCGGGTCTTTTTCGTCTCGGGCCATCTCCCGATAGGCCGCCGCGCGGTAGTGATGAATCTGCGCGTAGTGCGGCGAAAGCGCGGACAACTGGTCGTAAGTCTTCAGGCAGTCGGTCCATTGTTTGGCGATGCCTTGATAATGCGCTTTCTTGTAGTATGCCGACGCCAGCGAGAGCAACGCATAGCCCTCCGTCGGGTAGCGTCCGCTCTCGGCTTTTGAGATGAAGTCATTCCAGATTTCCACCACTTTCGCGGGATTCCCCGCCGCGTCTTTCGACTGGATATTCGCCAACTCAAACGCCACCGAAGCATCCACGCCCGGAGTCTGAAGGCGCTGAGTCAGGATATCTTTGGCCTTCGCCTCGACCGTGGCGGCATAAAGACAATAAGGATCGCGGTCGAACATGAAGGGCGGTTTGGCGGTGAATTTCTGGGCATATTCGTGCGCCATATTCTTTGCTGTGGCTTTCCGATCGCCCACAAACAAATAGGTAATATAAAAAGACGCAAACTCGGGACTGTCCGTCTTGGCGCGCGCGGCTTTCTCCATATTGAAAAGCGCCTGATTCCTGAAATCGCGCGCCCGCGTTGGGTTGCCTTCCTCCAAGTCGAGGGCGGCCAGGTCACAAGCATGCGCCAACTGGCTGGCGCCGATGGGATCGGCCTCCGTGGCCTTGCCGTAGAGCATCTTGGCCTGTTCCACAAACTTGACCGGGTCTTTCTTGCCCCCGAGATAATAGCTCCTATATACATCGAGCCGCGCCAACTCTTCTGCATATAATGACGCCTTCAGCCGGCGGACTTGCATGAGTTCGGTTTTGTAATCCTCTTCATAGCTCTCCGTCCGATAGTCAATCTCGAAGCGCCCGTAGGCCAGCGCCTTGATCCAGTGCTCGCGCGCGTTGAGTTCTGGCGTCAACGCGTTGGCGCGCGCCTGCCGGCAGAGCTCCCCCACTTTTTCAACGTTGTAGATCGCCGCATACCCCAGCGCCTTGACGAGCAGCGGCTGCGCCTGATTCACATCGTCCGCTTTGTCGCCCTTTTTCTCTTGCGCATACGCCGCCCCGGCGAAAAAAGTTAACAGCAACGCGCACAGAAGCAGCGCCAGCTTTTGGAGTAAGGTGGCTTGCCGCCTTCTTTTTAGCGCCAAGGCTATTGAATCGCCAAAAAGAAGGCGGCGAGCCACCTTACTCCAAAAGCTGGCGCCATTCCTATCTGCATTAAAGTTTGCGATTAATTTATGAGATCGCAATATCGAATATGAGTACCTGGGTTTCATGAAGGCCTCCATTTGCCCTCTCCATCACCTATTCAACGCTGACGCAATCAAACCCTCATGCCTGCATGTCCTACAAATCTTTCGACAAGCGCGCAAGCGAATAAATTGATCGAGTCCTTGCGGCTCGCGGCGCCGTCGCTGAGTCTCTGGGATATTTCGGAGGCGGACGAAGGCGCCTGCCCTTATGGAACGCAACGCAGCGCGCGCTTCATTTATGGCGCAGCGGAACATATAGACGGCGCCGAGTATCGCTGGATTCTCGAACACGGCGGACGCCGCACGGGAAACATTTTTTATTTTCCCTGCTGCTGCGAATGCGCCGAATGCATGCCGTTGCGCGTCCCGGTCAGGGAATTCCTCCCCAGCCGCAGCCAGGCGCGCTATTTTCGCCGCGACAAACCGCATATCAGCGTGCGCGTCGAGCGCCCTGCGTTTTCGATTTCCAAACTGAATCTCTACGCCAAGTATCTGAGGCAATGGCACGGCAAGACAGACGCGCCGTGGGGAATCATGAATTTGCTCGGGCCTTCGCCTATAGACACCCTGGAAATCCAATACCGCTTCGAGAGCCGACTGGTCGCCATCAGCATCGCCGACATGGTTCCCGGCGCTCTATCGAGCGTGTACGTCTTCTTCGATCCCGACTACGCCCGCCTGCGGCTGGGAACTTTTTCCGCGCTATGGGAAATCCAATGGGCGCGCGAAATGGGATTGGACTACTATTATCTCGGCTACTGGATTCCCCACTGCCGCGCCATGTCCTACAAGAGTCGCTTCAGGCCGTGCGAAGTCATGGATTGGAGCGATTATCAATGGCGGCTCATTAGCGATCATTAGCGGCTATTAGCGGTTACCAGCGGTTTCATCATTGCGACGGTAACCGCTAATGGACGCTGATGAACGCTAAAAACAATCGAGATTAGCATTGCGGGCAAGGACGCCCGCGCTCCCAGGGGATGACTATTTTTGAGCCGCCATGACCTGACGCGCCCATTTCATGACATCCATCGCGGCATATTTGGCCGCTTCCCCGGCGGCTTCCGCTTTTCGCGCCCCCGGCTCATAATCATTCGTGGCGGCGGGGTTGCGCTCAAACGCAGGCAATGGAATCCGGATGCTGGTTTCGCTTGCATGCCCCGCAGCGGAGCGCGAAACGAGCCGGGCGGCGACGGTTCCCGGCGGATACTCCACCGTCGCGGAATACTTGATCACCATCCGAGCGTCAAATATATAATCGCGATATCCGACGATCGTGTTATAGGTCGGAACCTCGTTGACCATGAACCAACTGGTGGAACCCTCAGCCGATTCGACCGTGACGGTCACAAGGCACTGGGGCGCCAAGGGGCCTTCGGGCTGCTCGTTTGCGAAACTTGCCTGGATAAAAGCGCACCGCGCGCCCGTCGCCAAAGCCTCCCGAAGCAGAGGATCGCGTTCGAGTTTGCCCGCCACTTTGATGACGGCGTGAAAAGGCGCCGGCGGCTCCGGTCCCAGCGAGGCGATCCTGGCCGCCTTGAGTCCCGGCGAGGCGCATCCGTTGAGCAGCGCGCCGCAAAGTAAAAGCATGACAAGACGATTGAGCAAGGTTCTCTTCTCCTTGATAGAGATTTTCAGACAGCGTCATGCCCAAAGGCAGCGTGCCATCGCGCCAGTTTTTGGCATGGCGGTCATAGAGGAACACATTGACAGCCCCGCTGGCAATAGCGCAATCGCGAAGGATAATCGCGAAGGATCGGATTTTATGTGCGGCTTTTGATCATGATTTGCCTTATGTTTCTCTTCGGAATAAAATCTGGGATGGGGAGAGTATGGGACGGCGAGGAGAAAGGCGGGGAGGATGAAAGGAATTGCCTTGGAGGAACTTGTGGGCGCGTAGTTTTTTGATGAGCGAAATGCAACCGGGTTCTCCTGAGGATAGGATGATGTAAGGCAGGATGGATTAGTGACAGGATGGATTAGAGACAGGATAGATTAGAGACAGGATGGATTAGAGACAGGATGGATTTATTTTGAATATTTATCCTGACTTTAAAATATCCTGTCATCCTGGCCTTTATTGTCGCGACTTTATTTTTCTAATCGCACGCTCCCGGGGAAGTTACCATGCGGCGCGTGGGATGACTTCTTTTCTTATCCGGGCGCGCGACTGCTTCCCGCAAATTTTCAAATCGCAATCACTCAAACAACGCCTGGGCGCCTTCGCAGCGGAAAGAGGGAATCACCGGGATTTTCTTATTGCCGAACGCCGATATGACGATGATACTTAACAGCGTTATGAGAATCTACTTGGACAACTGCTGCTTTAATAGGCCGTTTGATGATCAGGATCATTATCGTAAATGAAAACAGATATGGAAATCAGATTTCAGGGCTATCGCGCTTGGGCTCAGAGCATGGAAACAGTTGAAGCCGAGAGATTCGTCACGTTGCTTCTTCGCGAGCCTTTCGACTACACCGAATGGCGGCAGACGTTGTGGGAAGGGCTTGATATAGAGACCATCAGCCGGGCTGCGATAGCGGCAAGGAAAGCCAGAATTGCCGAAGCAAAAGTCTGACCCCGCCACTCGCGCCACTCAATTTCGCCAGGAACTATTTATCTTCAAATCTTTTACGGCCCGGTATTGGGATTGGAAGACCATAGTCAGAAGCATTCTTAAGGCGATCGTCGATAGAGAATGAACATACCCGACACTCGATCTGCCAAGTGTGGCAAATACCTTGCTCAGAGTTTTCCTCAGTAGGATCAATGCTCTGCACATCATCGTAAACAATAAGAGACTTGGAACCGCAGACAGGGCAAACATCAACTTTGGAAACAGCTTGGTGCTCGCTCTCTAATTTAGCGGCGCGCTCTACCCGATTTCGAATAGGATCGTCTAAATGCGCAGCAACGCGATTGTAGTTAAGAGGATCTTGGTAAAAGGGACATTCATAACCGGCTCTTCCCATTTCTTTCAAGATCGCCACACGTTCAATGTCGAAATCCCCAGTTCCGCAGGATTTGATGATCTCAGTAAGGGGGTCAATCTTACAGAATAAATTCTTGTATTTCCAGTCTGCTTCCATTCCCTGGTAATGGGGAAGAGCAGTCACGCACTCTACGAAAGGTAGAATATGGCAGCCAACCAAGTGATCGAGTGCAGGATATACGAGCACGAATGCGTCCCGGTGCCAAATTTTATTGCGTAGCATATTCAATATTACGATCCAATCCTTCGAGTGCGGAAGAAAGCCGTAGGTCGTTCGATCAATAGGATTCGCCTCGATTTGACTGCAAAGCCGCTTGAAGCCTTCCAAGAATCCTAGTGGCTTCTTGCTGTTCGGCTCAGGCGCTGAACGCGGCACGTCCTTGCAGAAAATTTCAATGAAGTGCTGGAAATGCAGAATCGCTTCAATATAGGCCTCGCAGTAGTCTATGGAATGATCGAAATCAGCGTCTTTTTGTGCCTTCATACATCCTGGCTCGAGCAAATCCTGAAAATACTTCATTGTTTTATAGGTAGAGAAGTACGCCTTCAGTGCCACCCTCAGAGATAACAATGCGACATTTGCAAGATCTCCTTTGCTCCCGCGGAGCTGGAAACCATTTTCCTCAATTTCTGATATATCCATGGTTATCTCCCCAATGAGTTTCGTTGACCGCGTAATCCATCCGCCGGAGTTTAATACGAAATATATAGGAATGGAGCGTAGCAGGTTGCATGACTCACTCTGGGTCCATGTTAAGCCTTGCATTCGCACCTATCGTAGTTTCTTCTCCCCGATTGGAGAAGTGCATTCCATTTTTTATTTTCAGCTCGCTTTGCTCGCAAAAGCAAAAAGAATCAAAGAGTAGCTTCTGCTACGGGGCCGACACAGCACGTACCACCCGGAAGCCGCCAGCGAAACTTATGTTA
>JAPLSP010000671.1 GCA_026398575.1 Candidatus Sumerlaeota bacterium | reverse complement strand
AAGGTGGACGATTGGGCCGGGGCCGATTGGGCGCCGGTGGATAAGAGCGGCGTGGCGGCGTACTTCAACAGCAACAGCAAGCCCTTCGACGTTACGGCGGCTGTGGCGGTTTCGGGAGATCGCCTCTATGCCGCCTTCCGAACGGGCGATGCGAAATTGATCGTCAACTCAGGCGAGACGCCGCGCGCGCAGTTCAAGACGGGCGGCGCGCTCGATCTAATGATCGGCTCAAACCCCAAAGCGGAGGATAAGCGAAACAAAGCCACCGAAGGAGATCAGAGGCTTTTGGTCTGCCAGGTCAAAGGCAAAACAGTCGCCGTTCTCTATCGCCCCGTCGCTCCCGGCGCCAAAGAGCCTATGCCCTTTTCGTCGCCGTGGCGCACGATCACATTCGACAGCGTCGAAGATGTCAGCGGCCAGGTCCAACTCGCCGGCTCGGACGGCGTTTATGAGATTTCGGTTCCCCTGTCGCTCCTCAACCTGAAACCGCAAGCCGGCATGTCCATCAAGGCTGACATTGGCGTCCTGAGAGGAAACGGATTCCAAACGCTCCGCCGCGTTTACTGGAGCAATAAAGCGACGGGCATCGTATCGCTGCCGCTTTTGCTTCGATGATCTACAAGATTGGCGTAGCTAAAGCGGTAGCAAGCAACCGCACTCCAAATGCTGGCGCCGCTCTAAGCCGCATGAGTTTTCGCTTTTGGCATGAATATTCACGACGTTTTTATGTGATCGTATTTGCCAATATGCGTGCTTAGTTCGAATCAGCGTACAAGGAGCTTGCCATGATCCTTGACGGACACATTCACATCGGCGAAGGGGCGCCGGAGCCGAAACATTTGATCGAGCGCATGAGGGCGGCGGGCGTGGATGGGGGAGTATTGCTGTCGCTTCCTCCTTCCTGCTTTGACTGGCTGGGGCATCCTCTCACGGCTGCGGAGCGGCTGGATAATCTCTTCGCCTGGGTGGAAGGGCATGCCAATCTCTATCCTGTTTTTTGGATTGACCCTCTCGAACCGGATGCGATGGAGCAAGTCGCGCTTGCGCATCGGCGCGGCGTTCGGGCATTCAAGGTCATCTGCAATCGCTTCTATCCTCGTGACCCGCGCGCGCTGGAAGTCTTCCAAGCTATCGCCCGAACCGGCAAGCCGATACTCTTTCATTCGGGCATCCTTTGGGATGGCGCCGACTCCTCGCGCTATAACCGCCCGGCGGAATTCGAGGCGCTGTTGGAGGTCGAAGGGCTGAAGTTTTCGCTGGCGCATATTTCATGGCCCTGGTGCGACGAACACATCGCGGTCTATGGCAAAATCCGGCAGGCGTATTCGGTGCGTCCCAATCTTTCGGTCGAGATGTTTGTTGACCTGACGCCGGGGACGCCGCCCATCTATCGCCAAGAGGCGCTGACGAAGCTCTTCACCGTCGGCTATGAAGTGGAAGACAATATTTTCTTCGGCTCGGATTGCCATGCGGAGAACTACGCGACGGACTGGACCCGCGAATGGATCGAGCGCGATAATGGCATCTATCGCCAATTGGGACTAAAACCGGAGACAATCGAAAAAATCCATTCGCGCAATCTCATGCGGTTCCTCGCAATAACATAAAGATTATAGCCGGCATAAACACACGCCAGTTTTCGCCTCACTTCTACCCGCGCCTTATGATTCTGAGTATTATTTTGTCACACACTATTTTGTCACTATCCCCCAAACAGGAAAATCGCATCAAAATTGAATTCAGTCCTTTCCTTCGATAAAATCAGCTTCGCTTATCGCGGCGCCACGGCGCTGGCCTTGGATGGTATTGATTTGCGCATTGAGAGTGGGCAGTTCGTCGGGATCGTCGGCGCGACCGGCGCGGGCAAGTCAACGCTCGTGCGCTGCGCTTCGGGAATCGTGCCGAAATTTTTCAAAGGGCCTTTTCGCGGCGACGTGCGCGTGGACGGCGAATCGCTTGCCAAAAAGCGCGTGAGCGATCTTACAGGCAAAGTTGGAACGGTCTTTCAAGATTTCGAATCGCAACTCTTCTCGACGAGCGCGCGCCTCGAATGCGCATTCGGGATGGAAAACATCGGGCTTGACCGCGCGGAGATGTGGCGGCGCATCGAACGGGTCGCGCGTATGACCGGCCTCGAAGGGTTGATGGATCGAGAGCCGCAGAGCCTATCGGGCGGACAGAAGCAGCGCCTCGCGCTCGCAAGCGTGCTCTGCCTCGAACCGGAAATTCTCCTGTGCGACGAACCGACAACGGACCTGGATTCAGCCGGACGTGCGGATCTCTTCGAAGCGCTCGACGGGCTTTCGCACGCGGATCATGCGGTCGTCTTGGTCGAACACGAAACCGAACGGCTCGCGCGTGCGGATCGGATCGTCGTTCTCAATCAGGGGCGGATCGCCGCGCAAGGTCCTCCGGCTGAGGTTTTCGCCGATCCTGATTTCTGTCTGCGCAATGGATTCCAAGCGCCGCAGATGTTCGCATTGGCCTCACGGCTTGGGCTAGCAGCGCGGCCCCTGTCGGTCGAGGATGCGCGTCCCATGCTTGAACGCGAGCGGTTTGCCGCGAAATCTGCGCATGAATTCCGCGACCTCCCGACGCTTTCAGGCGACGCGCTGATTCAGGCGCATGACGTTCATTTCTCTTATACGCGCGGCCTGCCGGCGCTCAAAGGCGTCAGCATTGAAATCAAGGAAGGCGAGTTTGTGGCGATCCTCGGATCGAACGGCTCGGGCAAGACCACGCTGGTCAAGCATTTCAACGCGCTCCTGAAGCCGGACGCGGGTGAAGTCCTTTTCGATGGCGTGCCAGTTCAGAAGATCGGCATCGCGAAGATGGGCGCGCGCGTGGGATTTGTTTTTCAAAATCCTGATCACATGCTCTTCGCCGCGAATGTCTTTGATGAAGTGGCGTTCGGACTAAAAAACATGAACACGCCTGCGCAGGAGATCGAGCGGCAGGTGGGGGAGGCGCTGGAAACGGTCGGGTTGCGCGGCAGGGAACGTGAAGACCCTTTCATCATGACGAAGGGCGAGCGGCAAAAACTGGCGGTCGCATGTGTGCTGGCGTGCAAGCCGGAGACGATCATTCTCGACGAGCCGACGACGGGCCTGGATGCCGCCGAGCAGACCGCGATGATGGAGTTGTTGTCGCGGCTGCATCGCTCCGGGCACACCATCATCATCGTCACGCACGCGCTGGACGTCGCAGCGGCCTACGCGCGGCGCGTCGTGCTGATGAGCGAAGGGCGAATCATCGCCGATGGCGCGGCACGGCGGATCTTTCATGATGCGCCGCTCATGGCTCAAGCCGGTCTGGTCGCGCCGCCCTGCGTTCAACTGGGCTCAGCGTTGGGAATCGCATCTTTAACCGTTGAAGAACTGGCAGGCGCCCTTACGCGCAAGCCTGGAGCGCCGTAACGATCATAGCCAAACAGCCTGTATTATTTTGTCAGACATCAGTTTGTCAGAACCCAAACCCAATGAAATTTGCATCACATGCTATTTGCTATAATTCATTCTGAAAGACACATGATATGAGTCTGGCATTTTACAAGCCGACGGGTGGCTTCTTCGAGCGGGCGCATCCTGCGATGAAGATACTATGTTTAATCCTCGCCTTCTTGCCGCCATTCTTTACACGCGGGCCGCTGGAGGCGCTGCCATATCTCATCCTGCTTTTCGCTGTGGCGCTCATTTCCGGATGCGCTCCCAACCTGCGGCGCGTGGCGCCTATCATGGCGATCCTTTTCGTCATGAGCGTGGCGCTATGGTCCCTCTTTCACAAAGGCCAGACCATAGTTTTTTCGCTGGGGCCGATCGCATTGACAAAAGAAGGCGCGCTCTATGGGATCATGATCGGCATTCGCCTCAGCTGCTTCATTCTGTCGGCGCTGATCTTCCTGACGAGCACGCGGATTGAGGACTTTACCTACGGCTTGTCGTGGCTGGGGTTGCCGTTCCCGGTTAGTTTTGCATTGTCGCTGGCGTTCCGCCTGACTCCGTTGTTCATCGAAACCGGGCAGACCATCGTAATGGCGCAAAAGGCGCGCGGCTTGAATCTGGATTCCGGCGGCCCGCTCGCGCGCATCCGCCGCTACGTTCTCATCATCATTCCGGTTCTCGTCAGCGGCCTGCGCCGCGCCGACCAACTCGCCATCGCCCTCGAATCCAAAGGCTTCGGCTACAAATCCACCCGCACCTGCCTGAGCGATCACCGCCTGACCTGGCGGGACCTTGTCTTGGTAAGCGGCATATTTGCGGTGGACGCCCTTGCGGTTATGCATTATTGTTGGGTATGAGCGTTTCGCAGACATCGCATTTCGATGTGCAATTCAATCGGATATCGGCCATTTTAGACGAAGTACGAACGTTGACATGGAATTCGTTGGCAGGGGATTAGCCTTGACTCGAAACGCTGAGTAGTGCTTTTTTGCCATTAACAACGTGCAATAACGCGCGCCCGGTAAATTGCCAGATCGCGATTAAAAGCAGAGTCGAGGGCAAAGATGGGCTATCTATTTGAGTGGGATCCCAGAAAGGCGTTTGTGAATGAACGCAAGCATGGAATCGCATTCGACGAGGCTACGACGGTTTTCGGGGATCCACTTGCTCTTCTGGTGTCCGATCCGGATCATTCGATTGAGGAACTGCGCTATCTGCTTCTTGGAATGTCAAATCGCCAGAGACTTCTCATCATCTGCTATGCAGAACGTCCGCCGCGAACCCGGCTGATCTCTGCCAGGCTAGCGACGAAACAGGAGCGAGCAAAATATGAAGAAGGCGACTAACAAAGTAACACCCGATCCCGACCGCGACACGATGCGCAAGGAATACGACTTCACAGGCGCAGTCCGCGGTGTGACAGCGCGGCGTTATGCCCAAGGCGTCAATGTTGTTGTTATTGATCCCGAGGTCTTGGATGTGTTTCCTGACGGGATAGCCGTCAATGAAGCACTGCGCGCCCTCGCGCCCGTTCTACGCCATCAACAAAGAGCCGGCTCTCGAAGGCCAGTAGCTATTCAGCGTTGAAAGCGGCTGTCTCATTCCATTCGCTGGAGCTCGCGCGATCCATGCCTGCTATATGAAGCTAATTCCGGTTTCCGCTGCAATGCTTCGCAGATAGGCTGCCGACGCATCATATTCCTCGGCCGCCTTCAGGTGTTCAAGCATCAGCGGCGTGTTGGGATCGAGCCGGGCCAATTCTTTCAGATAAGTTTTGTAATCCAGAACGCCCATGCCGGGGCGGCATTCATCGAGATGCGTCGTCAGGCGCGTATCCAGGCGGATGTCTTTTGCATGGCACGAGCGAATGTGGGGGCCGAGTTTGGCAAAGCACTCGCGGATGCAGTCGCCCGAACGGAAGGCGCGGCGGGGGCAGTTGATGATGTTGACGGGATCGAGGTGAACGGCGAATTGCTTGCGGTCTATGGCGCGGATCAGGTCAAGATAACTGTCGGCGGAATCGGGGAATATCCAGGGCATGGTTTCGAGCGCGAAGAAAGTGCGCTTGGGTTTGACGGCGTCTATGATCTGGCGCACGGAGTCAACGATCATCTGAAAAGTTTCATCGCTGAAGTTTTCGGGATCGGGACCGTCCCATTGTTTCTTGTTGCGCGAGCCGGCGATGTTGACGCAGCAGCGGGCGCCGATCTTTTCCGCCAGTTCGAGCGATTGGCGGCACTTGTCCAGCGCCTTGGCGCGTTCGTCGGGGTTGGGGCTGATCGGATTGCTCCATGCGCCGACCTCCGCAATCACGAGATTGGCGTTCTTCGCCGCCGCGACGTATTCAGCCAGTTGCGCGTCATCTTTGACGGCTGGAGCATACGCGGCGCTGTAGCGGCTGCGGCGATGCGCCTCAACCCACGTAGCGGGATCCGCCGGTTTCCCAAACACTGGTCCGCCTAAGCGCATTTGAAGCCTCCAAATAAAAGTTTCCGGAATGATTGCGCAGGGCTGTAGTAGCCGCAAGCCAATTTCGGCAATTACCTGATGTACGGCGCCAGCGATGGCGCCGCTTTTTTTAGCTCTTCCACCACCATCCGGCCGAAGACTTCCTGCCCTTTCGGCGTCAGGTGCGTCTTGTCCGCGCGTTTGTCTTGTGCGTCGGGCTTGGGCGCGGGATCGAATTGCTCGCTCTCCCTGGGGCCGAGTTTTTCGACCAATTCGATGCTGCGGGCATGAAGATCAATCAGCGGAACTTTTTTCTCCTGCGCCAGCTTTTTCACGGCCTCCACGTAATCCACCAGACTGGATTTGATCTTCCCGTCGCTCCCAAAAGTCCGGCGCGTCAGGGATGTGATCAGGACCGGAGTGGCGCCGGCAGCGCGCGCTTCGTCAACGTACTTGCCCATCTGCTCAGGGTAGGTAGTCTTGGGATCGGTCTCGCGCTCGGGGCCTTTGCCGGGCTGGTCGTTGTGGCCGAACTGGATCAGGACGTAGTCGGGTTTCTCTGCCAACGCTTTTTTCCACAAGCCTTCGGCGACAAAACTCTTGGAACTGCGCCCGCCCCTGGCCCAGTTGACGCAGGTGGCTTCGGGCGTGAGGCATTTGGCAAATCCGGGTCCCCAACCCGAGCTGACTTCAACGGTCGAATCGCCGATGAGGACGATCTTCACTTTGGCAGTAGAGGATGTGGCTGAAGGGACGCTGGCAGTTGAGGTGCCAGCCGCGAACGAAGAGGCGGATATCATCCATACGATCATGGCAGTTGCCGCAGAGCGCAAGGCCCTTCGAGGGAATTCAGCGATCATGATTCATCTCCTGTCCGGTAATTTTATGTGTCCTATAGGGCCGATAGGACCAATATCCCGCATGGGCTGCGAAATCTTTAAAGATCATGGGATTGGCGAAAACCTCACTTTAGCCCGATTTTCGCTTCCCACTTCTTCTTCCAGGATGGATACTCTTTTTCGAGCAAGGTCTGCGGCCAGGCGCCCAGCCAGCTATAGCCGTTGCGGCGCTCATAGCCGATTTCGCTGAGTTTGTGTTTGGCGACGCCGTCGCGGTCGCAAAAGATTGGCTTATTTGTGGCGATCTCATAGAAGCGAGCCCAGAGAGGCGGGGCGGAAGCATCCTCAACCACGCGCTTATCCTTGCCGCCAGGCGTATTCTTGTCCTCGACCTCGACAACTTTAATTCCCCTGAGTTTGGCCGCCTCGAACCACGCCACGGCGCCTTCGATCGTGCGGATCACTTCCGTGCTTGGATTATCGAGACTCATCAGCAGCCGCGCGATACCGATGGATTCGGCGCCGCTGAGCGAAGCCAGCTCATAAGCGCGGCCCGGGCGGGGCGAGTAGTCTTTTTCATCGTGCTGCGCGCACCAGGCGGTGAGTTTGCCATCCACCTTGATCTGGCACTTGAGGATGCACTGAATGCCTTTGTCGAATTCCTCCCGCGCGATGTTCTTGCGTTCCTCATTCACGAATGCATAGAGCGGCGACGAATATATTTCGCGCAGGAATTCCATCAGCCTCACCATGGCGTTGTCGTTGAATGTGATATGGCGGTGATACTGCTTGCTGGGCGGATAAAACTGAGGCCAGCCACCGGTGGTGTACTGCGCCTTGAGAATATAATCCAGTCCGCGCAGGAATGCGTCCTTGTATCGGGCGTCCTTGCTGGCGGCTAAGATGCGCGCTAGAAATCGCATCTCGTCGGTTGTCGCGCCGTTGTCGAAGGTGGGCTTAAGGTCTTTCTCCCGATCTTTTCCGGCATAAGGCTGGGCGACGGTGTCTTCATTCTTCGGCCAGCCGCCCAGGTTCGACTGCCATGAAAGGATATTGGCCGCGATGCGTTTGGCTTCGTCTCCGGCGAACCATGCCTCCGGTTTTTTGAGGTATCGCGCCGCGCCGCCTTTGGCGAAAGCATCGCCCGCCGCAGCCATTATGAATAGCATGAATGCCAGGCTGATCCGCTTCTTCATCATGCCGCAATTCCTCTTCTCACGCGAATTCCCAGCGCACAGTCTGGCCAAAGCGCCCCAGCTGCTCAAGCGCCAAGTCTGATGGAGGCGCCTCCCGGGAGCGCGGGCGTCCTCGCCCGCAATGGATTTCTGGCGCCCTTGCCTTCAATGACATCGTTATCATGCTATATCCGCGGACGCGGACCGCGGGCGAGGACGCCCGCGCTCCCAGGGGCTGGCGCTCATCTCTGGCAGCTTTAAGAAAATCGCTCTTGCACGAGTTGCGGCGCTAAAGAGCGAGCCCCAATTTTTACGATTTTGCGTGTCCAATCTTTTATACTTGCATTTGCGCGAGGAAGCGGACTAAATCCATGCGGATGGTTGCATAGGCGCCTGAACGGAATTGGACGCTGACGGCTTGATAAAATCTCTCCGGCTATCGCATTGATCTTGTTTTTCCACAAAGGAGAAGATCATGACAATTCGCATCGCGACAATGGCGGCTGTCTGGGTGTTGGCGATGGCCTTGACGGCCAGTAATCCAGCTGCAAACGCTCAGAACACCCAACCGGTAGCCTCGGCAAAGAGCAGGCCGGAGGCCGGCGTTACGAGCAATATCCTGGATTTGGGCGGAGGGGTGAAGATGGAACTGGTCTGGATACCGGGCGGCACTTTCCAGATGGGCTCGAGCGACGCGGACGAGGCGGCCTGCAAGCGCTATTCTATGGCTGTGGACTTGAGCGATGAGAAACCTGTCCATGCAGTCACGGTGGACGGATTCTGGATGGGGAAATACGAGGTGACGAACGCGCAGTACCGCCGCTTTGATCCCAGCCATTTGTGCGAGGATTTCGATGGCATGAAACTCGATGGTGACCAGCAACCGGTGGTTTATGTCTCGTGGGACGACGCAAAGAAATTCTGCGCATGGCTATCGCAGCGCGCGCGCGGGACGTTCCGCCTGCCGACCGAGGCGGAATGGGAATACGCCTGCCGCGCAGGCACGACGACGGTGACGCCGTGGGGCGATCTGGATTCCTCGATCGTCCGCTATGCGAATTTGGGGGAGGGATCGTCGGGGGCGCCATGGAGTACCGGGGCTGCCAGGGATTGGTCGGACGGCTTCAAAGTCACCGCGCCGGTGGGCAGTTTCAAGCCCAATGCTTTCGGGCTTTATGACATGATTGGAAACGTTGAGGAATGGTGCGAGGATTGGTATGGTAAGGACTATTACGCGCAGTCTGCCAACGCGCGAAACCCAACGGGACCGCCGTCCGGCCAGGGACGGATATTGCGTGGCGGCTCATGGCGCTTGGGACCGGAGTATTGCCGCGCGGCGGAACGCAGCTGGAAAAGCCCGGACCTCTCGCTCTTCACCCGCGGATTCCGCGTTGCCTGTCCTCAAGCGAAAGAGGGCATTCCCGCAGGCAAAGAAGATGACAGCAAAAAAATGTCATCGGCGACTTCAGCATCCCAAACACAAAGCGATATTGCGGCGCCTCAGACTTATGTGGAAAGCGCGGCCGGGCTGGATATGAAAATGGTCTGGATCAAGGGCGGGACGTTCTGGATGGGAAGCAATGACAACTCTTCGAATGAAAAGCCAGCGCATGAGGTTGCGCTGGACGGCTACTGGCTGGGCGAGACCGAAGTGACGCAGGCGCAATACGAGCCGATCATGGGCCAAAATCCCTCGAAATTCATAGAGGCGAACTATCCCGTCGATTATGTCTCGTGGAATGACGCGATGGAGTTCTGCCGGAGGCTGTCGCAAAAGACGGGCAAGAAATATTCGCTCCCGGCCGAGGCGCAGTGGGAGTATGCGTGCCGCGCAGGCTCGCGCGGGAAATACTGCTTTGGCGATTCCATAAGCGAACTGGGCGATTATGCATGGTATCGTGAAAACTCAAACGAGCAAACACATCCCGTCCGGCAAAAAAAGCCGAACGCCTGGGGGCTTTACGACATGCATGGAAACGTCTTGGAGTGGTGCGCGGATTGGTATGGCGAATACTCCAGCGGCAGGACCGCCAATCCTGTTGGCGCCAACCAAGGCTCGTCGCGCGTGTATCGCGGCGGCAGTTGGGACAACGGTGCGGACTTCTGCCGTTCGGCGATTCGCTTCAAGGACGTTCCGATGCTCGCAAACCTCGGCCTTGGATTCCGGGTTTGTCGTGTTGATTCGCCTCGCTAGCTTCTGTTGCCCTTTGCTCTTTTATTCATCCTGATTTTCCACAAAGGAGAAGATCATGGCAATTCGCATCGCGACAATCGCGGCTGTCTGGGTGTTGGCGATGGCCTT
>JAPLSP010000335.1 GCA_026398575.1 Candidatus Sumerlaeota bacterium | reverse complement strand
CGACCTTGGCTATGAGACCATCGGCGCCAACGGCGGCACAAGTTATCGGACGCCTGCGCTCGACCGGCTGGCGGCGACCGGCGCGCGCTTTACGCATTGCTGCGTGCAGCCGCTCTGTACGCCAACGCGCGTGCAGTTGATGACCGGACTCTATAATGTGAGGAACTATATCAACTTCGGCAATATGGACCCGCAGGCGATCACGTTTGCCAATCTGCTCAAGTCCGCCGGCTATACAACGTGCATGGCGGGCAAATGGCAGCTCGGCCGCGACCCGGAGCTGCCGAAAAAGTTCGGATTCGACGAGTATTGCCTCTGGCAGCACACGCGCCGCCCGCCGCGCTACGCCAACCCCGGCCTCGAAATCAACGGCGTCGAGAAGGACTATGCGAATGGCGAGTACGGCCCCGATCTCGTGAACGACTACGCGCTGGATTTCATCACCCGCAAGAAGGACGGCCCGTTCTTCCTCTACTATCCGATGATGCTCACGCACGCGCCTTACCAGCCCACGCCCGACAGCAAGACGTGGGATACAACGACGAAGGGCGAACAGGCGAAGCAGGACGAGAAGCACTTCGGCGACATGGTGGAATACATGGATAAGCTCATCGGCAAGCTGGTCGCGAAGCTCGACGCCCTGGGCTTGCGCGACAACACGCTCCTTGTGTTCGTTGGCGACAACGGCACGGGCAGAGGAACGCGCTCGATGATGGGCGACAAGCAGGTCCTTGGCGGCAAAGGCACGACCACCGCCGCCGGGATGCATGTTCCTCTCATCGCCAACTGGCCGGGCACGGTCGTCGCCGGCAAGGTTTGCCCCGACCTTGTGGACAGCACGGACTTTCTTCCGACCTTCCTTGACGCGGCAGGCGTGAAACCGCAGCCCGGCGCGAAACTGGATGGCCGCAGTTTCCTCCCGCAACTCCGCGGCGAAAAGGGACAACCGCGCGATTGGCTCTACTCTTGGTATTCGCCGCGCCAGGGCGCTGACATGACCGTCCGCGAGTTCGCCTTCAATCAACGCTTCAAGCTTTACCGCTCCGGCGATTTTTTCGACCTTGCCGCCGATGCGGGAGAGAAACAACCGCTCAAAGTCGAATCGCTCAAGGGCGAGGCTGCCGCTGCCGCGAAGATGCTTCAGGAGGCTTTGGATTTGTTCAAAGACGCCCGGCCTGCGCAGCTCGATCGCCCCGGACAGAAAGCAGGCCAGGGAAAAGCGGCCGGGCGCAAGATACAGGCGCCATGAACCGCCGATCGGAAATACAGGATTGAAAGCGCGGGGGAGGCTTTGGCAAACTGCCTCGTCTTTCGCGCGCAAAGCGCCTGCGGCAAGCCGGCGCTGGAAGGAAGTTGCGAGTCATGCCCGAAGTGGATTTGGAATATGCCCGCGACGTCATACGCAATGAAGCGGCGACGGTCGGGGCGATGGAGAAAATCATCGCGGCGCCGTTCGAACGCGCGGCGCAATTGATATACGAATGCAAAGGCGCGATTGTCCTGACGGGCATCGGCAAGGCGGGCATTATCGCGCAAAAGATCAGCGCCACGCTGGCCAGCACGGGCACGCCCAGCCATTTTCTACATCCGACCGAAGCGCTGCACGGCGACCTGGGGCGCGTGCGCGAAGGCGACGTCGTCATGATCTTGAGCTATGGCGGCGAGACCGAGGAAATCCTGCGGATGATCAACCATATCCGCAACTGGAGCGTGACGCTGATCGCGCTGACCGGCAAGGGACAAAGCACGCTGGCGCAGCGGGCCGACGTGACGCTGGACATGGGGCCGGTGGACGAAGTCTGCCCCTTGGGTCTGGCGCCGTCGGCCAGCACGACGGCGATGCTAGCCGTCGGCGACGCGCTGGCGCTGACGGTCATGAAGATGCGCGACTTCAAGGCCGAGGATTACGCGACGTTCCATCCGGGCGGTTCGCTCGGGCGGCAGCTGGTCACGGTCGAGCAATCCATGATGTTCGACGCCAGCCAGCCCATCCTGACGGCGCGCGAAGACATGACCGTGCGCCAGGCGCTGGCGCACCTGGAGCAACAGCCGCACGACACGCGGCTGCGCCGGCCGGGCTGCGTGCTGGTGGTGGATGAGTCGAGGCGGCTGCGAGGCATTATCACGGACGGCGATCTGCGGCGTGGCGTGGCGGCGCATGGCGGCGCCTATATCGAAATGCCGCTGAGCAGCGTGATGCATTGCGATCCGAAACACATTCACGTCAAATCGCTGGCCAGCGAAGCGGTGGCGATGATGCGCCGCAATCGCATTGACGAGTTGCCGGTTGTGGATGACGAACACCGGCTGGTCGGATTGATTGACGTGCAGGATGTATTGGTGCTGGAGGTTTTGAAGTGATCCCAGGAAACAACAACCATGCGCTTATCGAGCAGGCTTCTTCTCTATGAATCTCCCCAACAAACTGACGATTACCCGGATGCTGATGGTTCCCGTAATCATGGCGTTCCTGGTTTTCGATCCGCGCAATTTCGGCTTCGATCTCACACGTCCTAACCAGGACCCGGCGCACTATTATTCCGGAATCATGGCTCTGACGTGGCTGGTGGCATTGCTGCTTTTCATCATGGCCGCCCTTACCGATTTTGTTGACGGCATGATTGCCCGCCGGCTCAACATCAGCAGCAATTTCGGAAAACTCATGGATCCGCTGGCCGACAAGCTGTTGATCGCCGCCTGTTTTGTCGCATTCGTGGAACGCGGCATCTTCCCCGCGTGGATGGTCGTCATCATCCTGCTTCGCGAATTCATTATCACGGGCCTGCGGTCGCTGGCGTTCGAAAAAGGCGTCGTGATTCAGGCGGATCGCTGGGGCAAAAGCAAAACGGTGACGCAGATGCTCACCATCATTGTCGCGATGATTCTGAAAGTCCTGGAATACTTTCTCCAGTGGATCGAGCATTGGGACAAAATCGTGCGCTGGATCGCCTTGGACCAGTACATCTCGCTCCTGCTTTACAGCCTGGGCGTGTTGTGCGTGGTCCTTTCGGTCGGCTCCGGATGGCTCTACGTCCGGCGCAACTGGAGCGTAATTCACATTGACTAGCAATCCCTCACTCATAAAGCAGGATTCCGCCGTTGCGACCTGGCTGATTGCGCGACGGCGCTATATCCTTGTCTTGATTGACGCCGCGCTGGTCGCCCTGTCTCTGGCCCTCGCCTACTTTATCAATAGTTTGGACGCCAGCTCCTGGGACGTGAGATACGGCATGCAGTATCGCGCGCTGGTTCCGTGGATGGTCCTGCTGCAAGTCGCGCTGTTCGCCGTATTTCACCTTTACCGGGGATTGCTCCGCTTCGCCGGGGTCACGGAATTGAAAGTGATCCTGATGGCGGCGTCTCTCGTCGCGGCCTGCCTCTTTATCCTGAACGTCTCCGCGCCTCACATCCGGCAGCTGGGATCCGAATGGCCCGTATCGTATGACCCTGTGGCCGGGCGCGACCATATCATCACCATCCCTCGGTCCGTCGTCGCCACCAACTGGATGCTGACGATTTTCCTGGTGGGCGGGTTCCGTTTTTCGCGCCGCGTGTTGTTGAGCACCTTCCGGCGCAAGGGCGGCAAGAACGTCTTTATCATCGGCGTGGAAGCCGGCGAACCGGCTGCGCGGGCCATGCTGCAGCATCCCGAAGACGGCTATGATCCCGTGGGATTCGTGGATCCCAGTCCGTTGCACATCGGCCGGCGAGTTCACGGACTCAACGTCCTGGGGACGTTGACCGAATTGGCGGAACTCATTCGCGAGTACGCCGTCGAGGAAGTGATCATCGCGCTGCCGGAGGCCAGCGGGCGCGAAATCAGCGAGATCGCCGATATCTGCCGCTCGCAGAATATCCATCCCAAGATTCTGCCGACCGTTTCAAGAATCATGAGCGGGCAGATTTCCGTCAGCGCCATCCGGCCCGTGACGATTGAAGATATTCTTGGGCGCGATCCGGTCAATCTGGAACTGGCGCCGGAGTTGAACTACATTCGCGACAAGCGAGTGCTGGTCACCGGAGCCGGCGGTTCGATCGGCTCGGAAATCATCTCGCAGATTCTCAAACTGAGTCCGGAAAAAATCATCCTGCTCGGACGCGGCGAGAACAGCCTGTTCGAGATCGCCGGGCGCATCAATGCCGGTTATGCCGACGAGCGCTTTCCGCTCATTGTGGCCGACGTGCGCGATGAAGACAAAATGCGCGCGGTCTTCGAGCGCTATCGCCCGCATGTGGTCTTCCACGCCGCCGCCCACAAACACGTTCCGTTCATGGAAATCAATCCCGAAGAAGCGATCAAAAACAACGTCTTCGGCACGCGGCTGCTGGCGCGGCTGGCGTCCGAATACGGCGTCGAGCGGTTCATCCTGATCTCCACCGACAAAGCCGTCCGCCCGACGAACGTCATGGGCGCCTCGAAGCGCGTGGCTGAAATGATTCTATGGGACATGGTCGTGCGCAGCCGGACGCGCTTTGTGGCGGTGCGCTTCGGCAATGTACTCGGCAGCCGCGGGTCGGTCGTCCCCACCCTCAAGCGCCAGATCGCCGCCGGAGGCCCCGTGACGATCACCCATCGCGAGATGACGCGCTATTTCATGACGATTCCCGAGGCCGCCAGCCTGGTGGTGATGGCGGGGGCGCCCGGCATCGCACAGAACTCAGTTTCACAAAAAGAAATGGAGGAATCGGGCGGGGCGGGCGAAGACGCCGGATCGGTCAGACCAGTCGGACGCGTCAGACCAGTCGGACCGGTCGGATCATCCGAAGCTCACGGAACGGATGCCGTTGACCGCTCCCCAAGCGCTGAGCCGCAATCCGCAATCGAATGCGACACCGGACGCCTTTATGTCCTTGATATGGGCGAGCCGATTCGGATTCTGGACCTGATCCACAATATCATCACTCTTTCCGGCTTCACGCCCGGCAAGGATATCGAGATCAAGGAAATCGGTCTGCGGCCCGGCGAAAAAATCCATGAAGAGCTCTTGACGGCGGGAGAAAGCGTCAAAGCCACACAATTCGGCAAGATATTTGTCACCCAACCCGATGCCGTGGACCGCACGGTATTGGAAAGCGCGATCGCGGAGCTGGAAAAGGCGTCTCGCACGTCTGACGCCGCCGCCATTCGCGCGATCTTGCGCCGCCTTGTTCCGGATTATCATTCGAACGATTTATCGCAGGCAAACAGCCATGAAAATCGCTGAAGGGCAATTAAATCGGGTCGTTGATATTTTGCGTTCTATGGGCGCCAAGCGAATTCTATTATTCGGGAGTTACGCTAGTTCGCCAGAGACGGCGCAAGATATAGACTTGGCTGTAGAAGGCATTCCTCTCAGACGGCTGTTAGACGCAGATGCGGCTGTTTTCGAAGCGCTGGAAGCGCCATTTGACCTTGTAAGTCGCGAAGAAAATCCAAGATTTTTCGATATAATCTCCGAAGATGCGAAGGCATTGTATGAATACGCGCAAACTGGCGCATGAAATTGAATATGAGTTGGAGCAGTTGGATGGCGTGATGCATGCTGCGTCATGCTTGATGCGCGTTCCTCCAGAACAAAGGGATCCGTGGGATGCGGCTGCCGCAGCCAAGTATGTTGCCGATATCTCTTTAGGCTTCGAAAACCTCTGCAAGAGCCGATGCCGGCATCTTCAACTTGACTGGCCGTCTGGCTCCGATTCGCATCGCCAGATACTTCAGCAATTCTTGAATGATGCAGATTTGGGTGGAAGACTTCCCCCTGGCATGCCGCGTCTTTTGGAGAAGTATCAGCGTTTCCGCCATCGCTTCGTGCATGGTTATGGGTTTCAGGTAAGCTGGGAAATTGTAGAGGAGCCATTGCGGCTTATTCCAGAAATGGTTGCAGCATTGAAAGCTGTTTGGGGGCAATGGCTTGCGGGCATTCCAGATGATCCGCAATAACCGCCGTGGCCTGACGAAGGCTCATTGAGCCGCGGCCCTCATAAAAGCAAATGCTCCGGAGGGGCGCTTAACCGCGGCGCTAATCCTCATCGCTATGCGCCATCTTCTCGACGGCTTCGGGCGCCGCGCCCCAGCCTTCGTCCGGCTCGATTTCTTTCAGGAGGCTGCCGATGTGCGAGGCGTAGGCGGCCGAGCCGTCGTGAATAAAGCGCAACTCGGGGACATACTTGAGTTTGACCCGTGCGGCCAGCTCATGCCGGATGAAACCCTGGGCGTGCTCCAACGCCTCGAGCGCCATCTCGACGGCTTGGACGCTGTCATCCAACAGGGAAATGCCCACCACCGCCTGGCGCAAATCTTTGCTGACCTTGACGTGCGCGACCGTCGCGAATCCAATGCGGGGATCGGTGATTTCTTCATGGATGATTTCGGCCAGGGCTTCCTTGACCACTTCATCCACACGCGGCATTCGGGAATATGTCATCGTTAGAACATCTCAATCTGATAATCAGTCACGACCGTATCGGGACGCGACTCTACCTCACGGATGGCCGAGCGAAATATTTCCTCAACGCTCTCGGGGCCGTTGCCAATGGCGGTCAATCCAAATTGCGACCGGCGCCAGATATCATGGTCCCCGATCTCGGCCACGCTGACGTTGTATTTGGAGCGCAGGCGGTGCTTGATCGCCTGCAGGATGCTGCGCTTGTCCTTGAGCGAATTGCAGTCTTCGAACAGCAAGTCCAACTGTAGCAAACCTATTTTCATGGCGGCGATTGCTTCTGCTCTATTCATCGTGCAGCGGCGCAAAAACATTAGCGGCTTGTCTTCGATGCCTAGAAAAAAGATAGGCTCTTTGAAGGCGCCATGACAACCGCAAAAACTCAGGCGTCGCCCGATTTTGTTGATGGGCAGCACGCCTCGGCTTCACTCTTGATGCCAAACACGGAATGCAGAATATTGTCCATGAGACACCAGCGCGTCAGCGCGGATTGCAGCAGATTGGCGCCGACAAACGCAGTGAACCACAGCCAATACCGGCTATGAATCTGCGCCAGCGCCAGACTGGCCAGGATAAAAGACCCGGCAATTAGGCGAATCCAACGTTCCCGGCTCATGACAGTTCCCTTTCCCCAGCGGCCTGGGCAAATAAGTTTTCAATTTTTAATTCGGCTCGTATCCCGAACCGCGATAATGCAAAATCATAGCGAACGGGATCTTCCGGCGCAATATTCTTTAACGCGCGCGTGATCTCCAATGCGGTTTTCATGTTGGCCTGCCTGCGGCGGGTCAAGCCAAAGACCAGGCCGATGCGATGAATATGCGTATCGAGCGGCATGATGAGTTTCGCCGCGCCGCCCGGGCGCTCCCAGCCTCCGGGGTCCACGGCGTCTTTTCGCATCATCCATCGCAAAAAGAGATTCAGCCGCTTGCAGGCGCTGCCATCGCGCGGGGAAGGCAGCAGATAGCTGCGATTGAGCCCGCACGCCCCGTTCATGGCGTCCACAAACGCCGTCAAGGCCGGCGCGGCGCTTTCATCCCCGTCGGCAAGCCCGGCCTGAAAGCATGCGCCCAGCGAACCGTGCGATTCGATCATCCGGCGCGCCGCCTGCAGCAATGCGACAACCTCTTCGCCCGCCGTAAAGCGGTGCCGGAAATTCCGAAGCATCCCGGCCTGCTCGCGCTCGGCTACTTGCGTGACAAACATATATGGAGAAGGACCCATGCGGTCCAATAGCGTCTTCACACTTCGCAATATCTGCGCCACCCGTCCGTAGGCAAGCGACGAGGCGAGCAGCCCGACAATTTCCCGGTCCCGGATTTCCGGATAGTCATAGAGAAACTGAAGCGGATCGGGCGCAACATACTCGCGCCGGTTATAGCGGCGATAAAGGCGCTCGAGCGTATGATGATCGAAGATCAAGGCCATGGCAATTCTCTCTCGACGCCGGGAGCATGCCTTGGAATCCCCGTTGCATCAAGGGCCTTGCGCAGGCATGATAAATCGAAGGCAGGCAAATCGCCGGGACAGCGGACGGATTTGTTAGCGCGCCTAGTGCTCTAAGTATTCCGGCTCAGAATTACGATCACGTATTCTTACCTAAGGGATCAAAACAATGCAGTCGGAAGCGGCGCCAGCATTTGGAGTGCGGTTGCTTGCTGC
>JAPLSP010000621.1 GCA_026398575.1 Candidatus Sumerlaeota bacterium | reverse complement strand
TTTCCAAGGGCGAACGAGGCAAGTTTTATAATGCGAAAGCCAAATTCAATCTCCCAATATATCTTGATGATGACATCGAGGATTTTATAAGCCGCTATGCAAAAAAAATAAGACGGACGCTCAAACCGCGGTCAATAATATGCTGAGATGCAACAAAGAAATGCTACAGCCCTTTTTTGCCAAGCGCTAAACTGATTGAAAACGCAATGATTTCCGAACGCGACAAAAAAATCCTTGATGAATTCGCGACGCGACTGCGCGAGAAATGTCCTGATGCGCGTGTCTGGGCGTTTGGCTCTCGCGCGCGAGGCGATAATAACGAGTTTTCGGATTTTGATGTATGCGTAGTCGCCGATAAAATGGAGGCGGAGGATCGTCAGGCAATCTTGGACGCCGCATGGGATGCAGGGGTCCCCTACGAGCGCTTTATCATTCCCATCTGGTTCACGCGCAAGCAGTTCGATGAAAGCCCTCTGTCCGAAACGCTACTGGTGCAAACCATCCGCGAGGAGGGAATAGCGGCATGAATCATGAAGCAAAATCGGCGCTTATTAATTATCGCTTGGAGCGGGCAGCCCAAGCGTTACGAGAAGCGGAAGCCAACTTTGGGCAAGGCTATCGGGACCTGGCGCTTAGCCGGTCATATTATGCCATGTTCTATGCTGCATCCGCTCTACTGCTCACGCGCAACCTTCAGACCAAGAGCCATAGCGGCCTTTTGATGCTGTTTCATCGTGAGTTCGTGAATCAGGGAATCATAGACCGCCAGTTCGCCGTCTGGCTGCGGGATTTGTTTTCTCAGCGCCAGTTGGCGGATTATGAAGACTTTTATGAGTCCACCCAAAAGGACGCGGAAGAAGCTATCGGTCATGCCCGGGAATTTATCGAAATGGCGCGGAATATGGTTCAGAAAAAAGACAAGCAGGAACAGATTCAATGATCTCCGAGCGCGACAGAGAAATCCTCAAGGAGTTCACCGCACGGTTACGGGAAAAATGCCCGGACGCGCGCGTCTGGGCGTTTGGTTCTCGTGCCCGGGGAGACAACGAGGGTGATTCGGATTTTGATATTTGCGTGGTATTAGACTACTATGATGAACAGCGGCATCGCTTGGTCAGCGATATCGCTTGGGAAATAGGATTTGATAATGAAGTGGTAATAGGAACGATCCATTACTCGCGGGAGCAATTCGAGTGTGGACCCATTTCCAGCAGCCCTTTGGTGCGGAATATCCTGCGAGAGGGGATAGCGGCATGAATGAGCTTGATCGCAAGGCGCTCATTGTCACTCGCTTGGAGCAGGCAGATGAAGCGTTGGCAGATGCCAATCTTCTCCTAAGAAATGCCAGATACAAGGCCGCGCTTAATCGCTCTTATTATGCGATGTTTTACGCCGCTCAGTCCATGCTCCTGCTGAAGGATCTAGGCACATCCAAGCATTCCGGGGTGTTGTCTTTGCTGGATCGTGAATTTGTGAAGGAGCATCAGCTTCCCAAGGAGTTTTCTCATTGGATACACGAAGCTTTCCAGCTACGGCAAAGAGCTGATTATGAGGACCAATATGTCGCCTCTCAGACAGAAGCAAAGAGAATCTTGGCAAACGCTGAAAATTTTGTTCAAGGCATCAAAGCAAGAACTCAAAATATGGAAAGGGATTCAATAATGCGCAAAATTATCATCGCCGGAAATTGGAAGATGAACTGCGACCGGAAGGAGGCCGCTGAGCTGGCTGCCGGTTTGAAGAAGACGATTGGGAGCGTGACAAAGGTGGAAGCGGTCCTGTGTCCGCCGTTCACGAACCTGGCAACCGTGGCCGACGCTATCAAAGGCTCGTCGCTCGCGCTCGGCGCGCAGAATGTTTATTGGGAGGCGAAGGGCGCCTTCACGGGCGAAATCGCTCCCGGCTTCCTCAAGGAAATCGGCTGCGCGTATTGTATCGTCGGCCATTCGGAGCGACGGCAGTATTTCGGCGAGACCGATAAGACCGTCAACAAGCGCGCCAAGGCTCTGCACGCCGCGGGGATCAAACCGATTGTTTGCGTCGGCGAGACTCTGGCGGAACGCGAGGCGGAGAGGACTATGGAGGTCGTCCTCGGCCAGACGCGCGGCAGCCTCGACGGCCTGACCCCGGAGCAGATGCGCCAGACCGTCATCGCTTATGAGCCGGTTTGGGCCATCGGCACGGGCAAGGTCGCCACGCCCGAGCAGGCGCAGGATATGCATAGCGCCATCCGCGACGAAGTCGCCAAACTCTTCGGTCGCGCCATCGCCGACGTCGTGCGCATCCAATACGGCGGAAGCATGAACCCGAAAAACGCCGCCGAACTGCTGGCCAAGCCCGACATTGACGGCGGCCTCATCGGCGGCGCCGCGCTGAAAGTGGAATCCTTCACCGAACTGATCGAGATCGGACAGAAAATCGCCAAATGACTGCACCTCGCTTCGATTATGACGTGAAAAAGTTGGGGCGGTTTTGGATCGGAGTATTATGCGGCGACGCGCAGGTGCGCGCCGTCAGCCTTTCGCTCAAGACCAAGACCGAAGCCCGCAACGTCTTGCGCCAGTGGCTGATTCACCATAAAGGCGACTTGGCCGCTGGCGCCGAAGCGATGCTCCTGGCGAAGGCTTTCGCGCAGATCAGGGAATATCTTCTCGAGCGGCGCCAGACCTTCGATCTTGACCTTGACCTTTCGAGCGGCACCGGGTTCCAGCAGGATGTGTGGCGCGCCTGCCAGACGATTCCCTTCGGCCAGACGCGCCCCTATGGCTGGATCGCCGAGCAGATCGTACGCTCCAGCGCCATGCGCGCCGTCGGCGGCGCATTGGGCGCCAATCCCATTCCCCTTCTCGTTCCCTGCCATCGGGTATTATGTTCCGACGGCGCGCTCGGAGGCTTCAGTTGCGGAATTGACATCAAACGCGTCCTCCTCGCCCATGAAAGCGAAGTCCTGCGCCAAATCATGCCGTAGGAGATTTTGTCTCTGATATCCATATGGAAATCAAAGCAGGATTTCTCATTGTCAAAACTTATGCGCGGTTGTACCGGGAGTATGCGCCCCGATACAACCTGGCCTTGCCAGCCTATGCCATTCCACGGAACGACCGGGGGCCTGATTCTTTCGCTATTCAGTACGGCGGACTTGATCGTAATACTCTTGTTCCGAATCCCGATAGCGAGAACTTGGCTGAAGTCAGAATGGCTGACTTGGAAAAGGATCGGCTGTGTGAGGACGATTTTCTCTTTACAGAGGAAATCGCCAGGGATGCTCTATCTTACGCTTCCGCCCCCTTGGATTTCGAGATCATCTGGACAAGGGTGGCTTATTCCGATATATCCGCCCCCACTGGATTCATATCCGCAGGATATGAACCAACTTACTTTGTGGGAGATCATTTCTCAGCATCTTGTGATTGCATGTTGTTTCCTCGCTGGCATGGAACTGGCATTGACGCCAATTCAGGCTGAAGCATGTCGAGAAGCCGCGCTGAAGCGCGCTTGGAAAAGATCAACCCACTGGTCGTTGGCCAGAATTGGCCACTGGTCATTGTACGGCCCGGCGAGATCGGGTTGGAATCGCGATAACTGCGAATAATGGATTATTGAGAACTCCCGCTGCTCTCAGCCCCGCTCGATGGTCCGCGTCACAGGGTTATACTTCTGCCGCTGTCCGGTCTGAAAAGCGATGGCGGCCATGATCGTGGCTACCGCGTGCTGGTGGCCGAATTGAATGTCCGCATTCGGTCTCTGGCGCGACCGCAGGCATTGCAGCCAGTTGCCCATGTGCGATAGTTTTGGCTCGGCGACGATTGGCGCGGCCGTGAGTTTGCTTTGCCGCCCTCCATCCGGCGAAATAGTCCATTTCTCCAGATCCATCGTGCCCTGGGCGCCGTGAACCGTGAAATGCACGCCGGACGAATTCCCCAAGCCCATGCCCCAATCAAACTGGAAACCTTCCGGATACTCCAGCAGCGCCAGAAACGTGTCCGAGGTATCGCGGCCGTCTTTCCAGACGTACACCCCGCCATGGGCGACGGCGGTGGCGGGATACTTCGCGCCGGTGACCAGGTGGAGCGCGTCGGCGTAGTGGGTCATCCACAGCCCCGGCAGGCCATTGGAAGTTTCGCGGTAGAGTTGCCATTGGCGCAACAGTTTGGGTTCAAACGCGCGCTTGGGCAGATGCAGAAGAAAGGCCTCCCAATCCACGTCGCTCTCCACGCAATCGGCCGAGGCCCGCGTCCAGCGCGATTCGTTGAAATACATCGCCGCCGAAACACGGCTGACCTGGCCCAACACGCCCGTGGCAAAAAGTTTGGCGGCGCCCCGAAAAGGCCCTTCGCTGCGCCGCTGGGTGCCGGCCTGCACGACCCGCTCGTTGGCGCGCGCCAGGTCCAGCGCTTCATTGGCATAGGCCAAATCAATGGTCATGGGCTTTTCGATGTACACGTCTTTCCCGGCTTTAAGAGCAGCGGTCAGAATCGGGCCATGACTGAAGTCGGGCGTGGCAATCACCACCGCGTCAACGTCTTTCATTGCAAGCAGTTCCTGGAATCGCGAGCACTGCCGCGGCTCCTTGCCGAACTTGGTCTCGATGCGTTTCGCGGCCGCCTGCCGGTTTTTCGACCAGACATCGCAGACCGCCGCAATCTGGACATTTTCCTGGTCGGCCAGCGCCACGATTTCACCCATCAGCGCGGAGCCGCGTCCGCCGACTCCAATACAGCCAATGGATATGCGGTCATTGGCGCCTGTCGCGCCGCGCAGCGCCAGCGGACTGGCGCCCAACAGGGCCGCGCCGGCGACGGCAGCCTTCACGAAAGCCTGGCGATTCATGCCGGTGTGGAAACGAATGGATGTGTTATTCATAGTTTTCAAAACCTGCGCTTTCTTCTGACAAGAAATTGGTTTTGTGCGCCCATCGGGGGGCGCCAATTTTTCACCGCGCCATGACATTGAAAAATCATGGGCGCAATTTCAAAGGTCGTCCCCGCAAAGTCAAGCGCGATTTTTGTTGAGGATACGGCGCGGGCGCAATTCAGAATTCCATTCCCCTTCGCCACCATCGGGCCTTGCGCCGATGGAGCGATGGTTTTGCTCTAGAATGGTATTCCCATTTTATCCTCCGCCACCGCCGGGCCTTGCGCCGGTGGAGCGATGATTTTGTCTTGGCAGCGAGTAATATCGGCAGACAATCATCGCTCCACTGGCACAAGGCCCAGTGGTGGCGGTGAAAGAAAAGCGGGCGCTGCTAGAGAAAAATCAACGCTCCACCGGCGCAAGGCCCGGAGGTGGCGTGCTGACCTTCAGTGAAAAAATTGATTCGAGTCATTTTTCAATGTCTTTGTTTGCCCCTGCCGCTCCTGCCGGCTCCACAATCAGGAGGGTGTCCTCCCATCCTTCCGGCGTTGTGAAGTTTTGGACGCCGCGGGATGAGGAACTCCCGGTTGGAGTTTGCCGGCCCGTCCTGGGATCAATCCAGAAGGCGGCGCCGCCGCGGTCCGAGCCTGCCAGTTTGCCCATGTCTATGGAGAACGCGGCTTTGTCGGCAAGATAGACCATGAGCCATTTGCCATCCTTATGCCGCGCGGCCAGATTCAGGATGGAGCCGTCCGTCTTGCCGCCGCTGACGAGGATGCTCTGGTCTGGCGCCAAATTTCACCATTCCTTGCGCGCCTCGAAAATCTTTCTAAGGATAACCATCTGGACGGCGCCCGGCGCATCCAATGCCTGTTTCCACGAGGGCAGCACCCGCCAACTGTCGTTGTGACCATAAGTGTGATGGGCGCCGGCGAGATAGGAATAATAGGCCTGCCGCCGGACCCAAAGCGGCGTGACCTCGAACCCATACTCGGAGCCGTGTTCATAAGCCCCTTCGGCCATCAGGACGGGCTTGACCGGTTTGAGGTTGTAGTCCTTGGCGACCATCGGATAGAAAACTGGCGCTTTCGTGCTCAAGAAATGCCTTAACATCTCCATAATCATTATCGCTTCGGCAGACCGGCTTCTTTGACCAGCGCGCCGTCGGATTCGCTTAGGATCAGGATCGAGAAGCGCTCGACGCGGTCCAGTTCGTTTGTGTTCAGCGAGGCGTAGTCAAAGCGGCCGCGCGGATCGGTGTAGCCGTCTTTATAGAAGCGAACCTCGCCGCCTTGCATGCGGGCATATACTTTAATGTAAACCTTCGATAGCGCCTTGCCGGTCTTGGCATGGGCCACCTTCAGCTGCGCGTAGTTCTCAGAAATCTGCACGTTGAGCGAATTGGCGTAGCAGGCCTGCGACTTGCGCAGCGCGCCTGCGACGATCTCGACCATCACGTTGCTGCTTTGATATTTCGCCGGCAAATCAACCGTGCGCGTCTTTTGCTCCGGGTCCAGTTTGATCGTCTCGGCGCTGTTGGGCCGGATGCTGGAGAAGAGACCTGAAAATTCCTGCACGAACGGCTGGCGCGAGAACAGAAGCTCGATGTCCATCGGATAATAGCGGACTTCACATTCCTTCACGTTCAGGTATTGAATCTGAATCTTCTGCGCCTCGATCTTGAATTCCAGCGTTGGCTCGGCGGCCGCAAGGCGCGTCTGCTCTTCGGTTTGGTCCATCTTGTCCACGGCGCCGGCCTTGGCGCCCTTCTCGATTTCATCCAACTGCGCGACGACGGCGGCAAACAGCTTGCGCCAGCGTTCGGCCGGATAGTCGCCATACTTGGACGCAAGGGACCGGGCGGACTTGAAATCCTCGGCGCAGAAGGCAAAATAAATCTTAAAGTAATCATACTGCAAGGCCGTCTGTATCTTTGATGGCTTGACGCGGTCAAAGAATTTCTGGGCCTCTTCGACCCGGTCCTGCAGCAGCAGATAATAAGTCACGGTCAGCAGGTCATCCTGATCCAGCGTGGGGCGGCAGGAGAGGATGTCCATCAGCTGATGGTATTGACCGAACAGGCGGTCGTTGAGGATGTCGCGCTTGCGTCCCAGTTGGTGAATGCGCGGATTCACAAGCGGGCTGTATTCCAAATGCTGATACGTCTTGCGCAACACGGGGTCGCGCGTCAGAAGCGGCGAATCTATATAAGCGCCGCATTGCTGCACGAAGTCATCGCGGAATTGCAGGTATTCGCGGATGGAGGGAACATCGTTGTGCTTGATGCCGTATGACCAGAGCGTCGCATCGAAGGCGTGGACCTTTTGCAGCAGATCGAGCGTCTTGCGGAAGAAGGAGGCGTCCTTCATGCGCCACGCGATGCGCTCCAGCCGGGTCCGTTGAACGCTCTCCCGCCCAAGGTATTCCAGCACGTCCTTATCTGTGCCGAATTGGGAGATATAATCCCACGAGGCCTTGTCCACCTGGCTCGGCTGTTCGACCACGTTGAAGTTGAACGGCTGGACGAACGCCATCAGCGTTTCATTGCGGGCGACGTGCACCGGGTAATGCATGAACTTTCCGGACCCGGGGAAATAGAAGTGATATTCCAACGTGCTGGTGTTATAGGGCTGCAAATCGAGATGGACGCTGCGCGTGTATTGGCTGTTCTTGACGGGGATGGCGCCGCGCGGAATCTCCAGCAATACGTCCACCTTGTAGCGCGTCGAGGTGGGATTCGTCAGGACGACCTGGCATCCATAGACGACGTTGGTGAGAAACTCCTGGGTGACGAATTTGTCGAAGCGCTCGCCGTTTTCTTCGCGATAGCGGTCGCTCAGGCGGAAGAAATTCTGGCTGACCAGGAGGCTGGCGCCTTCGGCCTGGGGCTTGGCCTCGCCGATTTCCTTGTGGAAAATCACGGCCTCATTGCCGGGCTGAATGGTCAGGCTGCCCTCGCCGGTTTTCGATTCCAACTTCTTGGCCTGGAAGGGCAGATCGAGCACGGACAGCGCAAACATCATTTCGGTGAAATTGTGCGATGCCTCGGCCAGATTCTTCGAGACGAAGGGCGACTTGCCGTCATAAGCGGCGTAGTCATTCCAGAATGCGTTCACCGTCACGCGACCGGCGATCTGCTGTGCGATGGGTATATGATAGTAATTGTTTTCGGCAAACTCTTTCGTGCCTTCCAGCGCGCGATAAAGGCGCTGGAGTTTTGCGCGGGCGTCCAGTGCTTTGTTAGCTCCATCCGCATAGGAATAACGCAACTCTCCCAGCTCTTTCCTGCTTTCGGCATTCGACACACGCAGTCTAGTAGCCAGCCCCCCTTCGTCCCGCTTTAGCCCCTCCATTTCCACTGCCAAATCCGTTTTCGCCTCCTCTTTGAGCTCCGCAAGCTTTTCGGAGGTTTGAATGCCTGCGCGCCGCGCCGGAGTTTTCTTGTAGTCCTGCGCTGCTTCGCTTGGCTTTCCAGCGAATGCGACAGACTTGGCTGGCGCGGGGGCACTCGCGGGCATCGCCATCCCGGCAGGATGGGGCGCCGCGGCAGCTGTTTCTACGCCCAATTTGTCCATGGCCATAAGGCTGGCTCCATCCGTGCTAAAGGCCAGCTGCCGTTCTACGCGTCCGCCGAGGCTGATGGCGCTCCCACCGGCGCCGCCGCCTGCCGCCATTTCCAGCGACCTCCCCTGCAAAGCGGTGAGAAACAGGTGATTGTAGCGGTCAATATCCGGAGGCAACAGGCGGAATTGCTCGTTAACCAGACGCGCCGCTCCTTCGCGATCGGCGGCCAAGCGCTGCGCCAGCAGAATCTTCTCCACCACGTTGAGCTGCGCATGACGCCAGGGCTTGAGCCACTCGGACAGCTCCGGCGCCTTGCTGTTTCCATCAATCGCGGCGATCAGCCACCAATCGAGGAACGTCTTGTCCTTCTTGTTGCGCAGGAAGGGCAGGACTGACACTTTGAAGAAGGCCGGATCTTTTTTGTAGAGGAAGAAGTGGAGCTCGTGGCTGGCGTATTTTTCGTATTTCTCGCGCTTCTCTTCCAACTTGAACGTCGGCCAGTCGAGAATGAAACGGAATTCCTGCAGCGTCGCATCGCCGCTCAAAGTGGCATAAAGCCGGTAAGCTCGTTCAAGGTTGTCGTAAACTTCGCATTTGGCCGTGGTCACGTTCGACAGGATGAAGGCGTCCCCCTTGGCGACCACATCAATGAGTTTGCGCTCGGTGAAGTGTTTGTCCGGCTCCAGCCCCACGCTCAGCCGCAGATCGAGTACGTGAGGGAACCGAATAGGCCCCGAAGCCGGTGCGGCTGCGGCGAAGGATGCGGCGTCCTCGTCCTTTGACGGCGTTTGAAGCATCACTTGGCGGTACACGGAGTTTTCCGGATCGGCGGCGAACACCAGCAGATTGGGATGATTGCCCAGCGCCTTGCGCTCGAGGACGACCACGCCGTTCGCGCCGGGCTTCAGATCGAGCAGCGCAGCAGAGCTTTCGGCGAGGAAATCCAGGCTGGTATAGTCCGAAAACATCTCCCCCGATTTGGGTTTGGCTGGCGCCGCGCTCCGTCCCAAGGCGGTGGCTTCGGACTGTCTCAGGGCGCCATATTCTTCGCCTGCCTGCGCCGTCTTCTCGCCCGTCTCGGTCTTCTGCAATTCCCATGGATTCAGCAGTAGTTCGGGCCGCTTAAACATCACGCCGGGGAATTTCTTCGCCAGCTTGCGCTCCAGGATATACCGATACTCATCGCCGATGTCGCGTCCCGAAAGATAGAGCGAACGGTTTTTCGGGACATTGGCGAAGGCCGGCTCCGCGAATGGCGTTCTG
>JAPLSP010000608.1 GCA_026398575.1 Candidatus Sumerlaeota bacterium | reverse complement strand
ATAGCGGCTTTTAAGATTTTTCAAAATGATGACGCCAACCATAAATCTGCCGGCGCTTTATTACGTCTATCCGGGCGCGCGTCCGCTCACGGGAGTCGTCGAGCCGCCGGTGATTGAGGCGCAACCGATTTCTCTGGATGGCGATTCGTCGGAGCAGCTCGATGCGAAAACTCCTCGAGGCCAGATCACGCTGGACCTGACCGCTTCGCAGAACCATCGCGGCCTGCAGCGTCATTCAACGGTCATGCCATTTGCTGTCGCCGAAAAAAAAGCGCCGGCCGAATCTCAGAGCGCTTTGACTTATTCCCGCAATGCGATCTTGGGCGAAAATTCCCAAGGGCCCGTGGGATCGTTGATAGATATTTACGTATAGATTATATCACGCCCCAAAAACTGCAAATGTCTATCCCTCGCGATTGTTAGATTCTTGATCTGTTCGCCTCTTTCCATTGGATCGCTGAAGTCGCTGGCGCCCGTGCTGCCCGCGCCCATGGCCGGTTATTCGGACCGGACGTCGCGCGAGATTTCGCGCGAGATGGGATGCGATCTGGTCTTCACGGAAATGATTTCGGCCGAAGGCATGCGCCGCCTGGAGCGCAAAACCGTCGGCATGGTGGATACCGACGGCGAGGCGCCGCCGGTGTCCGTGCAAATCTTTGGCAAAGATCCCGCCGCCCTGGCCGGCGCGGCGCGCGTTCTTCAAGATCGCGGCGCGAGCGCCATTGACATCAACGCCGGCTGCCCCGCAAAAAAAGTGACCAATGGAGGATCGGGTTCCGGATTGCTGCAGGATATGCCGCTGTTGACCGGGATCGTCTCGCAAACACGGCGCGCCATTTCCATCCCGCTGACGCTGAAGTTCCGGTTGGGCTGGGACTTGGAGCATCTGGTTTACATGGAAGTGGCGCGGATGGCCGAAGGGGAAGGCGTGGACGCGATCATTCTTCATCCTCGAACGCGCCAGCAAGGCTTCGGCGGCGCGGCCGACTGGCGCCGGATCGCCGAGGTCAAGCAGGCGGTTTCGATTCCCGTCATCGGCAACGGCGACGTCTGGACGGGGGCGGACGCGCGGCGCATGGTCAGGGAAACCGGATGCGACGGCGTCATGATCGGGCGCGGATGGATGGGCAATCCCTGGATTCTGCGCGCGGCGCTTCAGGCGCTAACGACGGACGCCGCCGACGCCGAATGCGACCGCCCCATCACGCTGGAGGAACGGCTGGCGATGCTGGTGAATCACGCCCGGCTCATGGCGCGGCGCAAGGGTGAGGCGCGTGCGGCCAAGGAAATCCGCAAATTCGCGCATGGATATCTGAAGGGCGTGCGAAACTCCAAACCCTTGCGCGCCGTGCTGATGCGATGCGCAACGATCGGCGAAATCGAAGAGGCGATCGCCGCCGGGAGGTCATATTTGGAAGCGGCGGAGCATCTTACACAGAACGCTGAAGAAATAGAGCGGCATGGGAAATACATGGAAGATGAAGATGATGATACGAGCGCAGAAGCAAAGGCGGGGGTATGAGCGGCTGCTTGAGAACTGATGCAGGTAATTTGGCGGAAATGCTAAAGCGTATCGAGAAGCCGCGCTGAAGCGCGCTACAAAAAAGGACAGAGCATCTCAACCCGCCGGCTAAAGCCGGGGGCAAGGAGGAACCTGCTGAAGCAGGTTTTGCCCACTCAAATGTCTAAACTGCAGAGGCTATGCACATGAGACAACGGTCGCTGACGGCGATCCTGCAGGTTATCTTCTTTCTGACGGCTTTGGGTCTTCTCCGGCCGGCGGGATTCGCTTCGTCATTTTTGCCGACGCCGGATGAACTCGCCAATCTTCCTGCCGCGGTCAAACAATCTCATCGCCAGGCGGCGGCAAGCGCGCTGGCCCTGGCGCCGGCGAATCAGGACTACGTCCAGATAGATGACATGCGCTTCCGCAAGGCAGATGCGCAGATACAAAGCGGCTTTTATGGCTCTCTCTGGCCGAATGGCAAAGTTTATTACACCTTCGATCCGGGCGTATCAACC
>JAPLSP010000471.1 GCA_026398575.1 Candidatus Sumerlaeota bacterium | reverse complement strand
GAAGAGGGGATGAATACTGGAATTGACATGGATATGCGATATGAAAGTGATGGTTTATACCACATAGTTGACTATGAAGGCGGGGAGCCATATTGGACTATTGAATGGTACGGCGCAGATACTGTTAGTGAGCCAGAGATTTATTCAATTGATTTAATGGCGAGTAACTATGTTTATGGTAATCCCCCAGAAAACGCCAGCGACGGCGAGTTTATGGTTGAGTCGAGATGTATTGTATATTGCATGAACTTCACTCACCCGGATATTATTCCATGTGGCGAGATAACTACGTCCACTTGGCCAAGGCTTGGCTGCCAGTTGACCCCTTATGTAAAAATTCCGGGCTTCAAAAGATTGACACTGACACTAACGGATCAACGGAATTACAGCGGATATTGCCGGAAATGGGTAAGCGATCTTCCAAAAATATCTGCGAGATGGGACGGTAAACTGTATCAGTATGATGCTAACGGAAATGCAATAAATCCGTCAGACAATTATGTCTATACGCAATACTTTGATATTCAGATGAACGCGAGAGTTGAATGGACGACAACAAGCGCTTCAGGATTCAAATGCTGGGAGACTTCTGAAAACATATTCACGGCGCCAATGGTTTGGGCGGATATCTCACCTTATTGGGATGGCGATAAATGCACAACGCTTGTAACCATGCGAGTCAATGATACCCAGGATATATATTTGCAGGTCTATCCAGGCGATGATACAAGCGACACTGTTACGCTTGAAACTTCCCAACCAAGCTCCAGCTGCCTTACATTGAAAGATAACTATAATAACGAAATTATTCCGCCCACCTCTTGGACAGTCAGCCAGCTCCCAGGGCATTTAACCGCTACCGCAAAAGGCTTGACATGTTCCACGGGCGAGCTTCTGACCTTGACATATCATCATCTTGATGTCGTGCGCACGGACGCGCTGGCAGTCAGAATCGCGCCGAATGACTACTGGGTTGCCGATCCGGCGCCAACAAGCACGGGAGTGACGTTGGAAGTCAATGGCGTCATGACTGATGTCACGAGCCTGACAAACTATTTTGCCTATAGCCCTGCCGCCACCACACTGGATGATTATGGCAATTTCTCAGCTTCGCCCATCAGCGATTTCGATTCGCGGTTCACATGGAATATGAGCAGTTGGGACTGGGACCTTATTCCTTATGAAGATACTTCATGGAACCTTGCCGCCTTTCAGGATTGCGCCACTACATCACCGGGGAATTATGGCGCCAAAGCACTCTATAATGATGGCGATACCGGTCCGTGGGGCGCAGACTCCGCCACAAACGACACGCCGCTCAATGCCATCGAACGCATCTGCACTGCTTCGATAATCGCTGCGCAAATCACGCCCCCTATTGGTTATCTTGCATTAAACACAACGCACACTTTCGCGTCGAATATCCTACCTGCTTTGCAACGCACGGCAGGTCAATGGTTCACGTGGACCCGGGGAACCAATCCAGACACGCTGCGTTTCATAGTTAACGGCCAGGAAGTAACTTCTGCCGTTCTCGAAGGCTCTGATTTGACATCAGTAACTGTCATTACGACATCCTCTGGCGCCGCCTCTATCTCACTCAATTATCGCAGTCCCTATGACGATCTGGGCCGTCAAGTTGAATGCACAACGAGCATAGCATTCACAGCATTTAGCGTGGCATTTTTTCTACCTCCGGAGAATTCAGTATTTTGGAAAGGCCAAAGCGTGCTATGGCGAGCGCGTGTATCTCCAGAAGATATTACTACTTCCATAATTCAGTATCAGTTCACATGCACTTCAGTTACAATACTATCTGAATGTTTCAATGGCAATTATCGTGAAATGGTCGGCGAGCCAACGAGCACAGGGACGGTGAACGTGAAAGTGAGCGCGACGATTGAAGGCTCGACTGCTGAAGCCGACCGTGCTACATCAGTAGGGGGCGAAGTTAATCTCAAGCGAATTACGTTTACAGGACCCATACATAGCATTCTCGCAGATAACGGGACAACTTCGTATAGCGGGCCGCATTGGGTGGACAACTCCAATCCACTAAATGGAACCGCCAGTGACGCAGGAGATAGTTCGCAGCCAGTATGTTATACGCGCAACACTACGATGAGCGCGGAAATTGATATTGAATTATCGTGCACCGCAGGACTGTCATTCTCGACATTGTTGATCAAAGGCGAGGGGCCGGATGGGCTTGATTTCCCACCAACAACTATAACTGCGTCAGGCACAACGTTCAGCATTCCGATAGAATGCGCGAAGCCTTTTCAGGATTGGATTAATTTCTACAATCCAATGTCCATTGCATGGTCATATTCACCCGATGGAGGCAAGTTGTGGAATAGTGTTTGCAGCAGCGACCACCGCGTTTATATAACGTTCTACGATCCGAGCGGTCCTGGCCCCCTCTATGAGACGCCGCTTTGGATCGGCTGCAAGAATTGCATTGGAGATACAACTACCGCGTCGATTGTTGAACATATATGGGCGGAATTTCCAGGATTGAATGTTCACCGCATTGATGGAACTCAGATGACATATTGGTATAATAATCCCACAAATCAGGATATTGGTGACTTACTACAATATGGTGATGGATCTTGTCGTACTTGGGCGCAATTACAGCATTGGTGCATGAAATCACAAGGACTTAAAAGCATTTCTCAGGTCTGGGAATTGGTGCCTGATGATACTGTCAATACTTCAGCAGCCGTTATCCTAGTGAAGAATTGGGGCTTTGACAGGCACATTAGAACTGGTGCTGACAATGTGTGTGACTCTGTTGCCACAGGCGACGATGTTCCGGTTATTCCTTCCGGAACTAACTCGCTCTGCATATTGCCAGGCGCTGATGGGATTCTTGATTCTGTTACCTCTGGAAATGACATATACCAGGATGGTTTATATGCCGGATCACTTTATCCCTATGAAATAATGTGCGACGCGCAAGATACTACAGGAGTTCCTGCACACGGGAATATAAATCCTCCCGCAGGCTTCTTCAATCACTACGTCTGCCGCATTACCACCAACGGTCCTGATCCGTCAAATCCTGGAGTTATATATGATCCATCCTATGGAATTGGACCTTTTGAAGGGTCAAGCCCTTCAATTCAGGAGCTGAATCATGAAAATGCTGCTTGCGATGGAATTGCATGCAGTTACGTCGGTTCCTATGGGCATCGTAGATGCAAGAAGAACGAGCCGGCAAAGGAGCTGCAATACTCACGTAAACCATCGGCTGAATAATAGGAGAAATCAAATGAATGTCAATTGCCTTAATGTCACCATCTGGCACATATGTCTTGTTTTGCTCCTGGCGCTTGCCAATAGCTATTCATATGGCAAGGACTTCCTTCAGAGATTGGGTCCTAAGTCCCAATGGGATGTAGCAACTTCAGAGGGAAATTTCCTGGTGGTTGTTACCGAACCGGAGTTTCCTAAATCTACCACCCGCAGTCCTCAATTTGATTTGTCGCTAAGAGGCAAGATTTTCTATGCTCAAGGACATGAGCTGATACTGGAACAGTCCAACCCAACTTGTATATACAGTGAAAAACTAGACTCTATTTTCCCTAGCTGGCCACCTCATTGCGCTATCGCATGCAATGCTGCTGAAAAGGAAGTCTTCGTCGTGGTTGAGATGCAAGGGGGGGCTTCTTACTTTGAGATAGGGTATATTAATCTCGCACATCCTGACAAAACTAGATGGAGCAGATTAAGAACCATCTTATGTAGCAATAAACCCCCAGACTATGATTATTCTGTTTCTGTTTATCCTACTGCGGTTCGGCATAATGCTATATATCTTTTGGCTGGAGCTGAGATCATGGGAGGAATTTGGGTTGGAAGATCAGACAATATAGCAACTTCTAGTACCAGTCGCCTCGTTAACGCTATGATGCTGGGACGAGGGGAAAATCCATCTTTGATGTCCTTTCAAGCCGTTGCTTATTGCTTCGCAATCAGTGCTGACAAGCTTGCGCGAAAGCAATCTATCGCCTGCTGGTCCAGCAACGACGGGAGTAATTGGGCGCCATTTGACATTGGCATAACGCAGAATGATGTGGCTGGAGTCTCGGCGTGGAGCAATGGCAAGAAAGGCTATATCACAACCTGGTCCAATACTTCCCCCCTGTTAATTCGTGTTTATCAAATGGACGATCCTAAAAATAAAGCTCGCGAGATCTATCAACTGAAGGGTGCCGGCAATATGAAGCCATGCGAAAAAGCCTGTATACGAACGCTTGAAGGCAATCCCTATCTTTTCAGAGACGAAGAACGACCTGAAGGTAAAGCCATCGTTATTACCGCCATTGAATCTAAAAAGGAATGATAAAATGGGCTGGGTCAGCCCTTATTTAATTTAAGGAACAGGTGATTAAATTATCTGGTTTTCATCGTCCTGTAGGGGACAGGTAATTTAGGGGACAGGTGATTAAATTATCTGGTTTTCATCGTCCTGCCTTGTTTTGGAGCCTCGTTTTATGGGAGTGCAGGAGGCGTTTCAATAGTCGCTCCAGTTTTTCGATGAAGGATTCATTTGCGCTTGGCCGGCTTGTGCGAGTGTTTTGACGGATCCGGTTCAATGGCTCGTCGCTCAAGCCCCGCATCAGCCAAGTTGACCAATCGCCCACCCGGTCCGGCGCCGGAAACGGACGCTTGTGATTCAGCAACTTATCCGGCGCCCCGCCCTAAAAACCGCAAGGATTCGCTTGACAGGCCCGGCCTCTAGACGCATGATGCGCCCCGCTTTTGCGGCAAGTACGCGAGGCGCGCAAAGAATGCGCGCCATTTATGCATACAGCGAAAGCGAGCAGGAAAGGGAGGCGCTCCCTTGCAAGGCCGTCGGGATGTGGCGCAGTTTGGCTAGCGCGCAGCGTTCGGGACGCTGAGGCCGTGGGTTCAAGTCCCACCATCCCGACCATTTCATTTAATGGTCAGATTCGACAAACTCTCGAGACCCAGCATCAACGCCTGCGTGCCCTTGCGGCCATGGCCCTGCGCCTGAACCGCGATGTACAGCTGATGAACCAGCGCCAGGCCGGGCAGCGCAAGACCCATGCGAGTGGCCTCATCCAGAGCAATGCCCATATCCTTGATGAAATGCTCGACGAAAAATCCGGCGTCGAAATTGCGCTTCAGGATGCGCGGCGCAAGATGTTCGAGCGTCCAGCACCCCGCCGCGCCGCTCGAGAGCGAGCGTACCATCGTCTCCAGGTCCAGTCCCGCCTTATAACCGTAGAGCAGGCTTTCGCAAACGCCGATAATCGTTCCGGCGATGACGATCTGATTGCACAGTTTCGCATGTTGGCCGCAGCCGGCGCCGCCGTGATATACGATGTTCTTGCCCATCAGGCTCAACAGCGGCAAAACGGCCTCGAACGTTTTGCGGTCGCCGCCCGCCATGATCGAAAGCGTGGCGTCGCGCGCGCCGACGTCGCCTCCTGATACGGGGGCGTCAATGGCGGCGGCGGCTTTTTCGCGTGCCGCGCGGTAAATCTCTCCCGACAGGCACGGCTCGGTCGTCGTCATATCCACCAGGATGCCTCCGGCCTGCGCGCCCGCCAGAACCCCATCGGCGCTGAAATAAACCTCCCGCACGTCGCGCGGAAAGCCGACCATCGTAAAAACCACGTCGCTGGCGCGCGCCACGGCGGCGGGCGAATCAGCCCATTGCGCGCCGTTCTTGAGGAGCGGCTGCGCCTTGACTTTGGTGCGATTGAATATCGTCGTGACATGGCCGGCCTTGATCAGATGCTTGCACATCGCCGCGCCCATGACGCCTGTTCCAATCCACCCGATGCGGGTGGAATTGGCGCTGGCAGGAGATGAATTTGTGGATGCTTCCATTGTTTTCCTCCGAAGGGAATGAACACGGACAAACACAACCTAAAGGTTGAACTCCAAACACAATCTAAAGATTGAACTCCAAACACAATCTAAAGATTGAACTCCAAACACAATCTAAAGATTGAACTCCAAACACAATCTAAAGATTGAACTCCGAACCTTAATCCAGGTCAATATCCCGCGTTTCAGGTCCGATGTCGCCGGATTGGATGACTTTTTCTTTGGCGTCTTTGAACAGGGATTCCAGCCGATCTTTCTTGGTTTTCTCCTTTTCCTTGGCATGGGCGAATTTTTCAAGGGCCGCCTCGCCGCGCGTCTTGGCCTTGCGCATCAGCGCGCTGAACCGGTCTTCATCCTCGCGCTGGTCCGCGACCGGCCTGCGAACTTCGAGGACTTTGCCGGTCACGCGCTCGATAAACAATACACTGCCGCACTCCGGGCAGGTTGCTTTCAACGGGTCCGCCATGAATTTCCCTCCTTCCCTTCCTCGCTACCGTATCTTGGACGCGATTATTTCAAGGGAGGAAGGCCGCGCGCAAGGCCCCTTTTTAGTCAAAAAACCGGATTGACAAAAGCGGGGGCTCAGTCCTTAAATAGAGGGCGGACAAATGGAAGGGGCGCAAAGAATACGCAGCGAGCAGTTTTTTTCTGCAGCCTCAGCCGCAGGAGACGCTGGCGGGGCGCTTTACAGTATTAAAAGCAGGTGAACAATGGCCACGGCGATGGAAAAGCGTTTGGGAGAGATGCTGGTCAAAGACGGCATCATCTCGCAAAACGACTTGGAGGCCGCGCTCGACAAGACGACCACCAACAAGCAGAGCTTGGGAACCGCTCTGGTCCAGATGGGGCTTGTGACGGAATGGGACATGGCCGCCGCGCTGGGCCGGCAACTCAACGTCCCTTTCATCACCCTGTCGCACTACGAGATTGACCCGCTCATCCTCAAGAGCATCCCCGAGGAGATCGTCCGCCGCTATCGCATCGTCCCCGTGGACAAGACCGGCGACACGTTGACCGTGGCGCTGACGGATCCGGGCAACATCTTCCTTCTCGATGAGCTGCGCCTGCTGACCAAATGCCAGATCATTCCGGTCATTTCTTTTGAATCCGACATTGAAGAGGCCATTTCCCGCTACTACGGCGGCCAGGCCAATCAATACGATGAAATGCTCAAGGATATCCAGGAGGATGATACCGATACCGGAGGCTCCAGCGCCGCCGTCGCCGACGCGACCGCAGCGGCCGAAATGGAAGACGCCACGCTCCATGTCAATGACGCTCCGGTCATCCAGCTGGTGGATCTGATCATCCAGGAGGCGCTCAAGGCCCGCGCCTCGGACATCCACGTCGAGCCGCTGGAAAAAGCCGTGCGCGTGCGCTATCGCATTGACGGCGTGTTGCACGAGGTTTCTCCGCCGCCGAAAAAATTCCAAAACGCGATCATCGCCCGCATCAAGATCATGTCGGAACTCGATATCGCTGAAAAACGCAAGCCGCAGGACGGGCGCTTCAAGAAGGTGCTCCAAAATAAAAAAGTGGATTTCCGCGTCTCGGTCTGCCCGACGGTGCACGGCGAAAAAGTCGTCATGCGTATCCTGGACTCCACCTCGCTGATGTTGAACCTCGAAGACTTGGGGTTCGAGCCGCACATCCTGCAGAAATTCAACGAGAGCATCCATGCCCCCTACGGCATGATCCTGATCACCGGACCGACGGGCAGCGGTAAATCCACCACCCTGTATTCCGCGCTTTCGACCATCAATGACGTGCGCCGCAACATCCTGACCATCGAGGACCCGGTCGAATATCAGCTGGCCGGCATCACGCAGGTCCAGGCGCGGCCGGACATCGGCCTGGGCTTCGCCGAAGGTTTGCGCAGCTTCCTGCGCCAGGACCCGGATATCATCATGGTCGGCGAAATTCGCGACTTCGAAACCGCCGATATCGCCGTCAAGGCCGCCTTGACCGGACACCTCGTGCTCTCCACCCTGCACACCAACGACGCGCCCAGCAGCATCCAGCGCCTCCAGAACATGGGCGTCGAGCCATTCCTGATCACCGCCTCGGTCATCATGATCGTGGCTCAACGCCTGCTGCGGCGCATCTGCGAGCACTGCAAAGAGTCGGCCAACTATCCCAAAGACCTGCTCGAATCGTTGCGCATTGATCCCGCGGCGAGATTATACCAGGGCCTGGGCTGCGATAATTGCCATGGCTCCGGCTATCGCCGGCGCGTGGCGCTCTATGAAGTGCTGACCGTCTCCGACGCCATGCGCACGCGCATTATCTCGGGCGGCTCCTCGGTGGATCTTAAAAAGGTGGCCATGGACGAAAACATGGAATCGCTGCGCATGGCGGGCATCCGAAAAATCCTCGAAGGCGTTACCACCATCGAAGAAGTCCTGTCCACCACCGCCCCGGATAATCGCTAGCTAACAGCCAATATCCAACATTCAATATCCAATATCACAACCAGCGTATCTAAAATTGGGTTCGTTCCTGCACTTTTAAGTTTTTTAATTTTTTGGAGCGGCGGCCCCATGCAATCGGTATTCAATCAGGAAACTGAACAATGGACTCAGAGCGTGTGCGAAAGGTACTTGTCTGAGGTGTTTCCCGCATAAAAACGCCGGTTCTTGGGCGTATTTATGCGGGAAACACTCACTTTTCGCACACGCTCCAGCGAAAGAATGGGAAAAAGCCGCCTGAAGTCAATTCCCTTGCGGGGACGAGAGTGCTGGCATGTGGAATCTGAAAGCAAAATCACCCAGAAACAAAACGAAACAAGTCAAGAGTAGAATAACCTGTCCCGAATGGCGCTAAGATAAGCGCTCTTTTCTCAATTCCCACTCACCCTTTTTTGCCATTTTTTGATGGCCAACTCAAGCATTTTCAGCGCAGTAGCCCTCATTTTTGCCAGGATTTTTTCCATTTTCCGGTGTTCGCGGATCGCGCGGCCATAGATTTTGGCTTCTGACGCGCTCAAGTTCACGAGCACCGTCCTGGCTTTTTCTTTTTTCGTCCACTGATAGTATGGCCCGAAAGTCCTCATTCGCCCGCGCGAATCCTTCCGGCGAATCATGCGCGGCCAGATGCTCCCTTGAGCAATTGGACCGAGGTTGAGAAGTGACTGTTTTAGATTCTCGTAACGGTCCATCAGGCTTGAATTAGACGTTTCGTCAGGCGTGAAATTTCCTCCTTGACACAAAGAATTCATGTATATATACATGAATGCTCAGCGCGCGTCAATCCCTTTTTTCGCGCGTCAATCTCTTTTTTCAGGAGGCGTTCCATGTCCCTCGGTTCCTTTTCCTCCCACGTCCGCCAGTTGAGCGGCGCCTCACCCTGCGATCTGGAAGCCTTGGCCGGCGATCTTATCGCACTGCCCGAATCCCCGGCCAAGTCTCGGAAACGCGTTTTTAGCCCGCCGCAAATCTTCTGGCTTTTTCTCTCCCAAACACTCAGCGCCGCGCAAACCTGCCGCGAATCCTTGTGCCAGGCCCAAGCATGGCGGTCGCTCCAAAAAAAGAAAAAGATCTCATCCAACACCTCCGCCTATTGCCAAGCGCGGTGTCGGCTGCCGCAGAGCTATGCGCAAAAGGCCTTTGACAATAGCGTCAAAGGCCTGCGCTCTTATGAAGCAACCTGCTGGCATGGAAGAAATGTCAAAGTGGCGGATGGAACAACGCTCTCGATGCCGGACACGCCTGCGAATCAAAAAGCGTATCCCCAATCTAAAAAGCAGAAGCCGGGTTGCGGATTTCCTCTGATGCGTCTGGTGGCGCTGTTTTTACTGGCCACTGGCGCGATCTTGAACGTGGCCTATGGTCCCAAGACGGTGGACGAACGAACGCTGTGGCGGCAGATGTGGGATTTGCTGGAAAGCGGCGATGTGATGCTGGCGGACCGGGGCTTCTGCAGTTTCGCCGACTTCTGGATACTCCTGAAGCGGGGCGTGGATAGCGTCATGCGATTGCATGCGCGGCGGTCCGTGGGAGTCAAGGAAATCCGGCGGCTGGGCAAGAATGACGTCCTGGTTGAGTGGATCAAGTCTTCTTGGAGACCCAAGTGGCTTTCATTCGAGGAATGGAATCAACTTCCTTCTTCAATGCTTGTCCGGCACATTACCATTCAAGTCCAATGGCCGGGATTCCGCACTGACAAGATTATCGTGGCGACCACGCTGCTCGATTCCGTGGCGTATCCGGCCGAGGCGTTCGCTGAATTATATCTCCGGCGTTGGCGGGTCGAATTATTCTTGCGCGACATCAAGATCACGATGAAGATGGATGTGTTGCGCTGCAAAACGCCGGCGATGATCCGCAAGGAACTGACGATGCGTCTGATCGCCTACAACCTTGTGCGCGCCTTGATGGCGCAGGCGTCACAACAATACAAGGTAGATAATGTCAGGATCAGCTTTGCCGGCGCGGTAGCGGCCATCCGCCAGTGGGCGCCGAAAATGGCGCTTGTGGGCAGCGGCTGCAAGCGCGGCAAAATGTTCAAGGATTTGCTGTCATGCATTGCCGCAGATCGGACACCCTACCGGCCCAACCGCGTTGAGCCGCGCGCCAGAAAAAGACGGCCAAAAGATTACCAACTGCTCAATAAACCTCGATCCGAATTCAAGGAGATCATGCATAGGAACCGATACAAGAAACCCTTATCTTAGCGCCATTCTAACCTGTCCCCGAAATACCGAAATAGACACGTACAAGATCGGCGCCTTGGCGATGCTGTTCCGGATGAAACCGGACAACCTGGATCAGTTGCCCCCTGAAAAGTATCAACTATTCGAGGAGTGCTCGCCGCTCACCCACTTGACCAAGGACGACGCCCCGGCCCTGCTGGTTTACAGCAGCACGCTGGAAACGCCGATCAGGGACCAAAACACCGGGATTCATCACCCGCGCTTCGGCAAGGCGCTCAAAGAGAAGATGGACGCGTTAGGCATCGAGTGCCAGGTTCACACGGGCATTGAGAAGAACAGCCCGGCGCACACGAAACTCTGGATGGATTTTGTGAAACGCCAGTTCAAGATGCAGTAGTCTCGAACGTCCGGGAGAATCTTGCAGACGATTCGCTTCTTGAAAGCCGGGCGCGGGAGGTCACACGTCCCCGAAAACAACTGCTTTTGAGCTTGGCCCCCGCCGCCCCCGCGCGCTATACATCATTCGTTCTAAAATTCCGCCAGCCCCACTCTGGGCCATGCAGGCTATAGCCTGTCGCTCCAGAAAGGCCCTGCTCCATGTCTAAGTCCAAGGCGACAAAAGAAGCCGCCGAGCCACCCGCCAAGCCCGGCAAGCCGTCGTCTTTCGTGGATACCCGCGTAATCTTCTGCGGCGACAATCTCGAACAACTCGCCAAACTCCCCGACGCCTGCGTGGACCTGATCTACATTGATCCGCCCTTCAACTCCAACCGCAACTACGAAGTCTTCTGGGGCGAGACCAAGGAGAAGCGCGCCTTCGAAGACCGCCACGCCTCGACTCAGGCCTACATCGAATTCATGCGCCCGCGCTGCGTCGAGCTCGCCCGCGTCCTCAAGAAAACCGGCTCGTTCTACTACCACTGCGACTGGCACGCGTCCCACTACGTCAAGGTCATGCTCGACCAGATTTTCGGGGAGAATAATTTTCAGAATGATATCATCTGGCAACGGACACCTTCCCACAATGACGCGTCACAATATGGGAGGAACTTCGACAACATCCTTTTTTATACCGGCAGCGCAGATCATGTATGGAATCCAATTCTCCAACCGTATGAGGAGAGCTATCTTGATACGAAGTATAGATATAAAGACGAGAAGGGCACTTACCGACTCTCAGACTTAACCGGCGCAGGAACTGCTGATGGAGACTCGTCGAAGCCATGGCGTGGCTTTGATCCGGCCAATATCGGTAGGCACTGGGCCGTTCCCATGATTGCTCTCAAGGGAGTCCATCCCGAAAGAAAACTAAAAGATTTAACGACCCAGGAAAAGCTGGATCTTTTAGATGAAAATGGCTTAATCTATTGGACGCCGCACAAGCGCCAAGGCACTTCGAGTGGCCCAGGATTCCCTCAATATAAGCGCTACCTCGGGGTCGGAATGCCGCTTAAGGCCGTGTGGACCGACATCCCGCCGATCAATTCGATGGCGCAAGAGCGTCTTGGCTACCCCACACAAAAGCCCCTCGCTCTCCTCGAACGCATCATCAAAGCCAGCAGCAACGAAAACGACATTATTCTCGATGCCTTCTGCGGATGCGGCACGGCGCTCGTCGCCGCGCAGAAACTCAACCGGCAGTGGATCGGCATAGACATCTCGCCCACTGCCTGCCGCGCATGGCCAAGCGCATGCGCGACGCGTGCGGATTGCCTGAAGACGAGAAACTCTGGCGCGTTGGACGCGGCTTCGTCGTGCGCGACCTGCCCTGGACCGAAGAAAAACTCCGCGCTCTCCCGCCCTTCGAGTTTGAGAACTGGGCCGTCATCGCCCTCGGCGGCATCCCCAACAAGACCCAAGTCGGCGACATGGGCATAGACGGCCGCATCTTCCCCGTGGGCGCCGCGCCCGATAAACAGAAGGATGTCTTCGATTTCATGAATATCTGGTATCCCATCCAAGTCAAACAAAAGGACAAGGTTGGCCGCCCCGACATAGACGCCTTCCAAGCCGTCCTCATGCGCAGCGAACACAGCCCCAAAGGCTTCTTCGTCTCCTTCGCCTATACCTCCGACGCTCTCGAAGAAATCAGCGCCTTCTTCAAACGCTCCCACAAAGTAATCATCCCCCTGACAGTCCGCGAAATCCTCGATGAGCATATCGCTATGAAACTGGCCTAATAGCAGGTTGGGCGAGCGTATCCTGCATTCCCACTCAAATCTTCCGACGATTTAACTTGATCTACAGAAGAATTCCTTTGATCTCCATGCCTGCTCAAACCTATCATTTTCCTCGTCGCTATGAACACGCCCCCTCCTGCCATTGCCCTATCTCCACTTGCTGCCTTCCAGATGGCCAAGCCGCCGGTACTGGAGACCGTAGTCCAGCTGTCCTATCGGCCTTCCGAAACCAAGGCGCCTTGGGGGAGAGACACATGCGAGAAATATGAGGATGCTGTCAAGGATCGAGGCTACGCTTTCGAAAACTGCAGAGTCGAAAGAAATGTGCAGCTGAAATTCGAAAAAGGCCGCCCGGATATCCTGAAGGAAGTAAGAAAAGTGGATCGTATCGTTTCGGCATCAGCTCGCAAAAGGGATACCAAGTTCTGGCTTCATCTCTCCGACGACGTGCTGGCGCTCAGTCTTTTGCGTGAAGGATCTGATCATCCCGGATATCACGAACTCTCCGAGGAGTTTCTGATTCTGCATGAGCTCTACTGCGATCTTTTCAAGCCCCAGGGCATCAACAGTGCGAAACTTATTTATGTTGATTTACTAGAGATACCGGCTAGCCAATCAGCCGATGAGATTAAGGATTACTTGCGCATTCTTCCGGATATACCAGCCGGTTTCCCGGCCTCGCTCAGGCAGTTCAATCTTGATGTTTTAATGGAGACAGATTGTCCTGACGATAAGCTTACCCTGAAGATATTACAAGACGCCGGTCTTCAGGACGGCGTAAGGCGCTTTCGCTTGCAATGGGATTATGCGATATCGCTGGCGGGCAATTCCGAGTCCCTTGCGTCCGAAACGATATCTTACCCTAAAATGGCTCTTGCTTCCGCCGACCTTCCAAGTTCCGCGCAAGGCGCTTCGGCTCATTACAAGGCTCCCTATGCTTTGCATGCCTCGGCACCGCAGAATGATCCGCGCTACACGGAATCCTACTGCCTAAGTGATACCATCTACTTTACGGAAATTACTCCCCCCTTCGTAGATGCGCCTACTTATCAGCTTAAGAAGTCAATGCCTTTTGTTAATCAATTCCATACATCAATTCATAAGTGGAAATTCGGAAATCCGGATGTTAGCGAATACTACGGAGAGGGCAATACGCCCATAGAGGCCAGGTCCAATTGGGCATTGGAGATTCACTCCCGCTTCCAGTACTTGCTGGCACTGCTTCCGCATCAGATGCAGGTTGAGGATTATTCCCAATGGCGCCTCTTTGAAAATAGCATTGATATTGCGACGTACAGATTCGAAACACCTGTTCGTATGCGAGAAGTAGGACGTTTTGCTCGGCGTCGGGGTACTATTATTGGAATAAAATGGGACGACGGAAGGATAGAAAGCATTAACGCCGCCGTTAATAAGGTCCCTAGCGATTTTCTGGGGCTTCCCCCAGGCACTCTATTCGAAGCAGTGACGCTGCGCGAGTGGCAGAACGCTAGGCTGATTGGTATCACAGACTGGGAGCGCAGGCGGCCCTTTACAGAAATGCAACTTGCCAAAGCCCGTAAAGCGCTGCCCGTGCGCTCGCTCGAACAGCTACCCTCTGCGCCAGCGGATTTATGGGGTGGCCTAAGAGATGAATCCTCTTCCTCCTCGGTCTCTTGATAATTACGACAGGTCCGTCCTATGGATGACGCACAAGTTACAGTAGAATTGCGCGTCTTCGATGTCGGGCAGGGCCTCTGCCAAATACTCTCTTTTCGCGGGGAACACGGTACCCCGCCAGCCTTTGTTGTCATTGATGGTGGCCCTGTGCGGGGAAAGAATGACTGCCTTCCCCTACAATTCCTTGCTGAGAATTCCGAACCGGAGATCGCGGCACTTGTTGTCTCGCATAACGACAGCGATCATTACAATGGTGCACTGGATATCATCAATGCCTTTTCTAATAGAATTCGTGCCATTTATTTCCCTTACGACAGGGAGCCGTCTGCGCTGAAAATATATGACGTAATCTGCAAAGAGGGCGCATGCGAACGATTCACGGGCGAAATTTATCAGGCGTACGTTCCAAAATTGGGGCGAGCTTACCCTATTTATAAACGCGGCGTATCCGTTCTCTATATGCTGGCCCCGAATTTTCCAAACATACTAGGCGCATACACCGAAAGTGGCGTTGCCAGCCCAACCAATCGCTGCAGCGCTATTCTTGCTCTTGATTGTGGTGGCCAGATTTTCCTTATGCCGGCTGACGCCGACCGACCTGCGTTGCTAGCCCTCAATAAATACGAAGCATTCCGACCTGATGTAATGGTAGCGCCCCATCATGGCGGCATTCTTTCGTCAGCCGATACCGTTTACAGCGATTATGTCTGGCTGTTGAAGGATGTACTGCACAATCCGAAACATGTAATCTTCTCCGTTGGAACCCAAAATAGACATTCGCACCCATGTCAAGAGGCCTTCGATGCCTGCCAGGACTGTAGTGCGGAAATCCTGTGCACACAGATGACCGCCAGATGCCATAATCATATACGCTCTGTTGCTGAAGAGAAAGGATTTGATATGCCATCCTATTCGCGTTCTAGTCTTTGCAGGGGTTCCTGTGCCGGTTGTCATGGAACAGTCCGTATCCGCATTGGCACGGGCACTTATGAAATTGAGAATCTTGGCCGCCGCAGGCAGGACATAATGAATCGAAAGCAGGGGGACTCCAATTTTCACCCTCAATGCTTGTAGCAATAATTTCCGGATACTCCGGGACAAGTGAAGAATAAATGCCGAACTCCCGGGACATCTTTGATAAGTTTTCGTCAATTTCGGGGACACAATTTCGGGGACAGGTGAATAATTAGCGGGCGGGGTCAGGGCTGAATGGTGCTGACTTATGCTTTGGCAGGCTTCCAGCGATTTCGATGTGCGGTTTCTTTGTAGAAGGATCGGCGCCAAGTTAACAGAGCGTAAGGCCAAGCGTAAGACCTGGGCCTGCGTTTTCTCTCGCGCGGTTTGTTGCGGTTCGGGTAATTTAATAACCTGTTCCTGGAATTATACCTGGCCTATTGCAGCGCTGCAAAAGTGCAACCACTGGTTGCACTAATCGCCTGGACTCACAATCTCATCATTCTCCAGCGCTGCAAGGAACCCTTGGAGCGCGAGTTCTACATCCGCATGACTCGCAAGTTCGGCTGGTCAAAGAATGTCCTCATCCACCGGCGGGCGCTCGCTTCGTTCAATAAGGCTTGAGCCGGCAACGCGCGGCATGTGATACTGCTGGTTGTGCGAGAGAGGCGCCGTTCCTCCTATCTCGCTATCGTCATTGTTTTTGCCATCGTCATCATCGCAGGCAGGGAGGTTTTGCCATGGAGTATCATTACACGAGCATCATAGAACGGGAAAAAGACGGCGGATATCATGCGTCGTGCCCTGCGCTTCCTGGATGCCATTCTCAGGGCGATACTTACGAGGAAACGGTGGATAACATCACGGATGCAATCAGGCTGTACATTGAAAGTCTCAAGGCGCATTCCGAGACTGTCCCCTCTGAAGATCTTGTCATCAAGCCGATTCGAATTGCCGCATGAGTCCTTTTCTTCCGCAGATCAAGGCCAAGGATCTGGTTCGCGTCGTGGTCCGGCTGGGTTTCGAGCTGGATCGGCAATCCGGCAGTCATGCCGTGTATTATCGCGCATCCGACAAGGCGCGCGTAGTGATTCCCATACATGTCGGGCGCGACATAAAACCCAAAACGCTTTACGGCATCATTGACGATCTGAAGCTCACTCCCACGCAGTTTAAGGAATTGCTATAAAACGCCCAACCGCCGGCGCTTTTATGCAGGAAACACCTCAGATAAAGCTCTTTTCGCACACGCTCTTATCATGGATGTCCGCGAAATTATAAATCAACGCCGTGCGCCGGAGCTTTTCGAAATCCTCCAATCCTTTGGCCCACGGCTTTGTGATTTCTTTCAGCGATGCCCCGGCTTCGATCTGCTTGCGCACTGTGTCCGTCCCCATCAGCCGGTCGAAATGCGAGGCGCTCCATTTGAATGAATCCGGCGCCTGCGCCCGCATCGTCATCAGCACGGCCAGTCCGGTCTTCACCGAATCAAACGCATCGCAGTCATCCACGCGCACGAACACTCCGCCGCACGCCTTGCCCTCGAGCTTGGGTTTGGGCGCCCCGGCGTTGGGACGCGGCGTGAAAACCATCGGCAGGAACCGGCAGCCCGGAAGATCCATTTTGTTCAACTCTTTTGCCAGCCGCTTCTCGTCTATCCCCGGCCCCCCGACCATCTGGAACGGCACGTCGGTTCCGCGCCCCTCGCTCCAGCTCGTCCCTTCGAAAATGCACGTGCCCGGATAGACCGCGACCGAGTCCCAGGTGGGGATGTTGGGCGAGGGGGGGATCCACGGCAAGTCAATCTGGCGCCACCGCATCTCGCGCCGCCAACCCTGCATTTTAACGACCTCCAGCGCCGCCATGCCGCCGCCCTCGAGCCAGCCCTGCTGGTTGAAGAGCGTGGCCAACTCGCCGCAGGTCAGCCCATAGCGCGTCGGCAGCGGCTTGAGCCCGACGGAGGATGAAAACGCAGGTTCGAGCACCGGACCTTCGGTCTTGGCGCCGCCCAGCGGGTTGGGCCGGTCCAGCACCATGAGCGGTCGTCCCGCCTTCGCGCAGAACGCCTGCGCCGAAAACAGCGTCCAGATGTAAGTGTAAAAACGCGCCCCGATGTCCTGGATGTCGTAAACCAGCACGTCGAACAGGCCGGCCATCTTTTCCTCGGGAGCGCGACGCGGGCCATAAAGGCTGTAGATCGGGATATCGCCGCGTTTGGAGTCGCCGACTTTCGCGCCGGCGGGCGCAACGCCGAAGCCGTGCTCGGGCGTGAAGATCGCCGTGACTTTCACTCCGGCCTTCGTCATCAGGTCAATTCCGTGCGCTCCCTTGGCATTGACCCCGGACTGGTTGGTGACCACGGCCACGCGTTTGCCGCGCAGCCGCGCGAAGCCCTCCGCCTCGAGCACGTCCAGCCCGGTCATCACCTTTTCCGGCGCCTGCTTTAGCGTCTCCACGATTTGCCGGGCGACTCCACGGCGCGCGTTGGCGGGCTGCATCCTGGCGCGCTCGGGGTGCACGGCGTTGGTCAGCAGGATCGAAAAGACCTGGTTATCCGGGTCAATCCAGATGTTCGTGCCGGTGAACCCGGTATGGCCGAAAGCCCGCGCGCCGCCCAGGAACCCAATGGGCGATTCCAGTGAAGCGCGCAGCCGCCAGCCGATGCACTGCAGCGGATTTAGCCCCAAGATTTGCGGCCGGCACAGCAGCGCGACGGAATCCGGCGCCAGCACGCGCGCGCCGCGGGCCTCGCCCTGGCCCAGCAGCATTTCGCAGAATTTGGACAAATCTTCCGCGGTCGAGAACAGCCCCGCGTGCCCCGCCACGCCGCCCAGCGCCCAGGCGTTTTCGTCGTGAACCTCGCCGATGATCAGCCGCTTGCGCCACGGGCAGCGCTCCGTCGCCGCGTAGTAGGTTGCTTCCGCCGGAAGCGACGTGGGATCCCTTTTTCCATCCGCCCCCATGCGCACGTAGCCGGTGTGCTTCATCCCCAGCGGCTCGAAAATGTGCTTGCGCGCGTAGTCGTCCAGCGGCTCGCCCGCGACCGCCTCGACCACCAGCCCCAGCAGGATGAATCCCAGGTCGCTGTAAACCCACTTGGCGCCGGTCTGGTATTGGAAGGGATCGGCGGTGATGGCCTTCAGGTAGGCTTCGCGCCCGCACAGCTCCTTGTAATAAAGCCGGAACGGCGCCAGTCCCGAGCAGTGCGTCAGGCACTGCCGGAGGGTGATCTCTTTCTTGTTGGAGTCCGCGATCGGCTTCAGGAACTTGCCCACCGTGTCATCCAGGTCGAGCAGCCCGCGGTCGCGCAGCGTAAGGATCGCTGTGGTCGTGGCCACCATTTTAGTCAGCGACGCCAAGTCGAACCGCGTGCCGGCGCGCATCGCCACGACCTTTTTCGTCGGGCTTTCCTCTCTCAGGCAGGCCACGCCGAAGGCTTCGTGAAACAGCTGCTTGCCGTGGCTCTGCACCAGCGCGACCGCCCCGGGGATTTCGTGGCGCTCGACGCAGCCGCGCAGCGTCGCCTGCAGCGCCTCGCGCAACGAAGCCTGAATCGGCGACCGCCCCGGCGCCAGCGGAAAGCGCGCGCACCCCTGGTAGGCCAGCGCAAATGCGCCGGCCAGGCTCAGCTTGATGAAATTCCGTCGCCGCATATTATTTCTCACGCCCAACCATTTCGCCTTCCATGGGGAGCATTTTGCTTCTAATTCCTGCGCGGTTGTCAAGCCCGATTCAGGCTTGTTCAAACTTCTCTATGAGGCACGAAGACGTTTATCGGTATCTCGCGGTGAACGTCCCCATACTTTATCCCGTAAGGGAATGTCCTTTTTTTAATTAAGGGGACAGGAGAATTATTAAGGGGACAGGAGAATTAACTGCTGTTCCAGAGCTCATGGCTACCGCTTGAGAGCCGACCAAACGGTTCGCGTCATAGGTTTGGCTCTGATAGACGGCGCTCTGTCCGCCGGTATAAAATACTTTCTCGATCTGTGGCTTGTGGGTGCAATCCAGAATTCCGAGGCCCGTCGCCACCACCGGGCCTTGTGCCGGTGGAGCGATGATTATCTTTGCAGGCTGTGATTTTAGCCTTCAATCATCGCTCCACTGGCACAAGGCCCAGTGGTGGCGACGAGAGAAAAGCGGTCACTTCTAGCGCAAAATCACCGCTCCACCGGCACAAGGCCCGATGGTGGCGGCGAATTTCGGCGAATACAGGACCGGAATTCTGGAGTGCCCCCATGGCTTGTTTCCCCCAGATTTTAGCCTTTCCCGCTGGCTCTGAATTTGCAATGGTTTGCCCATGTCCAGCCGGCAAATCAGCGCAGGCAGCCTGGGACGGCGCTTCTTGAACGGGGTGTTGCGGTTGGGTTTCCTTTTCGCCGCGGTTTTGCTGTCCGCCCTTCCGCCCGTTTCCGCGGCGCCCCCGCCGGTTTCCGCCGTGCCGTCAACGGAGTTGCTGGCGGCCATGCTTCGGGGGCCGCTGGCGAAGGCGCCGACCGTCATCTTCACCACCCGCGTCCCCGGCAAGGACGGCCATTGGTACGCCAATTTTGGTTATCAGTCCGGCGACGCCGATCGCCCGATGTACACGGAGAACGGTTCGCGCTTGTGCCTGCTTGACCTGGCCACCGGTCAGGCGCGGGATTTACTCGCCGACGCCACCGGCTCGGTGCGCGATCCCCAGGTGCATTACGACGGACGCAAGGTGCTCTTCTCGTATCGCAAGGGCGGCACGCCGTATTTCCACTTGTATGAGATGAACCTGGATGGCGCCGGGCTGCGGCAGATTACCGACGGCCCGTATGATGACATCGAGCCTATCTATCTGCCGGATGGGGATCTGGTGTTCGGTTCCTCGCGCTGCCATCGCTGGGTGCAGTGCTGGTTCACGCAGGTGGCCATCCTCTACCGGTGCGATGCCCAAGGCGGCAACGTGCGCCCGCTCTCGGCCAATTGCGAGCAGGACAACACGCCGTGGCTGCTGCCGGACGGGCGCATCCTGTACATGCGCTGGGAGTACGTGGACCGCAGCCGGGTCAGTTATCATCATCTCTGGACCATGAACCCGGACGGGACCGGGCAGATGGTTTATTACGGCAACCAACATCCCGGAACGGTGATGCTGGATGCCAAACCGATTCCCGGCACGGATAAAGTCATCTCCGTCTTTTCACCCGGTCATGGCAAGAAGGAGCACGGCGGACGGTTGACTATCGTGGATCCCAACCACGGACCGGATGACCAGTCCTTCGCCCGACCACTGGCGCTCGGCGAGCCGTTCGCAAAGCGGCTGAGCGAGTGCCGCGATCCCTATCCGGTCGCCGCGGATTGCGTGCTGTTCGCCAGCGAGCGGAGCCTCTATGTGACGGATGGACGCGGACACACGGAGGAGATTTATGCGCTGCCCGAAACCGGCGGCGCACAAGCGTGGTTGCAGGAGCCGCGCCCCGTCTGCCGCCGCGCCCGGGAGCACGTCATTCCCGCAAAAGCCATGCTGGGTGAAAAGACCGGTTACGTGGTGCTGCAAGACGTGATGCGCGGCCGCAACATGCAAGGGGTCAAGCCCGGCGAGATCAAGAAACTGCTGGTCATGGAAACGCTGCCCAAGCCCGTCAACCACTCCGGCACGATGGAACCGATCAGCTACGGCGGCACCTTCACCTTGCCTCGCATCCTGGGGACCGTGCCGGTGGAACCGGACGGCTCGGCGTATATCGAGTTGCCCGCGCTGCGCAGCCTGTTCTTTGTCGCGCTGGACGAACACGATCTTTCGGTCAAACGCATGCAAAGTTTTCTGACGGTCATGCCCGGAGAAACCCTGTCGTGTGTTGGCTGCCACGAAAACCGCACAGGCGCCGCCCGCGCACAGTCCGCCCGGCCGCTGGCGGCGGTGAACCATCCCCCCAGCCGGATCGAGCCAATTCCGGACGTACCGGACGTGTTTGATTTTCCGCGTGACATCCAGCCGATTTTGGACCGGCACTGTGTCGCCTGCCACAACGACGAGCAACGCGCCGCCAAATTGGTCCTCACCGGCGATCATGGCCCGATTTTCTCCCACGCATACACGGGACTGATGTCCCGCGACCTCGTCAGCCACGGGCGGGACAAGGATGGCGACAAGCCGCCCCGGGGCATCGGCAGCTCGGCCAGCCGGTTGATGCAACGGCTCCTGGAGAAAAACATCTGCGCCACGCTCTCACCGGTCGAATTGAAAAAAGTCCGACTTTGGATCGAGAGCGGCGCCCCCTACGCCGGGACTTACGCCGCTCTCGGCAGCGGGATGTCGCCCGTCAGGCTGGATGCCGCGATCACAAGCCGCTGCGCCGCGTGCCATGGCCGCAACCCTATCGGTGATGGAGAACTGGCCCTGAATCTCACGCGCCCGGAAAAATCCCTGGCCCTCATGGCGCCGCTGGCCAAATCCGCCGGCGGCTTAGGGCTATGCCGCGACAAGGAGCGCGGCGCCGCTATATTCGCCGATACGCAGCATCCGGATTATGTCAATATGCTCGACGCCATCCGCAAGGCTCAGAGCCGCCTGGAAGAAATCAAGAGATTCGACATGGCCGGCTTCAAACCGCAATTCCCCTATGTCCGCGAAATGAAACGCTACGGTATTCTCCCGCGCGATTTCAACTTGGCGAAAGACTCCGTGGACGTCTATGCCACCGACCGCGCCTATTGGCAGTCCCTGTGGTGGCGGCCAACGTCTGAAATCGCGGTCCAAAGCGCAAACACTCCGCGCCTCAAGGACTGATCCACCAGCGGCGGTTCAAATCGGATTTAATGTGGCTTGACTCGAGGCCGACAGAGACATAGGCTCACAGCTATATGGTAAACTAACCATTGATCTTCAATCGCGAGGTATTGAGCAATGAATCAACCAACCCGTAACATGAAGCGACTGGCCACCATCTTTTTAGGGATGGTACTGGCCACCGGCGTCGTCACGATCCTGTCTGCCGCCCCGCGCGGCCCAAAGTCGGCGCAGGAAACCTTGCAGGAACAACAGGAACTCATCATCCGCGAATGCAAGCTGACGGATGAACAGCAGAAAGCCATCAAGGAAAAATTCAAACTCAAGATGGAAGCCTTGGAGACATGGGAAAAGGCCAACGCCGAGAAACTCAAAGCCGCCGACGAAGCGGCCAAGACCGCGCGCCAGGGTACCGACGAAGCCGCCAAAAAGAAGGCGGCCAGTGATCTCAAGGATTTGACCACGGCTCGCACCCAGGCGACTGCGGAAGCGGACAAAGCCATCCTGGCGGCGCTCACGGAGGAGCAACAGGTGATCTGGGCCGGCGTGCAGCTGGCGCAGACCACACTGCCCCGTTATAAAAAGGCCAACCTCACCGACGATCAAACCGCCAAGGTCAAGTCCGCCTGCCTGATCGCGGCCAAGGACCTTGCGGCATCCGCCGGCGACGACAAGAAGGCCAAACAGGGCCGGAGCACTATCGAGAAAAGCTTGAAGTGGGCCATAGACAATGTGATTTTGACCGCTGAGCAACGCGAAACGGTGACGCGGAAGCCCGCCGCCAAGAAGTAACACCGGCGACACTCGATTTCGGCGACAGGTTATTAAATTAATTGGCTTTCTTCATCTTGCCTTGATTTGGGGCCTCGTTTCATGGGGCGCAGGAGGCGTTTCAACAATCGCTCCAGTTTTTCAATGAAAGGCTCATCCCCGCTTGGCCGGCCTGTGCGGGTGTTTTGCCGGATTCGATTCAACTCTTCCTCGCTCAGACCTTGCATCAACCACGCTGACCAATCACCCACCCGCTCCGGCGCCGGAAACGGACGCTTGGGACTCAGCAACTCGTCTTTGGCGCCCTGCGCATGAGCCTTGGCGCTCGACC
>JAPLSP010000441.1 GCA_026398575.1 Candidatus Sumerlaeota bacterium | reverse complement strand
CGTTCGCAGAAGGAAGATATCGCATGAGTCTTGCCCGCATTTTGGTGGTGGAGGATGAGCCCGACATCCTCGAGCTGATCGCTTATAATCTGGAAAAGAAAAGTTTTCAAATCCTGAAGGCGCTGACAGGAACGCAGGGCTTGGAACTGGCCCGCGCGCAAACGCCGGACTTGATCCTGCTGGACATATTGATGCCGGAATTGAATGGTTTGGATGTCTGCCGCCTGCTCAAGGCCGATCCCGCGACCAGCGCCATTCCGATCGTCATTGTCAGCGCCCTCGGTGAGGAAGCGCATATTGTCAAAGGATTGGAATTGGGCGCCGACGACTATATCACAAAGCCGTTCAGCCCCGCGGTGCTGCTGGCGCGCGTGCAGGCCGTCCTGCGCCGCACGGACAAATCTAAAACCGCCGAACCGCAGGTGATTCGCCGCGGCTCCCTGACGATGGACACGGTCCGCCACGAAACACTCGTGGACGGCGTTGCGCTGCTGCTGACCGCGACGGAATTCCGCATTCTGCAGCTGCTGGCTTCGCGCCCCGGGCAGGTCTTCACGCGCGCGCAGATCATCCGCGGCGCGCACGGCGACAACTACGGGGTGACGGACCGCTCGATAGATGTCCAGATTGTCGGATTGCGGAAAAAGATGGCAACGGCCGGCGCCTGCATCCAAACCGTCCGCGGAGTCGGCTATCGGTTTAGAGATGACTGAGCGCTTCGGGAAAAAAATCATGCAAACTGACGCCAATCTATGAAACCCAAACCCATCTTTTGGAAAATCTTCACGCCGTTTTTTGCCATCACTCTGACCGCGATGGCCATCTTGACGTGGTACGCGGATCAGGCGATCTGGAATTTTTATCTGCTGGAAACGAACCTGCATCTGGAACAGAGCGCGCGGATTGTCTCGGACCGCATGGGGCCATTGCTGGGTGTCGAGGCGGAGGCCGAGCGCTTGAACATCCTCTGCCGCGACGCCGCCGCCCAACTGGACGCCCGGATCACGGTGGTTCTGCCTTCCGGAAAAGTCGCTGAAGATACGGAAGAAAATCCCGCCCGCATGTACAACCATCTGGACCGGCCGGAAATCAAACAAGCGCTGAATGGGGAAACCGGCGTCATCGTGCGCTTCAGCGATACACTGAAAGAGAAGATGGCTTATGTGGCCATTCCGCTGCGCCGCGATGGGCAGATGGTGGGAGTCGTCCGAATCGCGCGCTCCCTGCAACGCCTGCGCCATGGCGTCTATAACATCTGCATGAGAATATTTTTAATCAGCTTGGGCGCGGCAGCGCTGGCCGCCGCTTTCAGTTGGCTCGTTTCGCGGCGCATCAGCCGCCCGATTCAGGATATTCAACAGGGAGCGGACCTATACGCCAAGGGCCGTTTCGAACACCATCTGCCGCTCCCCGATACACTGGAACTCGCAGCCCTGGCGGAAACTCTGAATCTGATGGCGGCTCAAATGGATGAACGCATATGCACGATTGAAAGCCAGCGCCAGGAGCGTGACGCCGTGTTCTCCGCCATGCGCGAGGGCGTTGTGGCGCTGGATAAGGACCGTCGCGTCCTGTTCCTGAATCAGGCTGCGGCGAGCCTGATGCGAGCGACCGGCGAAAACGCTTTTGGCAAAAGTTTGATGGATGTCACGCGCAACGCGGATATTCTGAATCTAGCCGATTGTGTATTGCTCGATGGAACGGAAAAAGAGGAAGACGTCGTCCTGCATGAGGATGAGGAGCGATGGCTCCAGGCGCGCGGCACGCCCCTGCGGAATCCGTCGGGCCAGACGGTCGGCGCCGTGCTGGTTTTGAATGACGTCACCCGCTTGCGCCGCCTCGAGACGGTCCGAAGCGATTTCGTCGCCAATGTTTCGCATGAACTGAAAACTCCAATCACCACGATCAAGGGATACGTCGAGACGCTCCTGGACGGGGCGATGAACAACGAGGAAGACCTGCACAAATTCCTGGGCATTGTCGCCAAGCATGCCGGCCGTTTGAATGCGATCATTGAAGACCTGATGCTGCTGTCGCGCCTGGAGCAACGGGCGGGCCAGGCCGTCATTGAGCGGAGCGAGAATCGGATTCTGGAAACGCTGAACGGCGCGTTGGAGATGTGCATCCTATTCCTTCGCAACAAGGATATCCAAGTTGAAATCCTTTGTTCGGACGATTTGAAAGGCCTATACAACGCTCCGCTGATGGAGCAGGCTGTCTGCAACCTTCTGAGCAACGCCATCCGCCACAGCCAACCCGGCGGGCGCGTCTGGCTGGAGGGGCGCGCCGCGCCGGAGGGCCAGATCGAAATTCACGTCCGCGATGAGGGTTGCGGCATCCCGCGCGAGCATCTCCCGCGCCTGTTCGAGCGCTTTTATCGCGTGGATAGGGCGCGCAGCCGCGAACAGGGCGGCACAGGGTTGGGCCTGGCGATCGTCAATCATATTGTCCAGCTGCACGGCGGGCGGGTGACGGTCGAGAGCGAAGTCGGCTGCGGCAGCGACTTCGCCATCTGTTTTGCCTCCGCCCTAACCAATCCCTAACGGCCCTAATCCAACTCTAGCTTTACTCTTGTTCTCCTTGGCGGCGATAAACATCGCGCGGTTTCCGCTATGTATCCCAAAAAAAAAAGCGATGACAAAAGAGAGGACAGGATCATGAAAATGCGTTTGATTGCGGCAAGGCGCACAGCGGCTTCGGTGATATGCGGCGCCATCGTGTGCGCCGCGATTGTGGCCGGCGCGGTTCCTCTGCAAAGCCAGAACGCCGCTTCGCCGGACAAACCGGAGAAGATCATTGTGGACGGTTCAACCACGGTGGGGCCGATCGCACAAGCGTTCGCTGAGTATTATTCATCGGTTCATCCCAACGTGAAGATCACCGTCAGCCAATCCGGCAGCGGCAACGGCGTCAAGAGCCTGATCAATGGCTCTTGCCAGATCGCTTCGATGTCGCGCTTCATGAAGGACACCGAATTCAAGGCGGCGGTGGATAACAAGGTTCTCCCCGTCGCGCACACGATCGCGCTGGACGGCCTGGCGATCATCGTCCATCCCAGCAATCCCATCAAAGCCCTGAAGATCGAACAGGTGCGCGACATCTATCTCGGCAAAATCAAAAGCTGGAAAGAGACAGGCGGGCCGGACGTTCCCATCGTGTCCGTCAGCCGCGATACGAACAGCGGCACCTATGAAACGTTCGAGGAAAAAGTGATGGCCAAAGGCAAAATCGCGGAAAACGTCGAATACCTGGGCAGCAACGGCGCCATCCGCCAGAAGGTCCAGACCACGCAGGGCGCCATTGGATACGTGGGCTTGGGCTTTGCGGATAAGACGGTGTCGGCGCTCACGATCAACGGCGTCGCGCCCAGTCCGGAGTCCGTCATTTCCGGCCAATATCCCATCGCTCGCCCCTTGTATTTTTTCACCAACGGCTATCCGGAGATGGGAAGCAATCTGTATTCCTTCTGCACCCTCCATCTCACAAAGAAAGGCCAGGAAATCATCGAGGGCGTGGGCTTTGTTCCGCTGACTACATATTGATAACAGTTCTTCGCAGGTTGCTTGCTGCCGCTTTTGCTTCGCCGAGCTTTAATAATATCGTAGCAAAAGCGGCAGCAAGCAACCGCACTCCAAATGCTGGCGCCAATCCTTTATGCATTACATTTTTTCCTGAAGCATGAAAACTTGCGAAGAGTTCTAGCGCCAAAGGTTTTAGCTGAAATGTCCGTAATCTCAAATAGCAGCGCGGCTTTCTCTGCGCGTTCGCTGCTGATCAGCGAGGGCGCCAGCCGCCGCCGGCGCTGGGCGGCGCGGGCGGGACAGTGCTTTTTATTTATGTTTGCCGCTGTCTCGGCGGTGGCGCTGCTGTTCATTCTTTATTTCATCGTCCGCGACGCGCTGCCGTTTTTCCGCCTGCAAGGATTTTGGGAATTCTTTGTCAGCAAACGCTGGTATCCTTCTGCGCAATCGCCGGAGTTTGGCGCCCGCGCGATCTTCTTCGGAAGCGCGCTGGTGACGGCCGGCGCCATTGCCGTCGCGGCGCCGTTGGGGGTGCTCGCCGCCGTTTGCCTCAGCGATATTCTGCCCTTTGCCGTCCGGCAGATGGTCAAGCCGGTCATCGAGATTCTCGCCGTCATCCCTTCGGTGGCGTATGGTTTCTTTGCCCTGGTCATTTTCGCGCCCCTGTTGCAAAACCATGGCGGGGCGATTTTGACCGCCGGGCTTTGGCTGATCGGCGCGCCTCTGGCGCTGATTGCCGCCGCGTCGCTCAGCGAGTTGCTGGCCGGGTCCAAGGGCGCGCGCAAAAACATCGCGCTGCGGCTGACGCTCTTTATGGCGTTTGCCGCCGTATTTGCTGGCGCGCTGGTTTACGCTTCGCATCGGCTTTCCGGCCTGCGGATTGCCAGCGGCGCCAATGCCTTGAATGTTTCGATTATCCTGGGCGTCATGGCGTTGCCAACGATTGTCAGCATCTCGGAAGACGCGCTGTCGTCGGTCGGCCGCGAGTTGCGCGAAGCCTCGTATGCCCTGGGCGCCACGCGCGCCGAAACCATCCTCAAGGTGGCGATTCCCGCGGCCAAAAGCGGCATCCTCGCGGCGGTGATCCTGGGCGTCATGCGGGCGCTGGGCGAAACGATGGTCGTCTGGATGGCATCGGGAAATGCGGCTCAAATCCCTTCGCCATGGTTTGATTATATGCAGCCGGTGCGGACGCTGACGGCGACGATTGCGGGCGACATGGGCGAAGCCGATCAGATCACCGGCTCGGCGCGCTATCACGTCCTGTTCGCCATGGGCTTATGTCTGCTGATTTTTTCCTTCATCGGCAACCTTATCAGCGAATGGGCGTTACTGGGAAAAAAGCCCAAAAGGACAATTCAATGCAGATAGGATTAGCGCCAGCTTTTGGAGTAAGGTGGCTTTCCGCCTTCTTTTTGGCGCCAGGGCTATTGAAACCGCCAATAAGAAGGCGGCAAGCCACCTTACTCCAAAAGCTGGCGCTAGCTTCTACTGCATTGCATCGCCTTCAAGCAAATGTAGACGCCGAATTTATGACTCAGACCGCCAGGCAAGGAAACGAGTGAGACCATGCAGCTGACAACCCGAAAATTGCTGGACCGCAGCTTTACCGGGACCGGCTTGTTCGCCATCGCCCTGATGGCCGCAGCGCTCGTTTTTCTCCTCGGCCCCATCTTTGTTCGCGGCGCGGGCGCCGTGCTGTTTCGCGCCACGGTGGAGCATCGCAGGCTCTTGTTCGAGCGATTCGGGCGCGGCTCGGAGCCATCGCTGCGGGTTGAATTGGCCCGGGTCGAACAGGCGCGCCGCCCGGTTTATGAACGGCTGGCGGCTTTCGAAAAGGAAATGCAATCCGCCCCGCGCGAACGCCGCATGAAATATCGCGAGCCTTTCAAGGAACTGAAAGCTGCCGTCGCCACGCTGCTCGGTCCGGCGCCCGGGGAGCCGAAACCGGTTCTGCCGCGCGATCAATATGGACAAACGCGCTGGGACCGCGCGCAGGTGAAGGCGCATGAGCTTCTATATACCGAATCGTACGAGTTCGCGAACGCGTCCCAAATGGGCGTGAAAAAATTTACGCCGCGCCTGAAGCAATTTGAAGGGACAAGCCTCGAACCGCTCTTCCCTTACATCGAAAAACGCACACGGGAAATGTTGCTGCCGCGACCGACGCTTTATTGGGGATTTCTAACGGACGAGCCGCTGGACGCCAATATGTTCGGCGGCATCTGGCCCGCGCTCCTTGGGACGTTTTATCTGACGCTGGGCGCGATGCTGCTGGCGGCGCCGCTGGGGATTGGAGCGGCCATCTACTTCGTGGAATACGGCGGCCAGGGGCGATTGATCACGTTGCTGCGAGCGTGCGTCAACACGCTGGCCGGAGTGCCGAGCATCGTCTTCGGGCTTTTCGGATTGGCGTTTCTGATCAACACGCTCCAAGTATCGAAATCGAAAAGCGTTCTAGCAGGCGCCATGACACTGGCGCTCCTCGTCCTGCCGTCGGTGATCCGGACGGCGGAAGAGGCGATTCGCGCCGTGCCGGGCGCCTATCGCCAGGCCTCGCTCGCGCTGGGGGCCAGCCAGTGGCGGACGATCTTCACCGTGATACTGCCGGCGTCGCTGCCGGGCATTTTGACGGGCGTGATCATCGGCATGGGCCGCGCGGCGGGGGAGACGGCGCCCATCATTTTCACAGCCGCCGTCAGCTTCGGCGCCGCCTTGAAGCCGTGGGAAGCCTTTGCGCAGCCCACGCCGGCGCTGCCGTGGAACATCTACAATCTGTGCACGGAACACGCGGCAGTGGATGAAATCCGCCATGTCCAATACGGCATGGTCCTGGCCCTCGTGCTCCTGGTGCTGCTGATGAACACCACCGCGATCTGGCTGCGCGCGCGCATATCAAGGCGATTGAGAGGATGAAAGAAAATGTAAAATGCAAAATGTAAAATGAGAAATGAGAAATTGAAAATGCAGCATCATGCCGAAAAGCTCGCGACGCCGAGCCAGAGTGAAAAGATTGCGCCGCTGAGGATGCCCCGAATTGAGGCTGCTGCGCGCAAGGAGATGTCCGCCGCCCCATCCATTGCGATTCAGGCGCGGGATTTCTGGGTCTATTATGGAAATCAGGCCGCCGTCCGCAACGTCAGCATGGATATCTCTCGCGGCGCCGTGACCGCCATTATCGGACCGAGCGGCTGCGGCAAGAGCACTTTTCTGCGCGCCATCAATCGCATGAACGACCTGATCCCCGGCTGCCGGGCCGAAGGCGCGCTGATGCTCGATGACGCCGACGTCAACGATCCTCGCATTGACGTGACGCGCCTGCGCCAGCGGGTGGGTATGGTGTTCCAGAAGGCAAATCCATTTCCAAAAAGCGTTTTCGACAATGTGGCGTTCGGCCCGCGTCTGTTGGAGCGCAGAAGCCGGGGGCGCCTGCATGAAATCGTCGAACATAGTTTGCGCCGCGCCGCTTTGTGGGAGGAAGTCAAAGATCGCCTGCCGGACTCGGCGCTCGGCCTTTCCGGCGGACAGCAGCAGCGCTTGTGCATCGCCCGGGCGCTGGCGATCGAACCGGAGATTTTGCTGATGGACGAACCGGCCTCGGCCCTCGATCCGCGCGCCACCACGCGCATCGAGGACTTGATCGCCGAGTTGCGCGGAGACTACACCATCGTCATCGTCACGCACAATATGCAGCAGGCCGCCCGCGTTTCGGATTACACCGCCTTCTTTTGCGAAGGAAAATTGATCGAATACGGCCGGACCAACCAGCTGTTCACCAACCCGGCCTGCAAACAGACGGAAGACTATATCACAGGAAGATTCGGGTAAGAGGCCCCCAAGAGCATGTCCAAGCATTTTGAGCGCGCCATTGAAGACCTGAAGCGGAAAATCCTTTCGCTGAGCGGCGCCGTGGAAGAAAGCCTTTGGCGCGCGGTCCAGTCCGTCAAGCAAAGCGACGGCGCCCTGGCCGCCGAAGTGATCGCAAAGGACGACGCCATTGATCGGGCCGAAGTCGAAGTCGAGGAAGAATGCCTGAAGATCCTGGCACTGTATCAGCCCGTGGCCGCCGACCTGCGCTTTCTCATCGCCGCGCTCAAGATCAATAACGATCTCGAACGCATCGGCGATCTGGCCGTCAACATCGCCAAGAAATCCCGCAAGCTCATCGGCCTTGATACGGCGCCCGCCCCCGTGGACATTCATGACATCGCTGCCACGGCCCAGAAAATGCTGCGCGACAGTCTGGACGCGCTCGTGAGTTTGAATTCGGCGCTGGCGCGCAAAGTCCTGGCGTCCGACGATGAGGTGGATCGCCTCAACAACGAACTGCGCAGGCGCCTCAAAGACGAAATCCGGCGAACGCCGGAACGATTGGATGCGCTGCTGCTATGGCTCAATATCTGCCGCCACATCGAGCGGGTCGCCGATCAGGCCGCCAATATCGCCGAATACGTGATCTATCTCGTGGACGGCGACATCGTCCGTCATCGCCCGCCCGAAAACGGCGCCGGCGCGCAGGAATAGCGTACGCCATTCCGCCATTCAGGACGCGATCTATCCCAATGGGCGCCGGATGGTAGGCCGTCCCGCTCCGCCGGGCGGCCATCGCGCGCCAAGGCCGTCCGGCGGAGCGGGACGGCCTACCATCCGGCGCCAGCTCTCAAAGACATGCTGAGTATTTCATGCGGCTCGGCGGCTGGCTATAAGCCGGGATGCGCCCCCATTCAAAGCCCTTGATCCGCCCATCGAATTCTGGGTAGTTTCTGGCCCACCATGTTGAATGCTGGCGTCATTTGGCTGCGCGGCTCAGCGCCGTCTTGTTGCGCAGTCCGGCGTCCTGCGCTTACTGTTTATTTTCTGACGATGGAGAACCTTTGATGTCTCGCTCGCTGCCCGCCCAAATCCGAATTTTTATTCTTTTGGCCGCCATTGGCGGTGTTTGCGTTCCGGCGGGGTGGGCGGCTTCAGTCGCTCTCGATAAGCAGGACGCTCGGGAAGTCAAGGGGAGCGATCCGCAGACGAGCAAATCCTTTTCCTTCTTTTCCTGGTTTGGAAAACAGGACGGCGTCTATAGTTTCTTCGGGCCGGTTTTGCGATACGATTCCAAAAACGGCGATTTTTCCTTCCTGCCATTTTATTATCAGCGCGGCTGGCAAGGCGCCGGAGACAAACGGACGGTATCGCTGCTTTACTATCATTCGCAGACGGGCGATACACGCAAATGGATATTCCCGCCACTGTGCTACGTCCGGCGCCAGGGCGAGAACGACTATTATAAGCTCTATCTGAATACGCTCTGGATTCATGAAGGCGAGCGGGAGTTCGAGGGTATATTCCCCTTCTATTGGCAAACGCCAAACTCGTGGGTCCTGTTTCCATTCCTCTGGAAATTCGAGCGCGGATTCGGCGTCTTTCCGCTCTATGGCGATGGCGTCACACCCGCGCCGGATTCTAACGCCGTTTCCACCAAGACAGTGGCCGCTGCGGTCAAGCCTCCAGTCGAGCCTCCGATCGAGCCTCCCCAGCCAGTGGTTGAGCCTCAGGAGACGCCATCAACTGCTGTTCTCTCAATCGAAGCCCTCGGTGTCCATGCTCCAACTTTCAATCTCCAGCTTTCAGGAGGAACCTCATCCTCCGCGTCTCAGGAAAAACGCCCG
>JAPLSP010000069.1 GCA_026398575.1 Candidatus Sumerlaeota bacterium | reverse complement strand
GCTGCCAGCGCCACCCAGGAAGCCAGACTCGGCGACGATGAATTGCGCAGGCCTGCTGCCAACGACTTTGCTTTTCTTGGTTTCAAGTTGGACCAGCGTGAACGCCTGCGTTTCGGGCGTGACGAGCACTTCGAGTTTGATGCCCATCAGCTTCACGGACGCCTTCTTGGTGTTCGTGCCGGCGGCGACGATGGCCGTGATCACTTCGGTCGGGCTCGGCTTGTTGTCTGTCATTGCGATCGCGCCGATGCCGCCAGCCGTTACAATCTTGCCGATGGAAGCGTTGGTTGATGTGATCTTTCCAAGCACACCCTTGGCCGACAGGGTGTCAACCCGAGCTTCGGTCAGAAGGATCTTGAGACCCTGGCTTGTTTGGATAGATGCAATCGCCGGCAAAGCCGCCAACGCTGTTGGGTTCTTCTTGGTGGCTTTGTTGACCTTGATGCTCAGCGTGTCACTGTCGCTCGCGCCCGTGATGATAATCGAGCCGCTCGAGATCTTGATGCCCGCAGTTCCATCCAAGAGCGCTGCTTTGCCCTTGCCGTTTGGCTTATAGACAATGTCGTAAACATCCGTCAGACCCGTCTTGGAAAGCGGCACGGCGTCAAAGTCTTGAGGTTTCACATTAAGCAACAGGTCAACCATCAGGTTCTCATACGCCCTGCGGAACGGCAGGAAGTTGTAACCTTCCGCGTTCGCCTTGACATAGCCAGAGAACGGCGTCGCCACGCTCACGCTATAGGTACCCGTCGTTATGACTGTGAGTAGAGCCGTTCCAGTTGTATCCGTCACGGTGATTGTGACCGTCGTGCCAGTGACTCCGCGCACATTGCCTTCGATTTTCTTGAAGACACTTGGCTTGGGGCCAGCCGAAGCGACATAGTCCTGAGCTGTCTGGTTGACGGTGATAGACGTATAGGACCTGGACGCCGGGGTAAAGGTCAGACCTGCGGCGCTCGGCGTAACAACGCCTGTGAAGCCGCTACTGACTGACAACGAATAAGCGCCTGGGCCGGTGATTTGCGTCGAGGTCGTTTCCGAGCCCGTTGCAGTCAGCGTGACCACTGTGGCAGTTGACATGCCCGTGACATTGCCGCTAATGGCGATCAGCGTCACGAACGATGGAGTCGCGGCAAAGTTCTGCGACTGCGGCGCGCCGAGAGGACGCAATGCCGCCGACGCAGGCTCAAACGTGTACCCGGCAAGGGCAGGCGTCAGGGTTACATTGGTCGCATTGACCGGAAGATCAATCGTGTATGCGCCAGCGCCATCCGTCAGGGTCTGGGTCGTCGGGACGCCATCGCCAGCAATCGTCACCGTCACGCCCAGCACACCAGCAGTCAGCAGACCAGGCGCCGTGATCGAGCCGGACACATTGATCAGCCTCGTGGAGGTCGCCGCCGTAAAGACGATATCCGTCATACTCAGGTTCGGGAAGGACACATTGGCGTTGACCGGCGTAAATTCATAAGCGGTCTTGTATGGCGTCGTTACGCCAGCAAACGTATCCGGAACATGCATCACTGCCAAGCCGGTGCTATCCGTGATGACCGACGTCTGAACTCCGCCGGACGCCGTCGTCACTTCGACGAGCACGCCCTGCAATGGAGCGAAGGGGCCCGTTTGAACGATTACATTATAGGTGGTCTCCCCAAGCAGACCCAGATTAGCCCCCTGAGCCGACTGCCCGGCGCCCAAGACGCTGCCGATCATCATAGCGAAAACGGCAAGCATCAGCGCGCCGCTTAGCATCGTGCGTCTTTTCCCATTATCCCTTACTTGTTGCTTGTCCATCGTCGTCCTCCAGAATTGTAATTAAGCCTTCCTCTTAGCAACTAAACAAATGGTTTTGTTTTATGTAGTACGCTCATATCCCCACTGAGCAGCTATCCCCTTTCATAACCTAATTTATCTCTGGTTCATTATATTTCGCGGATTCTATCACGGGCGCTTTAGACCTTCGCATAGGGGCAGGTCTCCCCTACGCTCATAACCATAAAGGCGAGAATAAAGCGCTCCCCTCCCTCCAGTCAAACAAAAAAGCACGTTCGGAGAAAAATATTTCACTTGCCGGCGCAACCCCTTCCTCCGCTCCCTCATGCCGCAGCCCAATACTCAATAGTGCCAGAGCCGGAATAGTCTCAAATTCCTGTTCGCAAGTCAAACTAAAAAAAGCGATTTTGTATTTTTTTTTTGGTTTGCTGGTTTCCCATGTTAGTTGCGGCGATAGGGAGGGCGCGCTCCGGTGGCAAGCCGGCTATTTTTTCCGAGGCATGCAGCATTCAACAGGAGATAGCGCTTGTTTTGAGAGAGCACGCCGAATCAGAATGCAGTTTTGCGCGTCAGATCATTCAGCAGCCTGCCGGAGAGATTGTTTCCCATGAGAATTTGTTATCTCGTCGCGGACGCCGGAATCCCCATTCTCGGGCGCAAAGGCTGTTCGACGCATGTCCGCGAAACCTGCCGCGAGCTGGCAAGCGCCGGCCATGAAGTGACCTTGTTCGCCGCCAATCGCGGCGACGACGAATACAATCTGCAAGGGACTGATTTGCGCTTGATTCCGCCCTATGCGCGGAAATGGCTGGGCGCGGACTTGCGCATGTTGTTGACTGCGCGCCGCATGGAGCGCGCGCTGCGCCTCGCTTTCACGCGCAAGCCTTTTGACGCTGTGTACGAGCGCTATTCGCTGTACTGCCGCGCCGGCCAGAGCCTCGCGCGCCGATTCGGCCGACCGCGCATTTTGGAAGTCAACGCCCGTCTGGCCATGGAGCAGCGGGCGCGCCTGCATTGGCCCTGGCTGGCTCAACGATGTGAAAACCGCCTCCTGCGCGAGGCCGACTCGCTGATCGTCCTGACCCATCCTTTCAAAGCGTCGCTCATGACCGAGATGGGCCTCCCGGACGAACGCATCGAGGTCATGCCCATGGCCGTGGACACGAACCATTTCCGGCCTGACGTCCCGGCCCGCGATTTGCGCGGCGAACTGGGCATTCGCAAAGACATCGTCGCCGGATACATCGGAACGCTGACGGGATGGCATGGCATTGACCTGTTCTATGACGCGGCGCGACGGTTGGACGCGCAGGGCATCAGTTGCGCGATCATCATCATCGGCGGCGACCGGCTTCAGGTCGAAGAACATCGCCGCCGCGTGGCCGCCGAAGGGCTTGGCGACCGGCTGTATTTCGCCGGCAGCGTGCCTTATGTCGAGACGCCTTCCTGGATCAACGCCATGGACGTCACGCTGATCGCCAGCTCGACGAATACATCCTCTCCCACCAAGCTGTTCGAGTATCACGCCTTGGGCAAACCCAGCGTGGCGCCCGATTTGCCGCCGATCCGCGAAATCCTGACGCACGGACGCGAGGGCCTGCTCTTCGCGCCAGGCGACGTCACCGGCATGGTTCAGTGTATTTGCCAGCTCATCCGGCATCCCGAACAGCGCCGCGAGATGGGCGCCCGCGCCCGCGCCCGCGTGGTTGAGGAGCATTCATGGGAGGTCAACGCGCGGCGCATCGTCGAGATGTTTGAGGCGATGATCGAGGCTTCCCGGCAGGCTGCAGCTCGCTGAATCGCTGCGAATCGCCGCCGCCGCTCACTTTTTCCTTGTTTGCCTGCGGCGCGCCGGAGTTATGATGCAAGCCTGCTTTGCGGCAAGCGCTTCGGGGCGCGCTCGCGGGCTGCTTTCAAGAGCGCGGCCAAGCTTCGCGGCAGGCAAAAAAAGGGAGGGCGCCTTATGCATATCCGATGGCTGCAAATCCTGACGCTGACGGCGCTGATGGTATGGACCAGCGCCTGCAGCACGCATGTCCGCGTCCTCAAGAAGTTTTCCCCGCGCCCGGCGGATTATCCCATTTTCCTGACGGATGGCGACATCGCGGAGCCTTATGAAGTGGTGGCGACCGTCAAGAGCCCTTCCTATGACGATTATGAGGCGCGCGAGCGCGGCGAGGATTTTTTGCGCCAGAACGCGCGCAGCACGGGCGGCGACGCCGTGATCTGGGTCAAGAAGGAGCCGTTGATCGAAGAACATTTCGGCTATCACCCGACGGGAACGTACCGGGCCGGAACGCAGCTGGTGATCGCGTATTATTACACGGGAACCATTGTGCGCTATAATCGCGAGTTGATGGGCCGTTCCGCGCAGCCGCGCGCGGCGGCCATGAAGTAAACCAAAAACCAGGGAATAAGCATAATGTAAAATGGAAAATGAGAAATGAGAAATGTAAAATGACAACACATGCCGCCAACCGCATTGAGCAGCCCTGCATTATTTGCCAGGCGCGCGCGGTCTCATTTTCAATTTCTCATTTCTCATTTTACATTTTACATTGATAACAATGCCATAAAGGACTTCCTGACATGATACGCAATCTTTTGCTCTGTGTGTTGCTGGCGGCCGCGTTGATCGGAGCCGCCGGCTGTGCTCCCAAAGACGACCGCGCCTATCTCTCGCCCGCGCGATTCGAGCAGGCGCAGTTGCTCTATGACGCCGTCGGCTCTCTCAAACTGACCAAGGAAATTCTGGCCGACAAAGGCTGGACGGCGGCGCAAATCCGGCAGGCGGAATATCAGCTCATTCATGAGCAGCATCTGGATACGCCGAACGAGCCGCGCCAATAAGATTGCGGATTGCGGATTGCGGATTGCCTATTGACCATGGCGGGCATTAGTGGTTCTTCAATTTTGAAATGACGGGCCCAATCGGCCCCATCCCCGGAGGGGATGAATTTGAGTAGCCCCCGGTAGCAACCGGTGGGTAGTCGCGCCAACAATTTCGCCAACCCCGGAGGGGTTGAACCAATGATGGAAGCTCAAATTCGTCATATTGCAGGTTCAACCCCTCCGGGGTTGGTCTTCTTATCTGGGCGCGTACCCACCGGTTGCCACCGGGGTCTACTCAAATTCAACCCCTCCGGGGTTGGGTCCTTTTGGATATGACCCGCCATTTCAAAATTGAAAGACCACCAGTAGTCTTTCAATATTGAAAGTCCAATCGTCCGCTTTATGCCCACACCCTCGTTGTTCTGGTCATTGCCTTTTGTCGCGCTGCTCCTGTGCATCGCGCTGCTGCCTCTCCTCCGCCAAACGCAACATTGGTGGGAGCATAACCGGAACAAGCTTTATCTGTCGCTCGCGCTTGGGTTTGCCGTCGCGCTATATTATTTACTGCGCGAACATGGATACCAGGGGCACGACGGCGCCAGCGCGCCCGGCCTCGCCACGGCGCTGGCGGTTCTCAAACACGCCGTCATCGTTGAATACATCCCCTTCATCGTCCTGCTCTTCAGCCTGTTCACGATCAGCGGCGGCATCAACCTGAAAGGTGATCTGCCGGCGCATCCGCTGACGAATACTATTTTTCTCGCGATCGGAGCGGTCCTGGCCAGTCTGATCGGAACCACGGGCGCGGCCATGCTGCTGATCCGTCCGCTCCTGCAGATCAATTCCGAGCGCAAGCGCGTCGCGCATACCATGATCTTCCTGATCTTCATCGTGGCCAATATCGGCGGCAGTTTGCTTCCGATTGGCGACCCGCCGCTGTTTCTGGGCTACTTGCTCGGCGTGCCGTTTCTCTGGACGTTGACGCTGTGGAAGCAGTGGCTGTTCTGCACGGCCGTCCTGTTGCTTGTCTATTATATCTGGGATACGGTCGCCTATCGCAGGGAGGCGCTGGAAGACGTCGCCCGGGATGAAACGACCCTCCAACCGTTGAAACTTTCGGGCGGCGCCAACTTCATCTTTCTGCTCGGCATCGTGCTCGCGGCGGCGCTGCTGGATCCGGGCAAGGCGATTCCAGGCATTGCGTGGAAACCTTTCCTTTATCTGCGCGAGCTGGTGATGCTGGCGCTGGCAGCGCTTTCTTATGCGCTGACCGCGCGCAAAATCCGCGAAGCCAATCGCTTCAACTTCATCCCGATCGCCGAGGTGGCCGCGCTCTTCATCGGCATCTTCATCACGATGCAGGTTCCCATCGAAATCCTCAATCTCGAAGGCGCGCGGCTGGGCTTATCGAAGCCATGGCATTTTTTCTGGGCTTCGGGAGCGCTGTCGAGTGTGCTGGATAACGCTCCGACCTATGTTGTCTTCCTCAGCGCCGGCTGCGCGCTGCCATCCGGCGAAGGGGCGCTGCCGGTTATGTTCGGGAATATTGGCCAGGGTTTGCTGATCGCCATCTCATGCGGCTCGGTTTTCATGGGCGCGATGACGTATATCGGCAATGGCCCGAATTTCATGGTCAAGAGCATCGCCGAGCAATCCGGCGTCAAGATGCCCAGCTTCTTCGGGTACCTGGTTTATAGCGGGCTTGTGCTGATTCCGCTGTTCATCGTGACAACCCTGCTTTTCTTCCGATAGTGAATTATTTCCCGGCAAAGGCCTTCGCCTTTTGCAGGCGCGCTTCCATGGCTTTGTCGCTGCAGCCGGACCATTCCACGGGGCGCTTCCTTCCTGATATGATCGAGGAAACGAAATCGCCTGCGCGGCGGATATTGGGGATATAAAGCTGGTCGGCGAAGCAATGATCGTTTGCAAACTCCAAACCGGAGAGATCCGCCACGGTCTTGCTGGAATGATCGGCAAGTCCATGAACGAGCAGCGCCAGTCCGCCCATTCCCTTGAGGCCGATGATCTCCGGCGCCATGCGGAAACGTTCAGCCAGATATCTCTCAGCCAGCAAAACGTCCTGCGCCTGGCAGGCGACATCCACAAGGTTATAGGTCTGGAAGTGATCCACGCTCTTGGCGCGCTTGTCGGCGCCGCCTTCGGGTGTCAGATATTCGCCGGTCCGCAGACAGTCAATCCCCATCACCGGCGCGCCTTGATCGAGATATTTTTTCGCCTCCGCGATCAGTGCTCCCTGCGCGTCCACCAAGCCCTTCTTTCCCTCCGGATGCAGGATGAGCACGGGCGCGGCGGCGCGGACGCGAAACGCCGGCTTTGTTGAAATCCACAGATTCACGGGAACATTCTGTCCCGTCGAAGGATTGCGAAGCGAAAATTTTTCAAGAATGGCGTCCGCGCGGGTCGTAGTGGCGGCGTCGGCGGATTGAATGGAATTGGCGTCGGGTTCCGCGACGGACATTGTCAGGCGATAAGCCTCGCCATACGTCTTGTCAAAGTCTTCCACGCTTCCCTTCAGCGCTTCCATCAACTGCGCCTCGCGATCCTGCTTGAGGCGCTCATAAAAAGATTTGGGTTCGAGCGCGTCCTTGGGCGGCTCGCGGCGCGCGAAGACGGACAAGTCCTCCCGCGCCTCGACCGTGAAAGGCTTTTCCGCAAAGTCAGCCGCTGCTTTGCCGGGATAAAAAAACTTGCCGAACCAGCGATAGACGGCCTCGCGCGAGGCCTGGTTGCAGTTGTGTTTCGCGTTCTCCTGGTGACAGGCGATATTGTCTTCCTTGCCATAGAGCCGGTAAACGCCGCGAATCGCCGGATATTCCACCGTCGGAGTCTTGGCGGTCCAGTCGCCCGTCGCGGCCACCAGCAACTGCGGACGCGGCGCAAAGAGCGAGCCGATTTCCATATTGTTCGTCGCCAGGCGCGCCAGCGGCGGGTTTTCGCAGATGCAGCCGCCCTGCATCGAGCAGGAGATCATATTGATCGGCGACGCCAGAGCGAGCCGGTCGTCCGCGGCATAAAGCATGAAGGTCTGCGTGCCGCCGCCCGAGGCCCCCGTGCAGGCGATGCGCCCGGGGTCCACGTCCGGCAGCGATTGCAGGAAGTCCACGGCCCGGATGCTGTTCCACAGCTGCAAGCTCGCGACGTGAATCCCCCAAATCCGGTCCGTTTTTTCGCCGGCGGCGCGATGCTCGAAACCCATTCGCTTGCTGTCGTTATAGCCGATCATGTCATAGCTAAAAGCGACGCAGCCTTGCCGCGCGAATCCAATCGCAAAGCCGGGAATCGAACCAACGTCGGTGTTTTCAAACCGCCCTTCCTTCCAGTGCCCATGCGGACACAGGACGGCGGGATATTTTTTTGCGGCGCCGTCAGCCGCGATGGGGCGGTATAAATTGCCGGTCAGATAAAACCCCGGAAAAGTCCGCACGAGAACCTTCTCGACCGTGTAATCCGGATGCGTTTTCTTGTCGAAGACTTCCGCATCGAGCGGCGTTTTCGCGGGCAGGGGCCACAGCCCGTTGGCGACAAGGATCATGCGATGCAGCCAGGCTTTGCGCTTTTCCCACGTCCCGAGCGAATCGGGCGCCGCAAAGGATTGAGTCGTGTTGCAGTCTTTCGCGCGAGTGACGCGCCCGTCCAGCCAAGGCTGATGATGAACGGCCGTCAATACTTCGCGCGCATCGTTCTCTGCTGCCGCAAGCATCTCAGGCGCCGCAAACATCATGCCGCAAATACCCGCCGCAAATATTACCGGCAATAATCCTCCGCTCTGTCGCCTCATAGCGCAATACCCTCCTTTATCATGATGAACGCCGCAATATCATCCCATCGAACCCCTTCTTGGCAATCCCAATCCACTGGGAGCGCCACTGGGAGCGCCGGCATCTCTGCCGGCGTGTCCCTGCCGGCGCTGCTTATTCATTTGCAAAGCGGCATTTCGTCGCCGAAGATGCCGGCGATGCTTTTGTATTTGCTTATCGCCTATCGCCGGCAGAGATGCCGGCGCTCCCAATATGGGGGGATTGAATGCGGATTTTAATTGCGGATGACGACGATGGGTCGCGGCTGGTGATTTCAACCTTGCTGAAAAGGTGGGGTTATGGGGTTATCGTTGCCTGCGATGGGAACGAAGCCTGGGCGGCCTGCCAGCAGCCCGATGCGCCGCGGCTGATCATCCTCGATTGGATGATGCCCGGCATGGACGGCGTCGAGGTATGCCGCAAAATCCGCGAACAGGAATCGGGCGAGGCTTATTATATCATCCTCCTGACAGCCTTGAATCAGAAAAAAGACATTGTCCACGGACTCGAGGCGGGCGCGAACGATTATGTCACCAAGCCCTTCGACCGCGACGAGCTGCGGGCGCGCATTCGCGTGGGACAGCGCGTCATTGAGCTGCAATCGGCCCTGGCGCAAAAGGTCAAAGACCTTGAAGAAGCCCTGACGCACCTTCAAACCCTTCAAGGCTTGTTGCCCATCTGCATGTATTGCCATAAAATCCGGACCGATAAAGCCAGCTGGCAACGGATCGAGGGATATATCGAAAAGCATTCCGGCGCCAAGTTTTCGCATGGCATCTGCCCTGAATGCTTCAAAACGCATTACCCTCACATCGAAAAAACGGCGGATTCCTTGAGTTCAAAATCCTGAGATTGGCTGCCTCGCGCGCGCGGCTTGCAGGCGTGATGCCGGAATCAATGGCGATTCCACTCCAGGTTCGGCTTGTCCCAGAGGATGCGCGCGGCGTACACGCGGCCATTCGAGCCATATTTCTTCACTTCGACCGGTTGCATGCCTTCCGACGTCGTTACCCACGTCTCGTTCGGACTCACGTCCACCACGCCGAAATTGCCGAGTTGGGCGCCCTTGTTCGGGACAAGCTCGCGCTCGGTGGCGCGCCGCACGACGAGCCGGTCCGGGTCTATCTGCGCCATGAACAGGGGCGCGCGATGGCGGAAGACGTTGTCATTATTCGCGCCGCGGCGGGTATAGACGAGGAACAGCCCGTCGCTGTGCGTGACCCAGTGCGCCTGCGTGTTGTAGCTGCCAAGGTCCGCGCCGTCGTCGAACGTCCACGGGCGCGGTTTCCCGAAATGCAATCCATCCTGGCTCACGGCGATGTAAGCCGCGCGGTCATTGCGCATGGTAAGGAAAAATCGCCCGCCGAACTTTGTCAGCGACGGCTCATAAAGGCCGCGGTCAATGTCCACCGTCATCTCGCTGCCGTGCTCGATGTATGTGAGCCGTTGGCCGTCAAACGCGCATCGCAGAACGGTTGACGCATACGCTTTGGCCTGCCGGCTTTTGAAATAAATCGGCAACAGCACGTCGCCGCTCTCCAAGTCCACCCGTTGCGTGCAACCGGCGCCGGTGTTCCAGAATTTATCCTCCTTGGGCATTTCCAGCGCCGTCCATGACGTCCAGGCGTCCGTCTTCGGATTGTAAACCGCCCAGACCGCTGCGCGCGGGCTGTTGGGGATGAGAAGGTCTTTCTTGTAGCGCACGGTATGCCCTGTGCCGAGCAGCGCGCCGGATCGAACATGCCACTTCGGCATGAAGTCGCAAATGCCCTCTTCGCTTTCTTGCGGCAGCGGCCGCCGGCCCAGCGTCTGCGCATGGACGATGATCGGCGACCACGACCGGCCCATGTCGCGCGTGAACTGCGAGCAGACCGGCTGAAACGAGTCGCTGTGCGCCAGCGCCAATTTCTGCATGGTCAGGACGATAGCGCCCTCGGGGCCGGGAATGGCGCCGGCGTGCGGATGAAACCAGCAGGTTTTGCCGTCGTAGCCGTCGCTGATGACGTCCAGCTGGACGCGGAAACTTGCCGTTGTTTCGGAGGCGAAGGCGCCTGCTGCCGCAAAAGGGACGATAAAAGGGATCAGCATTTTCAGATTCATTATTGGTATCATATCAACAAGGCTTTCTTGCGCTCGCGGCCCAGAGCGTCGGCGGCGATCATCGCATCCACGACCATGTCGGCGGTGACAGTGAACGGGTGGTTCTCGCAGAGGGAACCCTTGCTGCCGCAAATGTCGCCGATTTTTTGCAGGCGCTCGCGCCCAATGCCCTCGAGGCGCAAGTCCGCAAACGTCACGGGCAGGCCGACGGCGATTTCAAAATCCACAATCCGGTTGCGCCGCTCGACGGTCATGTCTTCATCGAGGCAGAGCTGACTGATCAGGCCAAATCCTACTTCCTCGCCATGCATCAGGCCATGGCATTCGGGGAACGACGGCAGGCAATTGGCGATCATGTGCGCCGTCGAGACGCCGCCGCTCTCGAAGCCCAGGCCCGAGAGCAGGACGTTGGCCTCGACGCATTTTTCGACGGCGGGCGTGACGATCTTGCGCTCGACGTCGCGTTTGGCGGCGATGCCGAACTCGAGGAGCACGTCGTTGCACAGGCGCGCGATGGCCAGCGCCGCCATCGTGGGCTGCCCGCCGGCCAGATTGCCTCCGCGCGCTTTGTGGCAGGCTTCGGCTTCGAGCCAGGTGGCCAGGGCGTCGCCCATGCCGGCCACGAAGGCGCGCGCCGGGGCGTTCGCGATCACCTGCGAATCCACGAGCACCAAGTCGGGATTGACGCCCCACGACTCGAAGCCCATGCAATTGCCCTGCTCGTCGTACCAGACGGTGAAGGAGCTGGTGGGCGAGTCGTTCGAGGCGATGGTGTCGAGCGTCTTGCCGCCGCCAATGCCGACGGCTGCATCGGCTTTCTCCCTGCGGGCGATCTCCGCAACGCGCGCGGCCTCGGCCTTGGTCGAGTCGCCCTTGAAGTCCACATCCACGAATGCGAGGCCGGCTTCCTTGAGACTCGTCAGGATGGTCTCACCGACGATTGCTTTGACGCGCGCGTCCCACAGCAACAGCGGTTTTTTGCCGATCGCCTTCAGCAGCGCGCCAGCCTCCCGCAAAACGCCTTTGCCCTGCACATACCTTCTTGGAGCGATGAATACGCTTTTCATTATAGGCTCTCCCTTTTCAAAATTTTTAATCTGCCTGGTCCGACGCGTCCGACGGGTCTGACGCGTCTGACTGACCCATTGCTATTCAAATCTTCAGCGGGGCTTTTCTTCCCACTTGAGACATATCCTTATATCGCATGGCGCCTTTGAATCACCGACAGGGATATTATGGCTTTAGCTCAATATCCACCGTTTTTCGTTCCCCCTGCTGCAAGGTGAACGGCACGCTCATTTCCGTTTGGGTCTGACCGAATTTCACAATGGCCTTTATCTGATACTCGCCCGCTGGATAGCCTTCAAACTGGAAGCGTCCTTGATCGTCCGTACGGGTGTCATACTTGGCCCATTGCGATGCGCCAAGCCATAACAGATCCCTCAACGCATATTTTCTGGAGGCGCGTTGCTCCATGATCACCCACGCCCTTGGAACAGGAACGCCTTGATAACGGACAACGCCGGTAAACGCGCTCTCCGGCTTTAGAACGAGAGTCAATGAGGAAGCGCCGCCATATTGATCGCGCTCGTCGGGCATGACGGATAGGAATCCGCAGCCTTTTGCGGCCGCCACCAACGGGCTGGGTTCGGAGGCTTCACGCAGCGCAAAAGCGCCGTCATCGCCTGTGGTCGTTTTCAGGTACGGGATGCTGAGACTGAAACTCAAACCCATGGGCAGGCCACGGGAGGCTTTAGCCTGCCGCAGGATGACTTCAGCGCCATTTATCGGCTGCTGCGTGGTCTGGTTGATGATGACGCCTTTGACCTCGCGTCCCCTGGTCAATTCGAAAGTGGCAGGCTGAGCGAGCGCCTGGTTCGCGGCCTTCATGCTGGATATGAGACAAGGAACATATCCAGGCGCATGAGCCATCGCCGTATAGTCCGTGCCCTCGTTCAGTCCGCCCAAGGTGAAGGATCCATCCGGCGATTGAAAACTGAAGGGCTTGTCGTTCACATCGCTCGAACCCCGATGCCACGAAACTTTCACCTGGAAGGAAGAAATCGGCGACTTGGTTTGGGCATCAGTGACAACGCCTTTGATAACGCCGCCCTCGCTCATGACAATGCGTGTTTCCTGATCCATCAGCAGACGCTTGAACATCAACGCAGTCATGTTTTTTCCGGAAAGATTGAAGGTCATACGCTGGTCGGGCAGATCATCGAATCGGAATCGGCCTGCTTCGTCCGTGACGGCATTGGATTTCCCGATCCGATTGCGCCAGACATTGGCGGATTCAGTGAATTCCTCAAAGCGCGGCTCGATTTTTATTCCGGCAATCGGCTCGCCCTGCGAATTGACGACTACGCCTCCAAGCCAGTGCGCGGGAGACAATTCAAAATTCACTTCTTTGGGCGCCTCGGTGATTGCGCCCGGGTCCTGGTGGGAGATGGCCGGCGCATAGCCCGGCTTGAAGGCGGCCAGATAGTAACCGGCTTTTTTAACCGGAAGCGACGTGGCGCCATCTTTTGAATATTCAATCGCCAATTCGAACCGGTAGGTTCCGTCGGAGTTCGATTGTGCTTTGGGATATTGCCTCTGAGAATCCAGCCAGCTCCAAAAAACGCTGGCGTCCGCAACGGCAGCCCCCGCGGCATTGGTCACGCGGCCTGTGAAAGTGAGAGGTTTGACCGGAGACAATTTGGCCTGGCGCAAGGCAACCTTCATATCCATAATCCGCGAACCTTTGGGAAAACTGACGACCTGACCGAAGAGCGAGTTCTTGACGTATCCTGTCTTCTCGACTGAAATTGCGGGCGGCTCAAGAATGCTGACGTTCTCGAACGTCGCGCGCCCGTCGCTGTCGGTCTGCTGGCTGAAAAAAAGGGCGCTGGCGAGATTGCCGCGCATGTTGCAGCCGACGTTTGCCGCGAGAAGGGGCGCGCTGGTTTCGTCCGTGACGATTACATTAATGGTTCCGCCGGGTTCGAGCTCGGTATTGCATGAGTTGGCCGGACCGGTGGTCACATAGGCCGCCGCAAGGAGCGGCGCATAGCCTTCGGCGGCGACGACGACATTGACCTGTCCGGGCGGCAGATCGTTCAACCGCCAGCGGCCTTCGCGATCAGTGATGATCGGAGGGATTTCATCCACAAACCGGAACATCCCCAGAGAGCGGCAAATGCGGGCGTCCTTGATGGGGAGGCCCGTTTCGCGATCGCGGACGACGCCTTCGAGAAACGGATTTTTATCTGGGGCGCTTGCAGGAGGTTGCGGCGCTGATGCTGAGGCCGGCACTGATGCTGGGGCTGGTTCGGGCGCAAGCGCCGATACTGACGCTGGCGCGTTCGGGGACGGGCGGCGCCTGGAGCTCGCGCCTTTATTTATGACGTAGGTGATCAAGACAACGAAAGCGATTCCAATCGCCAAACCGGCCGCTGTTTGAATCCATTTGGGGATTGATCGCTGTCGCATGGCGCGCTCTCCGCAGAAAGTGTATCTATAACCTTGGCGTAACGCCGTTGATGATCGGAAGATTTTTTTCGCCGCGCAGCATCCGCGCCAGATGTCCCGCCATCAGGCGCGGGCTGTTGCGGAAGCCGTCCACTGTGCTGCCGGCCATGTGTGGGGTTAGCGTGACGTTATCGAGCTTCAGCAGCGGATGGTCGGGCGGCAGCGGCTCGACGTCGAAGACGTCCAGCGCGGCGCCCATGATGCGGCGATCCTGCAATGCTTGCACAAGCGCGGCCTCATCCACCAATCCACTGCGCGCGGTATTCACGAGGACGGCGCTGGGCTTCATCATCGCGAACTGGGCTGCGCCGATCATACGCTCGGTTTCCTTGGTCAGGCGGGCGTGCAGCGAGACGATGTCCGATTCGCGCAGCAGCGTTTCCAGGTCCGCCAGTTTTGCCGGCGCGGGATCGCCTTTGAAGTAGGGATCATACGCGATGATACGCGCGCCGAAGGCTTGCAGATAATGCGCGACCAGTTGCGCGACGGCGCCATAACCGACAAGGCCGGCCGTCTTGCCAAGCAATTCAGGGATTTCGACGCTGTTGGGAAATGCGCGCTCCCAGCGGCCTTGAACAAGGCGGGCGTGTGCGCGCGCCAGGTTGCGGATTTCCGTCAGGATCAATCCCATCGTGCATTCCGCCACGGCGCGCGCCAGACGCCCTGGCGTGTTGAGCACGGCGATTCCGCGCGCGGTGGCAAAGGCGACGTCCACGTTTTCCGTTCCGCCGCGCAGGACGGCGATTACTTTCAGGCGTTTGGCGGATTCGATGAAGCGGCGGCTGACGGGAGCGAACTGAATGACCAGAATGTCGAAGTCCGCCACATTATCCGCCACCTCCGGAGGAAGGGCAACCGCTTCCGGGCCGCCCTGTTCGATGAGCAGGTTTGCTTCCTGAAGGCCCACCAGCGTGGGATGTCCCCAGTGGCGGACGCTTACTTCGATGCCCAATGGCGCCAGGTCCTTCAGGCCTTCGCTCATGTAATGAGCGGGAATGTATGTATCGCTGATGGCGAGAAGTTTCATTTTGGGAGGCCTTTGAGAGTTTTCTCTGGGGAGGGGGATGGGAGTTATGGGAGTTATGGGAGCTATGGGATTTAGATGATGCTGAGAAGGCTCAGGCTTGGCCTGCGGCGTTTAGGAGATCAATTTTTGCTGCGATTACCTTGGCCATCTCTTGGCGGATGGGGGCGAACAACTCTGATGGCAGCGGATCTTCGCGTTTTAGCGATGCGGCTGACATCTTTAGTCCGTTGGCCATCGCGATGCGCAGGTCGGCGAAGATGTTCAGCTTGCAGATGCCGTGGCGCACGGCTTCGCGAATCTGATCGTCGGGCGTACCCGATCCGCCGTGCAGGACCAACGGCACGCGGCTGGCGGCGTTCAGAACCTTCAGCCGCTCGATATTCAAATTTGGCAGCGACTGATAGACGCCATGCGCCGTACCGATGGAAACCGCCAGCGCATCCACGTCCGTCCATTCGATGAATCGGGCCACTTCACCGGGCTCGGTCAGGACCGATTCGAAGCCGGCGGTGGCTTCGAGGTTCATTCCGCCGACGTAGCCGAGTTCAGCCTCTACCGAGATTCCATGCGGATGCGCGATGTCCACGGCGGCCTTCGTGATCTCGGCGTTTTTCTCGAAGGGGAATCGCGAGCCATCAATCATCACCGAGGTAAAACCGCCATCCACCGCGCGCTTGATCGCGTCCAATTCGACGGCATGATCCAGGTGCAGCGCGACGGGGATGTCATACTGATCCGCCACCGCGCGCACCAGTCCGGGGATGAACGCCCAGCCTTTTTCCTCCAGGCCGCCGCCGAGCAATCCCATCAGGATCGCCGGGCAGCGCTTGGCCTGACAGGTGTCGAGGATGCTGCGGATCATCACGTCTTCAACGCAATCGAACGCAGGCACGGCGTAGTGTCCGGCGCGGGCGCTGTCCAGGATTTTTTTCAGTATGGTGAGCATTGTAAGTGTCCTTGGCGCTTGGGATGACACGGACTGGCACGGACTGGCACGGACTGGCACGGACCAACACGGACCGCCCCCCTGCCCCCTGACCCCTAACCCCTGACCCCTGACCCCCGACCCCTTCCCCTTACCGCATGAGCATCCCACCATTCACGTCCATCGTGGCGCCGGTCATGTAGCTGGCGCGGTCGGAGGCCAGAAAGACCACGGCGTTGGCGATCTCGGCTGGGGTGGCCATGCGGCGCAGGGGGATGCGGTCCAGGTATCGCTGAATGTCCTTCCTGACCGCTTCCCCGACCATGTCGGTATCCATGAATCCCGGCGCGACGGCGTTGACGTGGATATTGTGCGCGGCCACTTCGCGCGCCAGCGAGTTTGTGAAATTTCCCAGAGCGGCTTTTGCGGCGGCGTAGTGGGCGTGGCCGGAGGTGGCGCCATGATGTGCCGCCTGTGACGTGATGTTGATGATTCTGCCGGCCCGTCCCGCGGCGATCCATCGCCGGACGGCCTCGCGGCAGGTCAGGAACGGCGCCGTCAGGTTCACCGCCAGCGCGCTTTGCCACTGCTCATCCGTCATGTCTTTTACAAAAGCCGTCGGCCAGGTTCCCGCGTTGTTGATCAGAATATCCAGCGCTCCGAGCGCCGCTTCGGCTTCGTCAAAGATTCTCTGCACGGCCCCGGCTTTCGACAGATCGCCCTGCACGGCCACAGCCTTCACACCATAATCGCCCTGAATCCGGCGCGCCAGTTCGCGCGCGTCGGTGCGCAAATAGTTGATCGCCACGCTGGCGCCTTCTTCGGCCAGGGCCAGGCAGATGGCCCGTCCCAACCCGCGCGCCCCTCCGGTCACCAGCGCGGTCTTGTTTTTCAGATGCATGTCCATGCGATAGTATCTTTCTTCGGTTCCCTTGAGGAATTAGTGGGTGAAAAGCGGTGCTCATCCTGAGTGCACAGTCGTAACTTGGAATCAGCATGAACGTGATCATCGTTTGAGTTTTCGAAGGCATGGGAGGAAATGGAAAAAGCGGAATAACCGGCTCTG
>JAPLSP010000638.1 GCA_026398575.1 Candidatus Sumerlaeota bacterium | reverse complement strand
CCATTGGATTCGATCTTCACGGACAGTTCGTCGGCGGTGGCGCCATCCAGCGGAATCAGTTTTTCCGCGCCGGCGGCGGATGCATCAAAGAGGACCTTCGGCGCGAGCGCGTTGGCGGCGTCCTGAGACCAGGCCGGCGCGCCCGCTGCGATCACGCCGAACAAGAGAGCCATCAATGGCAGCGTTGAGCGGATCGCGTGGATCGCGCACGCCAAATCAGTCTCATGGAATTGCACGGAACTCCGGCGTTCATTTTTCATTGCCATTACCTCGCCTCGGAATAATTTTGAGATAAGCATCGCATAGGGAACCTTTTCATCAACAGCGGTCCTCAAAAAAGAGCGGTTCGATGATTGATGGAAACGCGCGAAAGAGCAATTCCTTTTTTTCTGCTTGATTTGCGCTGGAATATCCATCAAAACCGCTCGAAATTCAGTTGGAGCTTTCACGCGATGCCGCACAATACGCCGCAAGACCAAGGCGCGGAAATCATGCGGGCGGTCATCCTGGCTGGCGGCATGTGGACGCGTCTGTATCCTTATACCGTGGCCTTCCCCAAGCCGCTCATGCCGCTGGATGACATGCCCATCATCGAGATCGTCGTGCGCCAGCTGGCCGCGCAGGGAATCCAGCGCGTTACGATGGCCGTCGGGCATCTGGCGGAATTGATGATCGCTTTCCTGGGCGACGGCGCGCGATTCGGATTGCGGATTGACTATTCGCGCGAAGACCAGCCGCTCGGCACCGCAGGCCCGCTGCGCAATATTCCGGACTTGCCGGAGACGTTTCTGGTCATGAACGGCGACTTGCTGACCACGCTCAACTACGGCGACCTGATTCGCCGCCATCGCGAAAGCGGCGCCGATGTGACCATCGCCTGTCACCGCCGCGAGGTGAAGATTGACTTCGGCGTCATCGAAACGGACGCGAACGGCAGGGTCAGCGGCTACATCGAAAAGCCTTCGATCCCATACACCGTCAGCATGGGCGCTTATGTGTTCAATCGCATCGCGCTCGACTACATCCCCGCAGGCCGGTACTTCGATTTTCCCGCCCTGATCCACGCCATGATGTCCGAGCGCGTCATCGCCACTCATTTTCATGAAGGCGAATGGCTGGACATCGGCCGCCACGACGACTACGAAGAAGCCCAGCGAATCTTCGCCGAGCGGCGGTCAATCTTCCTGCCGAAATAAATCGCTTATCCAGTCCCATGCATATTCCGAATGAATATGCATATGAGCTGTCTTCCGGTCATTTTTAGCCTGCTTTAGCATGCTCTTCTTTGCACCCGCCTTTAGGCGGGGTGAAGGCGGAGGCGCTAGTTCACAAGCGCGCTTCAGCGCGGCTTCTCGACATGCTTCAGCGGCAAATCCTACAGCCTTTGCGTTTTGCTAAAACCAGTCGAGAAGCCGCGCTAAAGCGCGCTACGGGTTTGATGCTACCTGCGACACCCCTGCTGAAGCAGGGTGCAAGGAAGAGCCGGCTGAAGCCGGCTAAAATGGCTGCCGTTCATCGCATCAGGGATTGTCTTAATATTTGGGGCAGCATTGATCCGCTCTATTGAACTGTTACCTGAAAGAGACAAGGAAGGTTTGCATCTGCTGCGCGGCGGCGGAAAAGGGAAGCGCGCCGTTTTGGATCGCGGTTTCGCTGATGAGGATTTCAAGATGTGTGGCGCGATGGGCGCGGGCTATGGGAGCGGAGGGGCTGGACAAGGTGGAGGAGGTTGGATGATGCGAGACGTTCCAAACGCGGATTGCGACATCCGCTTGTGTTCCATCTTCCGCGGGTTTGAGCGCCCAGAGAAGCATATTGGGATCCGAGATCGCCAAGAGCGAGAATGATGTCTCGGGATATTTTGCGGTGTTCGGATTCGCCGGATTCTTCGCATCCGCCTGATTCTTCACATCCGCCTGGTTAATTGGATCCGCCTGATTCATCGGATCCGTCCGATTCTTCGCGTCGCTTGAATTCGGCTGGGGCTTTATGTCGCCCGCACTGCCCGCGCTGACGGCGTTGGTGGGTGCGGTTGCGAGCCATTCGCATACGAACGGATTCTGATGCTCCAAGGCAAAGCGCATCGCCGCCACCGGGTCATAGGCGCCGTGTGTTTCGAGGGCGAAACGCTGGGTGAACAGCGAATCGCCGTCCTGATCTCGGATGCCCAGATTGCGGCCATCCACCTGTCCGCCAATCAACGCGGAAATCTGCGGCGTCGCGGTGTCGAGGCGCGTCACGTCGCTCGCGCCCAGCCGCATGAACGCGCAATCGGTGTTGGAAAGTGTCACGCCCGCCTCGCCCGTACCGCCTGCCTGGCCGGTTCTACTCGCCTGGTCCGCTCTGCCTATTTTGCTTCTTTTCCCGCCGCTCATATCGGCATAATGATTGAGCGTGAGCCAATCGTAGCGCGCCTGGCGGGGGCTATAGTGGCCTCCGTCCGCAAGCAGCCGCGCGCGAATCACGGCGCCGACTTCTTCATGCCAGACGTCGGGCGATTCGATATTGAAACCGAACGCCCAGGCGCGCACGTCGGAGAAATTTTGTGTGATTTGATTTTCGATCCATACGCGCCCCGAATCGCGGACGAGGGTGATCCGGGTTCGGTGGGATAGGGGCGCGGCGGACTCCGCCAGCAACGTGACGGAAACCGGCCCTGCGTTTTCAATCTTGAGTGTTCCCTCGTCGTCGCCGCCGAGGTCGTTGGCGTACAGGCCATTGATCTGCCGCACAAACTCGCGATTCGAGCGCGTCTTATCCACCAAACTGAGAATACTGCCGCGAGGCGAGACCGTGACGCGCACCGCGGTGTTTTCAACGATGGTAGCATGTATGGCGCTATTTTTAATAACGCCGTCGCGCGTGGTCGCCGCCGGGGAGAAAATCCTCCCGTCGTTTCCAATCAAAATCTCATAAACCCTGTATCCAACCGCCGGGACATCGCGCGCGAGGATTCGCAGGAAGCGCTTTTCGTCGCGCGCGATGATCTGCGATGGAACCACTTGTTTTGTCGTCAGGTCAATCACCTGCTCGCCGCCAGGGCCATCATACGGGATGTCCGCCACGGCGTCGCGCTTCCAGCTCAAAGCATTGAAGGCATAGAACCGGCGCCCTACGGAGGCAGCAGAAGCTGGAATCATTGCGGCCAGCGCGCGCGCAGCGTCGTCGTGCAAGCGGTCCACATATTTTCGCACAGCGGCGGCTTGGCGGCGCTGCCATGCGGCGCGTTCCTTGCGGCTGATTTTTCCGTCGGCGGTCCAGTCGTGCTCCCAATAAAGCCCCAGGCTCATCCATGCCTGATCGCGCTCGGCCTCGCGGCCCTTCATGAAATCGGGACGCTTCAGCGCAACCAGCGTAGCGAGCGCTTCGGCTGCGCGCAGTTTCTCGGTCGAGCGCTTGATGTCCGCCGTCACCTCGGCCAGAGAGGCGCTCAGCAGTTCCCATTCGTTTCCGAACGAGCAGCAAAGCGATGGGAGCGAGGCGCCGTGCGTGGCCTCGAAGTCGCGGAAGAAATCGAGCATGTTCGAGACGATCACCTGGCGGTTCGCGGTGGTCTGCGCCTTGGCGACGCGCGGGAATTCATCGGTGAGCGTTTTGAGGTCGTCCCATCCCTTGCCGAAAATGCCGATGACGGAATAGGGATACTTGCGTTTGAAGGCGGGATTGCTTTCGACGAACCGGATCGCAGCGGCGGGATCGCGGGCTTCGGCGTAGCCTCCCAGGCTGTCGTTCTTGCTATAGAGCGAATTCCATTTCATGAGGAGGCGGCTGCCGTCGGGAGCGGTCCACCAGTAGATGTCGTGTTCGCGGTCTCCGGCGGCGGGCGTGCGCGAGGCGCAGCCACAGATGCCTTTCCAACTGTAGCGCGCGCCGGCGCCGGCCCAAAGCGCGGCGAGGCCGCAGGGGAGCGTCTGATTCTCGACTTCGTTGGCCATCTCGAATTTGAGGCCGTGGCGGCGTTCGAGGCTTCCGGCGTAATACATGCCGCGCAAAATCGCCTCGGCGGGCGCGCCGCCCAGCGCCTGGACCAGCGGATTCATCGGCGCTGAGATGCTGCCGTCGCGGATGCGCTCGATCAGGCGTTTGAACTGCTCGGGCGTCCGGTTTTTTTCATAGACCCAAAGCCAGAAGCTCCCATCGCAATTCCAGCGGCTGCGATAGGCGGACGATTCGCCGGCCGTCTCGTCCGCCTGCTTCAGATAGTAATCGAGCATTTCGAGGAAGGCTTGCTGGTAAACCGCTTCATTGCCGCTCCACATGTAATCGGTGTGGTCGTCCGGCGCGATATAGATGCGCTTTTCAGCCTGCGCGAACGAATCCTGCGGCGAGAGCATAAATATAGCCATGATTGCATAAGCAGCCGTGATAACAGAAGCAAGGCGCACTTGCTGCCGCTTTTGCTTCGATTTTTCAGTAGATTGGCCTAGCAAAAGCGGCAGCAAGCAACCGCACTCCAAATGCTGGCGCTTGGCTTGACCGCATTCTGTTTCGCGCTTGCTTAAGCATCCGCGATAAAGACGACAACCTAATTCAAGCCCTTGCGTGTGGGCGCGCCTCCCGGAGCGGGCGCGGCTTTTGGGGCCGCGGGAGCGCCTTGAGGAGCGCCGCCGCCGAGGGCGCCGAGGCTGCCCATTAGGTCACCCAAACCGCCCAAGGCGCCCAAACCCATCCCGCCGCCGCCGCCTGGAGCGGCATTGGGCGCTACATTGGGCCCAGCATTGAGCGCGGCTTTGGCTTCCGCGGCTTTTGCCATCTCCTGCCCGATCTTTTCGAGGGCGGCATATTCTTCCGGGGTTAATTTCAGGGCAAGCGTTGCGACGCTGTTGGCCGCGTTGCACGTCGCTTTTTGAAGCGCTTGATTGATCGTGGCCGCGCTATCTTTTGACAGGCCGCTATCCGGCTGCGAGAGCTGCATCCCCGCCCATCCGCGCCCCATGTCGAACATGTTTTTGAGATTGAGCGCCGTTGCGGCGTCTTTGCAGGCGAGTTTGACGTTCAGGTCAAGTCCTTGCTTGGCGTCTATGGAGGCGGCAAAGGCTTTGATCGAATCCGGCCCAAAACCCGCCATCGGGCCGCCGCCGGGCGCGCCGCCGCCGCCGGGATTGGCGCCTCCGGCAGGCGCGCCCGCTTTGGCTTTGGTCAGGATGTCCGGGATTTGGCCGAACGCCCAGAACGTGGCGTTTTGATTGGTCTGGCCGGCCAGCGCCGCCATGGTCGCGTCGCCCGCCAGCATGGAAGTTCCGCTTTTGACCGAGTCAATGGTTTTGTGCAACGCGGCTTCATTGTCGCTGATCAGGAGGGATTGCCCCACAAACGCCAGCAGAGCGCCATCGCTGCTCTGTTCTTTTTTTATTGAATAGACCGCGATTCCATTGTGATCCGCCAGCTTGGTGACCGCGGTGCCCTGCGGCTTGAGCATATCCGTGAGAATGGGAATCAATTTCGCGGCGTCGAAGCGTCCGTTGATGATCAACACAAAAACCGGCATCTTTTTGCCCAACTCGGATATATCCAAACCAATGATGAGACTATCAATATCTTTGAATAAATCGAATCCGCCTTTCTCCTTGAGCATATTGAGCGCCGCCTGCTTTTCAGGCCCGCCTTGGGCGATCGCGGCCTGCAAGTTTTTATTCCATTCAGGATTGGCGGCTACTTTGTCCATTACATCTTTCACGGAAAGCGACACGACCACATTGAACCCGCTTGCACCCGTCGCCTGCGTTTGCGCGGCGGCAAAAGGTTGAACGCCCGCCAGAAACAGAACAACGGCGAGGACCGGCAGTAACGCGCGCGTACATCCAAACATTGGAATTGATCCTTTCTTGAATTGGTTTATGTACTATGATAATCGAATTTCTCTGTGCCTCGGTGTCTCTGTGGTGACCTTAATAATTCCTCCCAAAGGAAATCATTCTTCGAAACCTATTTCCTCTCAACCTTCAATCCGGTGAAAGCGCTGGCGGCGTCGGCTTTGGTCCAAAGCCCCACGCTTCCGGCCTCCGCAAAAGTGGCGTCCGTTGTTGAAATCAGTTCTTTGCCGTCGAGGCTGCACTTGATGCTGTCGCCGGCGTGCTCGATTTTCATGGTGAACCACTGCCCGGCGCCAATCTCCAGATCTTTGACGTCGGTGAGCATTTTGCGCACGCCTTCCTTGACGCAATAAAGCCGTAGATTTTTTTCCAGGGGGTTATAGCGCGCAACGTAGTAGTTCCGGGCGTCTTTGGCCCGCCACATCAGCCCGCCTCCCTGATCCTGCGTGCCGCTGAGGGCTTTGATCCTCACTTCGATCCGCCCGTCCTTGAAGTCCGCGACAGGGCTGAAACATAAATTGTACACGCCATTGCTCGTGTCGTTGATCTTCGTGATGGTCAAAGCCTTGGCGCTGACGCTGTCTTTCAAGGACGCGGCTTCGGCCACTTTCCATTCGGCCAGCGCCCCCGTGGGACTCGTGGCGTCAATCCGCCAGCCCTTGGGCAGCGAACCGAAGGCGTCTTCCTTGAAATCGCAAACGAATGGAGCAGCGCCTTTGTCAGCCGCCGGCGCGACGCGGATATCCGCCGACAGGTTCATCGCCAGCGCTATGGCCAACGTCCCCATTATGGCCAACGTCGCCGCTATGCGCCACGACGACGCGTAGCTCGCGAACGCGCGCGCCTGGAGTTTGGACGTTTGAATCCCCTGTAGGGGGTGAACTATCATAGCCGTGGGTGAAGCGAAGCGAACCCACGGAAACGACGAGTGCGAAAACAGGTCCCCGGAGGGGGCCAACACGGATCGGACAGATGACTGCATTTCGTTTGCGCGCTTCATCGGGATTGCCTCCGTGACGACGTTGGCCCCCTTCAGGGACCGATAATTCCTTGTGTCGCCACCGTGGGTTCGCTTCGCTTCACCCACGGCTATGATTGTGGTTCCCCTTCGGGGAAAGAATGCCCAAACTCCAGACACACGCGAACGCGCACGCCGTTTCCTGCGAGCGGATAGTTCTGCCACGTGTCTCCATGGCGGCTTCCTTTCGCATATCAATGCATTTCCTGCATAGCTTGGCTTTGATGAGTGGATAGAGTCAAGCGGATTAGCTTGGCTTTTGTGAGTCCTGCGCAATTGCTTTTATTGGGAAAATTGAAAATACCTTGGCATTGATTCAGCGCTTCTGACGCGGTATGGCCTATCGGCGAGCGAGGAGAAAGCGGCGGCAGTGGAATTGGCGCGCATCACGACAGGCAGGAAACAACACGCGGTCGGCCAATATTTTTGTGGCATTTATGCGTCGGCAGGAGGCAAGATAATCGCATGCATTTGACTGGTGGTGAAAGACGATACGCTAAGAAAATCAAATCAGAAGTACAGAATTCAAGGTCTGACCCTGACTCCTGCGCTTGGAGAAGCTGGCTAGATTTTGGGACAGGTTGTGTGGGCGATCTTTGTTGTCACCGCTTTAATATTTCATGGAAAAGCTTGGGGTTGGGCCTTCCTATTCGCATTGAAGCAAAACCGCAGCAGTCATGGGTGGACTCGCCAGCACGGCGCGCTGATGTATGGCCTCAGAGCAATTGCGTTCAGTGGATAATGCCAGCGACAAGATTCACGCTAGGTTCTGTAATGGTTGCGTGGTATGATGGCGAATTTACGCCAGACGATGAAGCGAAGAAGATTGCAGGCGTCGACAAATTCTACCAGCTAATTATCGGAACTGAAGGGGCTATATTGAATGCGGCTGAAGGATTGAAAGCATTGCCAACTGAAAAATTCAAATCCTATAAACGTCCAAAGCTACCGCCGTCAGACCATTATACAGACTTCGTGAACGCATGCTTTTCTGGCCAGACAGCTGTTTCGGACTTCGCCTTTAGTGGCAGAATGGCTGAAGCGGTCTTGCTGGGAACGGTCGCGACCCGCGTGCCTGGCGTCAAATTGATTTATGATGCTGCGCAAATGAAATTTCCTGGCCATCCCGAAGCTGAGCGATTCTTGCGCTGCGATTATCGAGAAGGGTGGAAGACGGCTGAAATGCTATAAAATTCCAATCTGACGATGCTCATCTTCACTCCCAATCTGGCCAAGGCTTATTTCGTGTCATCGCATGCAGCGCGGGTAGTCAATATCAACGGGTAATCCAACAATGGTAAAGCCGCCGCCGTCCAGGTCCCGTCGGAATCTTTGGCGTCAACTTGATAGATCGTTGACGCGAGCGGATCAATCAGGACGGGGTCTGTTAGTTTGGCATTGGGGGCGGTCTTGAGGGTGATTTTCGCCTTCTGCGGCGCAGAGCCTTTGATCAGGTCGCCGTATTGCCAATAGATGCAGAGCGGCTGGCCTTTGCGGGTGAAGCTGGCGGTGATGAAGCGGGGTTCTTTATCGGTTGCGTCTTTGTTCGGCGCGGGAGCGGTTTCAGTCTTTGGCGCGGGCGAGATTTCGATCTGGATTTGCGGCTCCGCTTTTTTGGTTTCGGCGTCGAAGAGGGCGCAGAGGCATTGGTAGGCGAAGAAAGAGGGCTTGGGCGTGTAGTCCGTGCCGTTGATCAGGCCTTTCAGGTTGGCTTTGCCAGTCGTGCCTTTGCCCCAGTTATAGTTCATCATATCCACGCAATGAAAATAGGACGTGAGTTCGACGTCGAGGCGCAGGTCGCTCAGGATGCGGCGCGTGACCCACTTGGCCTGCTTGGTTTCGTCCCAATCCAAATCCGAGAGCGCGCCGGCGCCGCCTTTTTTCGAGGGGCTTCCGTTTTCGCCCTGCCACAGCGCAATGCCGGGCTTGGTTTTCTCCAGCAACGCGCGCCATTCCTTGAGGGATTTTTCATAAGAGGCATCGTCGGGATTCGGGCGGTAAGGATGATAGGATATTTTATTCACATAATCGCAAATCCCGCCATCCAGGCATTGCTTGAGGAAATCCGTCGGCATGCCCGCCATGGCGCCGCCGATAATCACGGCGTCGGGGATTTGCTTTTTGATCTCGGGCGCCGTAAGCTTCACGAACTCCACGTAGTCGCGCGCCGAAGGTTTGGAGGGCTGCCAGAATTTGGTGATGTTCGGCTCGTTCCAGAGTTCCCAATATTTCACCCGATCCTTGTAGTGTTCGGAGATCGCGCGCACGTATTTCAGCCAGGCTTGCTTCGCATCATCATCGAATATCGGAATCCAGCCCACCGCCGATTCGTCCGGCGCCTTGGGCGTATAGAGCCGGTTGCCATAGCCCAGGTTGAACCACGGCTGAATCCCCATCTTGAGGAGCGAGTCCACCACCGAATCGAGCCAGGCGAAGTCATACTGGCCTTTGACGGTTTCCGTGCGCGCCCATCCCGTCTGGCACCGCGCCCACTTGACGCCGAGCTGCGCCAGATGCGGATACGTGCGCTCGGGCGTGAACATCTTGCGGTCGAGCGTCTCGAACCCGACCGATAGGGGAGAAGCCTTGATCGAGGCCGAGGAGCGCGGCGATACCTTGCCGAGGACTTTCATCCCCTCGAAAGGGAGCGACGTGGCCCCAGTCTGGGATTTCTCCTGCGCGGATGACCACATGGAAGTGGCGGCAATGACCAGAATCAATGCCCAGCGGTACAACGAGGATTTCAGCATGGAACTTTCCTTTCCTCTATATTGGTTTGGCGACTCAGTACTCATATTCGAAATTGCGCTCTCGAAAAATCGCTGCAAATTCTTATGCCGGAAGAGTAGATTCACGCAGACAGGTGCGGCGCCAGCTTTTGGAGTAAGGTGGCTCGCTACCTTCTTTTTAGCGCCCCAAATGCTGGCGCCGCTTCTGAGCGCATTGTTTTCATCCCTTAAGCAAGATTCGGTCAGTGAATCTGTGACTCTAAAGGTTTGGGCTCGCGGACAAAGGTGAAGAGGCCGATGAGGCCGATGAGCGCGACGCCGCCATAGATGCCATACATGGCGCGGTATCCGCAATGCTCAATCAGCGTTCCGCCGATGGCATTTCCCGCGATGGCCGCGCATCCCAGCGCCAGGGCGGAAAAGAGCGTGGTGGCGCTTTGCTTCATATCCGGCGGCGCCAGCCGATTGAGGAAATGAATCGAAGAGGTGTGGAACGCGCCGAAAGTCAGCGCGTGCAGCGCCTGCAACGGCAGGACCCACCATAGATTCGGCGCAATCGCCAAGCCCGTCAATCGTACCACCGTTCCCGCCACGCCCAGCGCCAGCATGTTGCGCGCGCCGATCCGCCGGATGATGGCGCTCGAAAAAAAGATCATGGGAATTTCCGACAGCGGTCCCAGAATCCAGATATATCCCGCCTGGGGGAAACCGATTTCCTCCTGAAGGAAGAGCGTAAAAAAACCGTAGTACCCCGCCATGGCGAAGCTGTTGAGAAAAGCGATGGACGCGAACGCCACGAACGGGCGGCTCAAAAACAGCGAGGCGTCAAAGTGGCGGCGGCGGCGGACGGGGGCATGGCGTTCTTCTTTTTCGCTCTGCGTCAGCGGCAGCAAGGATATGGTGGACAGGTGTATAATCGTGCAGACGAGCGTCGTCACAAGGATGATCGCGCGCCCATGCTCGCCGGCCACTCCCAACGCCTCCATGATCGCGATCGTCAGGATGAACGATACTGAGCCTGCCGCGCGCGGACGGCCATAGTCTCCGCCATGCTCGGACAGGTATCGCAGCACCAGGCCGTCCGTCAGAGGGATGACGGCTTTGTAAAACAATCCGAATACGGCGGCCATTCCCATGGCGATCATGAGGGCGGAATGCGCTTCGGCGGAGAGCTGACCGAGACACAAGAAGCTCGCGCACGCCCCTGCGATCACGATGGCGATCAGCCGGCGGCGGCGGCGGGCGAAATCCGACAATCGCCCCCACAGCGGCGGCGCCAGGATGCCGGCGGTCTCCAGCGCGGCCTGGATATAGCCGATCTGCTCTTTGTCGAATCCCTGAAGCCGCAGGATTTTTTGCAGGTAAGGCGTGATGACGGCGAACACGCTGAAGAGCGCAAAGTACATCACGGCGAAGCGGCGCTGGGAATTGAGTTCAGGCATGGATGCGGTCGCTAGCTAGTAACAGATAATGGGGCAAGGACATCAAGGACATCAGGGACCTCAAGGACGATGAGCCACAGCATGAATCGCCCGCTGCTATGCTCTTATCGCGCGGCGCCTGACAACATATTGTCGTTGCTGCTTCCAACGCGACAAACCCCGCCGCGCATCGTGCCTTCTCGCGCTTCGGAGTCAAGGGCGAAATGCCGGATTCGTCAATTGGCTGGACAGCCGGACTTGGGGAGGATTAGGCTCAATTTATCATTCACGCCCTGAAAGGCGCCCAATGGCTTCCACTAAAAAATTGCCCCCCGTGCGCAACGACACGGTTGATCTGCTCGTCATCGGATCGGGAATCGCCGGATGCGCGGCGGCGCTGGCAGCGGCGGACCGCAACGTCCAAGTCACCGTCATCACGCGCGCCGAGAACATCGAATCGTCCAATACCGAACGCGCCCAAGGCGGCATTATTTATCGCGGCAAGGGCGATTCGCCGGATTTGCTGGTCAACGATGTCATCGAGGCCGGATGCGGCATCTGCCATGAGCCCGCCGTCCGGCGCCTGGCCACGGAAGGCCCCGAGCTGGTCAAGGAAATCCTGATCGAGCGGCTGAAGGTTCCTTTTGACCGGCGCGGCGCGAGCGAGGACCTGACGGAAGAAGGCGCGCATTCCATTCCGCGGATCATCCACGCCGAAGACCGGACCGGACAGGCGATCGAGCATTGCATGGCGCGCGCCATCGAGCGGCATCCCAACATCCGGATTTTGAAGCGCGCCACCGCCGTGGACCTGCTGACGTTTTCGCACCACTCGCGCGCGGTCAAGGATCGCTATGCCTCGCCCACCTGTTTCGGCGCCTACGTCCTGGATCAAAAAACCGGCCGCATCGGCGCGGTCAAGGCGCGCGAAACCGTGCTGGCGACCGGCGGCCTGGGTTACATCTATCAATATACGACGAATCCGCCCGGCGCCCGCGGCGACGGCGTGGCAATGGCTTACCGGGCGGGCGCGCGCTTGCTGAATCTCGAATATATCCAGTTCCATCCGACGGCGCTTTACCATCGCGATGCGCGCGGTTTCCTCATTTCCGAATCCATGCGCGGCGAGGGCGCCGAGCTCCTTACCGCGACCGGACAGGCGTTTATGAAGCGCTATCACCGGCGCGGTTCGTTGGCGCCGCGCGACATCGTCGCCCGCGCGATTCATGACATCATGCTGCGCGAAAACGAGCCGTGCGTTTATCTCGATATCTCGAACAAGCCCGCTGCATGGATTCGCAAGCGCTTCCCGCAAATCCACGGCAAGTGCATGGAAGTGGGGATTGACTGTACCAAACAGCCGATCCCGGTCGTGCCCGCCGCGCACTACGCCTGCGGCGGCGTTTCGGTGGACCTGGAGGGGCGCGCCACGATTGGCCGGTTGTGGGCGGCGGGCGAAGTCTCGTGCACCGGCGTGCATGGCGCCAACCGTCTGGCCAGCACGTCGCTGCTCGAGGGATTGGTCTGGGGGCATACGGCCGGTTTGCGCATCGCGGAGAATTGCGCTTCCAGCGAGCCATGCTATATTCCGGAGGTCGCCCCCTGGCAGCGCGAAAAAGAAGCCGTGGACCCGGCGCTGATCCGCCAGGATTGGATGACAATCAAGAGCACGATGTGGAACTACGCCGGCCTGGTGCGCAGCTACCGCATGATGCGCCGGGCGCGGCGAATCCTGCGCGAGCTGCAGCTCGAAGTGGATGATTTTTATCGCCGGGGGCAGCTGACGGACGAGATGCTGGGCCTGCGTAACGGGCTTCAAACCGCCCTGGCGGTTCTTTATGCCGCCATGGAAAACCGCCAAAGCTATGGGAGCCACTATCGCATTGACTGAGAATCCTGCATCCCCCGACTCCCATGCTTTCACGCCGCCGGCGCCGGAACGCCGCCCGCTGGTCCTGGTTGTGGACGATGACGAGAACGTGGCCGATACGTGCCGCCTTCTGTTGAAAGCATCCGGCTATGAAGTGGCTGTCGCCGATTGCCTCGAGGCCGTCAAGCGGGTGGCGCAGGCGCGTCTGCCCGATCTGGCGCTGGTGGACTACTACCTGGGCCAGGAAACGGGCCGCGACGTTTTGCAATGGCTCTTTGAAGTGGATCCGGATTGCACGGCCATCGTCATGAGCGGCGACTCCTCGCACAAGGCCGCTGTTGACACGGTCGGATCGGGCGCCTTTGCGTTTCTGGCCAAGCCGATAGAAATCGCTCTCTTGACGGGTCAAATGGAGCAGGCCTGGCGGCTGCGGCAGACGCGTCTGGCTCGCCGGCGGCTCGAGGAGGAAAATCGCGTCATCCGCGAGCGGCTGGGCGCGGTCCTGGACGCCGTCGGCGAAGGACTGATCTGCGTGGACGCCGCCGGCGTCATCCAGGAGATCAACCGCTTCGCCCGCAAACTGTTTGCCGCCGCCGGCGCGCTTCCCGCCGGCGCCACGCTCGAGCAAATCTGGCCCAACCCTCCCGAGCCGGTTCGCAACGCCATCAATGTGGCCATTGCCTCGGGACAGTCCGTGCCCGGCTTTCTGGCCGCTTCCAACACGGCGCCCCTGGCGGGCAAGGCGCTGATCATCCAGGCCGAGCCGGTGTTGCTGCCGGGGATTCATCCGGCAGATAAGCCGCAGCGCGGCGCGTTGCTGTGCCTGCGCGACGTAACGCGGCTGCAGCACCTGGAATCGGTCTTGCGCGAGCGCGACCGCTATCATGGATTCATCGGGCGTTCGCCTCAAATGCAGACGCTTTATGACAACCTCAAACTGGCCGCCGACACCGAGGCGACGGTCCTGCTGATGGGCGAAAGCGGCACGGGCAAGGAACTGGCCGCTTCCGCGCTGCACTTCGAGAGCCGCCGCGCCGACAAGCCGTTTCTGAAAATCAACTGCGCGGCCATGCCTGAAAGCCTGCTCGAATCCGAGCTCTTCGGCCATACGCGCGGCGCCTTCACCGGCGCCATCGCCTCGCACAAGGGCATCTTCGAAGCGGCCAACGGCGGCACGCTCTTCCTGGATGAAATCGGCGACATCTCGCCCCGGCTGCAATTGACGCTGCTGCGCGTGATCGAAACCAAGACCTTCGAACGCATCGGCGACACGCGCCCGCAGAAAGTGGACGTGCGCCTGATCACGGCCACCAACGCCGACCTGAAACAGCGCGTCCGCACGGGGGCCTTCCGCGAAGACCTTTTCTACCGCCTCAATGTCATCAGCATCCAATTGCCGCCATTGCGCGAGCGGGGCGATGACATCATCCTGCTGGCGGATTATTTTGTGTCGCGGCTGGGCGAGCGCCTCAAGCGCCCGATTCCGCGCCTGTCGCCGGAAGTGTACGATCTGCTGCGCGCATACGCCTGGCCCGGCAACGTCCGTCAGCTGGAAAACGCGTTGGAACAGGCGGTGCTGTTCTGCCGGGAAGACCTTCTGGCGCCCCACCACCTTTCGGCGGACATCCTTGAAGTCAGGCAAGCAGGCGGCGGCGGCGCCTTGGGAGCTTCGATGGCGGAGACGCCCCGCGCCGCGCAAGCGCCGCTAAGCGCGCCTTTCGCTGAAAGCGCCCCTGGCTCTGCCTCGTCCACCCCGTCCACGCCGTCCACGCCGTCCACCGCATCATCATCATCTCCGCTGAAAAAGAAAACCCGCGTCACATTGGCCGCTCTGCGCCGCGCGATGGAGGAATGCGGCGGCAACCAATCCGAGGCTGCCCGCATTCTGGGCGTCAATCGGACCACCATCTGGCGCAAAATTCAAAAACTGAAACAATCGGAATCGAATCCTTCATAAAAATCAGAGATAAGAATGATTCCAAGGAAACGCCTGGATATAGGTTTGACGGATGTCTTCTGCGGCATTGGCCATTGCTTATGGCCGGGGAATCGCGACGCCACGCAGCGCGAGGCGGAAAAAACATGGATGGCGGACGGCGCCTGTCTGGTGAGCTTGTCGGTCCGCAGCGGCTTTGACGCGCTGCTGACGGCGCTCGATTTCCCGCGCGGCGGCGAAGTGATCGTCTCCTGCGTCACGATCCGCGACATGCCGCGCATCATCGCGGAACATGGTCTCGTGCCCGTACCCGTGGAGCTGGAAATGCGCCGGCTTTCGGTCAACGCCGAAGCGCTTTCCGCGGCCGTCACGCCCAAAACGAAAGCGATCCTTGCGGCGCATCTCTTCGGCAGCCGGATGCCGATGGACCCGATCGTGGAAGTGGCGCGGCGGCATGGGCTGCTTGTCTTCGAAGACTGCGCGCAGGCTTATGACGCCGGCGAATACCGGGGCCATCCCGGGAGCGACGTTTCCATGTTCAGTTTCGGGGCGATCAAAACGGCGACCGCGCTGGGCGGAGGCATTCTGCGTTTCAAGGATTCTTCGCTTCGAGACCGCGTTCGCGCCTGTCAATCCGCATGGCCGCTGCAAACCTCCGCCTATTTTCTCAAACGTTTGTCGAAATATTTTTTTCTCGTATTGCTTGGCAACCGCGCGATCTTTTCGCTGTTTATTCTGGCGTGCCGTATTCTCGGCGCCAGCCACGACCGCATCATCAATTCGAGCGTGCGCGGATTTGCCGGAGAAGGATTTTTCGAGAAGATTCGCCGGCAGCCGTCCTATCCGCTTCTCGCTCTGCTGCGCCGCCGCCTTCTGCGCTATAAGCAGGAACGGGTTGCCGACCGCATGAGGCTGGCCCAGATTGCCATCCGTCTGATGCCAAAGATTGAGCGGCCCGGCGCCGAGGCTTCGTTCCACACCCATTGGGTCTTTCCCATCGAACACGATACGCCGGATGATTTGATGCGATATTTATGGTCCAGGGGATTCGACGCCTCGCGCGGCACTTCGAGCATGTACGTCGTCGAGCCTCCCGCCGACCGCTCCCATATAACCTGCCCTGACGCGCGCAAAACCTTCACGCGCGCTCTATACCTTCCCGTCTATGAGGGCCTGAAGCCGCACGACATCGAGCGCCTGGCGCAGGCGGTTCAGGAATTTGCCGCAGCAAAAAAATAATGGGCGCCAAAATTGAAAGAACAATAGTAGGCGCCCCGTCTCCTATCCTTATGGATAGTCCGGCAGCTCCAGTCCTTGAATCAATTCCGAGATCAGGATCGGGCGGTTCTCGCGCATGGAGTGGTTGGCGGCGATGCCCGTGAGGATGGACCATGCGCCGGCGCGATGATCGGCGGCGCGCAGGTATTTGTCTTTCGCCGGATCGGGACTGAAAATATCCTCCACCAACGGCTCGTCACCGCCGCCGTGTCCGCCTTCGGCTTGCCAGATGTCCGTTGAGTAGGCGGGCGCGCGATGCGGATATATGCGCGTCCACGTCCCCTCGCGCTTGAGGGCGCCGGGAACTGTTCCGTCGGCGTTGATATAGACCGACTCTTCGCATTTATGTTCGATGCGCCCCTGCGAGCCGTTGAATGTGATGATGTAGCCTTCCCACGGCATGAAGGAATTTAGCGAATAGCTCATGAGGGCGCCGTTGCGATATGCGACGACGAGGTTCATGGAATCTTCGATGTCAATCGCATCGCTGAAAACGCATTGATCGCGATAATAGCCGTCGTAGCGCTCGCAGTCGAGATAGAGCTGGCGCAGGCTTTCGTTGTCCTTCATCTTCAGGCAGAACGCGCATCGCTCGGCTTCAGGGCAGGTGTGGCAGCGCTCGCTGCGATGGGTGAGGCCCATCCGCTCGGCGGTTTCGGGGCGATAAAAGCTGCGCCGTCCGCGTGCGAAAACACTCTCCGGAACCGTGCCCAGCCACCAGTTGACGAGATCGAAATGGTGCGTCGCCTTGTGGACCATCAAGCCGCCGGAGTTTTCCTTGCGGCGGTGCCAGCGGCGATAGTAGTCCGCGCCGTGCGAGGTATCGAGCATCCAATGGAAATCCACCGATTGGATTTCGCCAATCACGCCCGACATCAGCAGGTCCTTGATCTGCGTGCGCGGCGGCGAATAACGGTAGTTGAAGGTGACGCGGAGCGAGCACCCGGTTTGGCGGCGCGTATCGAGAATGCGCTGACAGCGCTGCGCGTCAATCGTCATCGGCTTTTCCGTGATGACGTCGCAACCCAATTCCATCGCGCGGCAGATATAGTGGTCATGCGTGCGGTCCATCGAAGTGACGATCACGCAATCAGGCCGCGTCTCTGCGATCATGCGGTCGAAGTCCTCGGCCTTGTATCCTGGAATGGCCAAGTTGTCCTTTTCGCGCAACGATTCCAGCGCCAGTTTCAACCGCCCTTCGTTGACATCGCACACCCCCACCATCTCGCTGGATTGGGAAAACCGCTTCGTCACCGCCTCGCGATACATGAAATGCCGTCCGCCCAATCCCACCTGGGCATAGCGTTTGCGTGTAAGCATATTTCTCCTCTGTGGTTTGAACGAGCGGACCGTCTTTCGCGGGCACAATCGGTCGTGTTTGGCGCCTCTGGCGTTTTGCGACTTTATTGCGCCACATTCATGTGTGCGCGAGCGTTCGGCTTTGTGGATTTTCGTGACGCACTCGCGGGCGCACGACGTATTTCTTCTCGGATTACATATCGCAGACGAGTCACCAAATCGTCGCTTGCCATCGCGTGGCGCAGAGTCTCATTGATCATTGTCTGATAACCGCGCCCGCCTGCCTTGGCCTTGAAGTATTCCACCAAGCCGGTATCCAACAGAATTGTCACTCGTTGCTTGCGCGGCGCCGGTTTGAGCCCAATGCGAAACGCGGCGCGGTCAAAGTCCACCTGTGTGAACTTGGGATATTCATCCCTCGCATCAAAGGTTTCTGAAGAATTGGATTTGCTCATCTTTCTCTGCCTCTCGCATCGAAATAATTCGGATTTCGCCTTTGGTTTCCGTATGGACAACTACAACGACCTTTTCGCGCAACAGCCCCATAGTCACCCATCGTTGTTCCCCATAATCTTCTCGATCATCCTCAACTGTGAAAGTCGGCCCGTCGAATATCTGCTGCGCATGCGCGAAGTCCAAACCGCGCTTCATAAGAGTTTTTTGGCGTTTGCGTTGATCCCATGTGAAACGCATGCGCATGATTATACATATATTTGCGCGAGCGTCAAGTCCGATTTCCAGCAAGACAAGCTCATCTCGCGACCGGACCGCAGAGATTGCCTTTTCGCTTTGGCTCCGCTGCACTAAATCACGCTTTCCATACCCCGCTTTTCCCTTTGGACTTCGGGAAGCCTTTCGGTAAGATGGCGCGCCGTTGCGTGGTCGCGCTCTGCATTCGCGGCGCTTTTCGACCATTCAGCCGGTTAGTCTCTTGTGCTGTTGGATTGAGAATTTGTCTCTCACTTGGAATTTCAAATTTCAGATCTCAAATTTCAAATCTCTTTGGTTCGGTCTGTGTTTGTGAGCAGGAATTAATGGAAACCATCAAGAACATCCGCAATTTTTCGATCATTGCCCATATTGACCACGGCAAATCCACGCTGGCGGACCGCTTGATCGAGATCACGGGGCGCATGACCAAGCGCGAGATGCGCGATCAGGTGCTCGACACGATGGACATCGAGCGCGAGCGCGGCATCACGATCAAGGCGCAATCGGTGCGGCTGGAATACAAAGCCAAAGACGGGCAGATGTATTATCTGAACCTGATTGACACGCCCGGACACGTGGATTTCACGTATGAGGTTTCGCGCTCGCTGGCGGCGTGCGAGGGCGCGCTGCTGGTCGTGGATGTTTCGCAGGGCGTCGAGGCGCAGACGCTGGCCAACGTCTATTTGGCCATTGACCACAATCTCGAAGTCATCCCCGTCCTGAACAAGATTGATCTTCCGGCTGCCGACGTTGAAGGCACGCGCCAGCAGATCGAGGAGATCATCGGCCTGGACGCCTCGAACGCCCTTCTGGTCAGCGCCAAAGAAGGCAAAGGCATCGCCGAACTCCTGGAAGCCATCGTCGAGCGCATTCCGGCGCCGACGGCCGAAAGCGATAAATTGCGCGCGCTGATCTACGATTCGCAATACGATAATTATCGCGGCGTCGTTATCTACGTGCGCGTGCGCGACGGCCAGATCCAAAAAGGCGACCGCATCCGCCTGATGGCCAGCGGCGCGGAATACGAAGTCCTCGAATGCGGTTACTTCACTCCTTACCTGACGCCGTGCCCGACGCTCGGCGCGGCGGAGGTGGGCTACGTCGTCACCGGGATCAAGGACATCCGGCAGGTTCGAGTGGGCGATACGATCACGCATGTGAAAAACGGCGCCGAGGTTGCGCTGCACGGCTACAAGCCCATTCATCCCGTCGTTTTCTCCGGTCTTTATCCCACCGATACGGACGATCTGGAAGACCTTCAAGACGCAGTCGCGAAGCTGCGGCTCAATGACGGCTCGCTCTTCGCCGAACCGGAAACCTCGCAGGCCCTTGGCTTCGGCTTCCGCTGCGGTTACCTCGGTCTGCTCCACATGGAGATCGTCCAGGAGCGGCTCGAACGCGAATACAATCTGGACCTGATCACCACGGCGCCCAGCGTCATCTACCGCGTGCAGCTCAATACGGGCGAACAAATGGAAATCAGCAATCCGGCGCACTGGCCCGATCCGGCGACGATCAAGACGATCGAGGAGCCGATCATCGAAGCCACGATGCTCATGCCCAAGGAATACATCGGCGGGATCATGGCGCTGTGCCAGAACCGGCGCGGCATCCAGAAGAGCCTGCAATACGCCGGAGACAAGCGCGCCATTCTCGTCTATACCCTGCCGCTGTGCGAAGTGATTCTGGACTTCTATGACCGCCTGAAATCCATTTCGCAAGGCTATGCCTCGTTCGACTACACGGAGACCGGCTATCAGGAATCGCCCATGGTCAAGTTGGACATCCTGGTCAACGGCGAAGTGGTGGACGCGCTTTCGGTGATCGTCCACAAGGATCACGCCTACAGCCGAGGCCGCGCGGTCTGCGAAAAACTGCAGGAAGTTATCCCCCGCCAGTTGTTCCGCGTGGCGATCCAGGCGGCTCTCGGCGGGCAGATCATCGCGCGCGAAACGGTCAGCGCCCTGCGCAAAGACGTAACGGCCAAGTGCTATGGCGGCGACATCACCCGCAAACGCAAGCTGCTGGAAAAGCAGAAAGCCGGCAAGAAGCGCATGAGGCAGATGGGCAACGTCGAGATTCCGCAGGAAGCATTCATGGCCGTGCTCAAGACGGGGGAATAGCCGGGCATATTCCAAAATACAGATGCTTTTCATCATTTTCGGTTTCATGTGAGGACAGCAATGCCGCTCGATTACCAACAGGTGCTGAAGGACTACAAAGTCTTCCGGGCAAGATCGAAGGCGCTGAATTCGAAACTAAGCAAGCTCATCCCGCGAAGCGATTTCCATAAAACCGCCCGCGCCTTGGGCATGCTGGGCGCAAACAATACATTGGTTTTTGACAATGTGGATGAGCCTTCCATCCTTATGGAATATGGCATCTATGCCGCCCTGGATCATCATGAAGCATTGATTGACCGTGTCTGCCGAAATCCGCCTTCGAGTTTTTCGCCAAGTGAGATCGAATTGCTGGGAGCGTTCTCGCGCTCTCGCTACTCGATCTGGGAGACGCGCGAAGCCGTGCCCGGCGTTGGTGTCCATACGACGGACTTGCTGTTTCATGGCCCGGACCGCGACGTTTTTATCGCGGACATCAGCTTTAGCCAAGGGGCCGGGCCCGAAATGCTGCTGGCTGGCCGCATCCTCTCCTGTGGCGGCTTCCATGCCTCAACCGGCGCCGCTTACGGCGTCAGCAGAAGGCGGCTAAGCAGTCTCCTGCACATCGCGGATATGTTTGCGCAATCTCAGGACGTGCGTCCCGGAGATAGCCTGACTCGGGAGCAAGAGACCATTCTTTGCACTCAACTTATCCGCTATATCCTTGGAAAGCCAGCCGATCTTCACGCAGGTCTTGGCAGGAACGATGTTGATCCTGTCGCGTTATTGGGCAGCGGCTCTGTGGAATCTGCTGAGCGTCCGCGGTCTGTTGCGGACGGGCTTTCCCGCGGCACAGCGAAGATTAGCCGCAACTCATTTTGTCCATGCGGCAGTGGATTGAAGTATAAGAAGTGTTGTGGAAGGGCGGCGCTGGGCGGTGAGTAAGTTCAACTATGCAGCGCTTGGTTTCTCTGCGCTCAATCTACCATGCATGTGAACGCCAGATGTGCGATACGCTCGAAGCAATCAATGACGTCATCGGCGCATCCATTCCCATTGCGAAAGCCATGGGCATTCGCGTCATCAGCCTCGATGACTCGCGAATAACGCTGGAAGCCCCCTTCGATCCCAATCGCAACGATAAAGGGACGGCCTTCGCGGGCAGCATATATTCCATCATGGCGTTGGCGGGATGGTCGCTCGTGACGGCGGCCGGTATGAAGCGGAGTTTGGCAACCGAGGTCATGATTACTGAATCCAGTATCCGCTTCATCAAGCCTGTCACAGGTGCGCTGAAAGCCATCGCAGCTTTTCGCAAATCCCCCAACTGGAAAGAGATCCAGTCGCGATTGGCCTCAGGGCGCGCGGCCAAAGTTGAAGTGGTCTGCTCGTTCGTGGACGCCGACGGCAAGGAACTCGCGAGCATGGAGGCCAAGTACGCGATCTGCTTAGCGAACAATCTTCGGACCGGTCGGACCGGTCGGACATGTCTGACGCGTCGGACCGGCCTGAGAAAAAGACTCCCAAACTAATCCAACTCCCACCCCTTGCGATACGGCTCTTGGATGAGGACATCGAGCTCGGGCATCCCCTTCGCTTGAAGGTTATCATAATCCCATTCAATGCGTTTGCCCGAACGCAGAGCCAGCACGCCGAGGAGCACGATCTCCGTCAGACGCGCGGAATATTGGAACTCGCCGCTGGCCGGTTTGCCGCCTTTGCAGGCGTCCAGCCAATCGCGATGATGGCCTTCGACGCGCGGAATCGTTTTCTTGGGCGGCGTATAAGAAGCGCGGCGTTTGTCCGGGAACAGTTTGGGCGGGCCGCCCCAGCCGTCCGTCAGGATGATGCCCTTGTCGCCCTTGAACATCACGTTGTGCGGATCGAGGTTCATCCCCGGCTTCAGTTCCTCGGGCCGCGGCGGACGCAGGCCGCCCGAGTACCAAGTGACTTTGAGCGGTTTTTGTTTCTTGCGTTTGCCGAACTGAAAGTAGGTGATATCGCCATAGGGCTGGATTTCCGAGTCGCCATAACCCGCCCGATAGCCCTCGACGATCTCCGGCGCTTCGAGATCGAAGGCCCAAACCGTGGCGTCCAGATCATGGCACGCGAAGTCGCCGAGGACGCCGCATCCAAAGGTCCAGAAGTCGCGCCACATCACCGGGACATAGCAGGAATGATAAGGCCGTGGTTCGCGCGGGCCGAGCCAGAGGTCCCAGTTCAGCCCGGCGGGGATATCCATCTTCTCTTCGGGAAGGCCTTTGAGTTTCGTGTTCCAGCGGCTGGCGGGCGCCCAGCCGTGAACTTCGGTGACGTTTCCGATCGCGCCGTCGCGCAAATATTCGATGGAAGAGCGGATGCCCTCGCTCGAATGGCCGAAATTGCCCATCTGCGTCGCCACGCCGGTTTCACGGGCCGTCCGGGCGACCTTGCGCGCCTCCCAGATATTGTGCGTCAGCGGCTTCTCGCAATAAACATGCTTGCCCATGCGCATCGCCCAGACCGAGACGTATGCGTGCAGGTGGTCGGGGGTGGCGCAGAGAATCGCGTCAACGGACTTCTCCTTGTCCAGCATGACGCGGAAATCCTCATAGACGGCGCACTTGAAGTTCGGATTTTTCTCCGAATAATGCTTTTCGACCTCCTGCTTGACGGGGCCGGAGCCGGCCTTGCCCTTGTAATAGAATTGCTCAACGCTCACCCATTCCATGGGATCGGCCACGGCGACGACCTGCGCGGATTCCTCGCGGAAGAGCGCGCGCGCATTGTGGCGCCCCTGTCCGCCTGCGCCGATGATGGCGATGTTCACTTTCTCGCTCGGGGGAGTGAATTTCGGTCCGCCGAGGACGTGGCGCGGCACGATCATCGCCGCTCCCGCCAAGACTGCCGCGCCCTTGACGAACTGGCGGCGCGAACTCAGGGAATTGCTTTTCTCTGTCTGACTCATCATGCGCTCCTCAATGAAAGTTTGGTAATCTGCAGAAGGGGATGAACATAGTGCGGTTAGGAGCGGCGCCAGCTTTTGGAGTAAGGTGGCTTGCCGCCTT
>JAPLSP010000670.1 GCA_026398575.1 Candidatus Sumerlaeota bacterium | reverse complement strand
AGCAACCGCACTCCAAATGCTGGCGCCGCTCCCGGTTGCATTGTTTTTGTCCTTTAGGCAAAAAAAATACGTGACAATAATTCCGAATCAGAGCGCTTAGGGAGCCGTTCTATGCTGCAAATGAGAGCAATAAATGCAGTCATATTGTTCAAGCGAATCGTTAGCAGTTTCTGCATGCTAATGTTTGCTGCCGGCATTGCGATTCATTGTCCGCACGCAGCTGCGCAGGAGAGCAATGCAGCGCCCGCGGGCGCCAAAATATTGCGCGTCGCGGTCATGGACCCGATGGCCGATAAACTGTCATGCCCCTGCCTTGAAGGCTATGCGCAGCGCCGCTATGATCTGCTCGCGGACTTCATCGGCAAACGCCTCGGCTGCAAAGTGCAATTATTCTACGGCGAATCCCTGAACGTTCCGCTTCACGAAAGCCCCGGCGGCATTGACGTGGCCATTGCCAAGTGCTCGGTGGTGGAATACGAAGCGCCCACGCTCGGATTGAAAATGCGCCTGATAGCGATGCTGACCGGCAAGGATGGCGGCACGCAGCTGACCGGTGTCTTTGCCGCGCGCGCGAAAGACGCGCTGCGCAGTCTGGCGGATCTCAAAGGCAAATGCATCCTGGTGGGCGATCCAGCGGAGGCCGAAAAATATGGCGCCGCCGCGCAGGCCCTTGCCGCCGCGGGAATCGCCGCCGACCAATTCACCTCGGCGCCGAAGGCCAACTGCAAAATCGCCGCCGCCGATCTCGTCAAAGGCGAAGGCGCCGCCGCCGTCATTTCGAGTTATGCCTATCCCCTGCTCGCGGGATGTGGCGCGGTGAATGAAGGCGATTTGCGGATCATAGGACAGACGGCTCCCCTCCCCTTTATCACTGTTTTTGTCAACGAAGCGCTCGCGCAGCAGCGTCAGGAAGCGATCCTCAAAGCGCTCTTGGATATGCGGGAGGATGCCAAGCTCCTTAAAGCAATGGAGTCGAAAGACGGTTTCGTCCGCTATGCAGGCGATCAGTGGACCGGATGGCGCGGCGCGCGGCGCGACGGCCACGTCCCGCGGCTTCCGGCATCGCTTCCCAAAGAACCACGCATTTTGTGGGAGCGCGCCATGAGCAGCCACGGCGTCGGCGGCCTGGCGGCGACGGATCAATATGTCATCATTTCCGACAAAGACGCGGACAAGAAACGCGATATCTGGCACTGCCTCGATGCGGCCACGGGCAAAACGGTCTGGGAGTTTTCTTACGCAGCAGCGGGCGCCCTGGATTTCACCAATTCGCCGCGCGCCACGCCTGTGATCTGCGATGACCAAGCTTACCTCTTGAGCGCCTTCGGGCTGCTTCATTGCATCCGGCTCGAAGATAAAAAAATCCTGTGGAAGCGCGACCTGCCCGCTGACTTTGGCGCCAAGCTGACGCAATGGGGTATGGCTTCCTCTCCCCTGGTGATCGGCAACAAGTTGATCGTCAATCCCGGCACCCCGAAGGCATCCGTCGTCGCGCTGGATCGCAAGACAGGAAAAGACCTTTGGAAAACGCCCGGCGCCGCCGCCGCTTTCGCCTCCTTCATTGTCGCCGAGTTTGGCGGCAGGCGGCAGGCGGTTGGCTATGACGCGAAAAGCCTCGGGGGATGGGACCCGGAAACCGGCGAGAGGCTCTGGCGTCTGGAGCCTCCGCAGGGCGGCGACTTCAACGTCCCGACGCCGATCGCAGTGGATGGCAAGTTGCTTGTCACATCGGAAAACAATGGAACGCGGCTTTATGGATTCGATTCGGCAGGAAAAATCATCCCTGCCCCATTGGCGGCAAACAAAGACCTATCCTGCGACGCCGCGACGCCGGTCGTCTGCAATGGACTGGTTTTCGGCGGACAGAATTGCCTTATTTGCCTCGATCTTGGCGCCCAGCTCAAGACCTGCTGGCGCGAGGAAGGAAAAGACTTCGATCAACATCTCAGCCTGATTGCCGACGGACAACGCGTTCTCATGCTGTCGCTCACCGGCGTCCTCACGTTGATCGAAGCCACGCGCGACGGCTTTCGTCCGCTTGGGCGCCTGCAGCTTCCATCCGGCCCGGACGACGCCTTCTGGCCGCATCCCGCGCTTGTCGGCAACCGCCTTTTTATTCGCCACAGCACAAAAGCATATTGCATTCAACTCTAGTCGGCCAACAAATCCTTTTCGCCCAATGCTATTTTGCGCTTGCGTTTGCACTCTCAACGCAATAAAGTTTACACCAATGATGCTGCGTGTGAAGCGCTGCAAGAAATTGCGTGAAATGTATTATCCAAGGGGAGCGCTAGCGGGGAAGGCATTGTTATGGCATTATCTGATCCAAATCCTGCAATGACTGCTTATACGGCCGAGGATTTCTGGCAATTTGCCTCAAAGGACGATTATTGGGGGGAATTGATAGAAGGGGAGGTATTTGATTTGACTCCACCGGGATTTGAGCATGGGATGATCTCTGGAAAGATTACCAAGAAAGTTGGACACTTTGCAGAGATTAATAAATTGGGGGAAATACTAACGGACTGTGGATTTATCTTAACTCGCAATCCGGATTCCGTTCGCGCGCCGGATGTTTCATTTATTCGCGCGGAGAAAATAGCCAAAGCCAGGACTCCGCGCTTTTCCGAAATTCCACCGGATTTGGCTGTCGAGGTTATCTCTCCCTCTGACTCCTATTCCGCTGTCGTCAAGAAAGCCAGAATGTATCTCCAGGCGGGAGTTGAGGAAGTTTGGATCGTGAGCCTTTCTACGCGAACAATTGAAATCTTCCGTTCACTGACTGAATCAAAGATCATTGATGAATTCGGCGCCATCGAATCGCCGCTGCTCCCCGGACTGAGCCTTCCGGTTCGGGAAATCTTCGAGTGACTAAATTGCCTGCGTTCCTCTCCGCATTAAATAATCCTCTTACCGAAGCGGCAATTCGCGGATGAGACGGTCCTTTTCAGCGGCGATGAAGCTGGAAAAAGTGAGGGGCGCGTGACGAGCGGCCTTCGTCCATTCATCTACAAGCCATCGCACGGTTTGCGCGACGCGTTCTTGAGGCGCCGCTGAATTCAACTCAACCGCCAACGCAGGGGAAGCGCCCTTGCCGCCGCCGGCCAATAGGCGGAAATGCGGACGGCGTTCGCCGGTTTCGAGGGCGATCACCCGGCCAATCAATCCGATGTCGCAGACAGGCGCATGAGAGCAGTTATTCGGGCAACCGGAAATTCCAATGGACAGATCGCATTCCGCAGGCAGTGTCTCGCAGATGGCTTCGGCGACATCCCATGTGGTAGTGATTCCGCGCGAGCAATTATGCGCGCCGGGACAGGCTGCGATGTGCGGCGCATTGACCCAGCCGCGCAGCGGTGACGGCAGGCTCGCCGCCTCGATGCCGAAGATGTATAAATCATGCTCGATTCCGATTCGCAGCGAGGCGTTCAGAGGTTCGAACAGCTCTACCCAAGCCAGGATGTCTTCGGGGGCAACATCGCCATTGGGCGTCTGCGCGCGCACAACGGGAATCGCCGGGCCTTCAAAGCGAATCGGCTCGGACGGCGACGGATATTCCTTCAGTCTTTCTTCTTCAAAAAGCGTATCGAGTTTTTCCTGGAACGCGGCGTCGCCCAGCCGTTCGCGAGCATGGCGCAGCCTTGCCCGCCCGCGGTTGTGTCGGTCGCCTTCGGCGTCGAAGAGCCGCAGCGCTGCCATGATGAGCGGCAGGACATCGCGCGCGCTCAGCCGCTCATAGCATAAAATACCGGCGGCAGGGCGCGGTCCCAGCGAACCGGCAAGAATCACGCGCAGCGAACCATCGGGATTGACGACGATTCCCACATCATTGATCCATGGCCGCGCACAGCCTTCGGCACATCCTGAAAATGAAATCTTGAACTTGCGCGGAAGGCCATAGACCCACGGCTGAGCGCGGAAAAAATCATAGACTGCATCCGCCAATGGCGCCAGATCGAATGTGCCGGGTTTCATTCCGCCGCAGGGACAAACCGTCAGATTGCGCAAGGTGTCGCCGCCGGCGCCGAGCGTTGTCAAGCCCGCCTCGCAAAGCCCGCACTGCAACGCGGGAACTTCGCCGGGCTTTACGCCATGAAACTCGATATCCTGCCGTGTAGTCAGATGCAGCGGCCAGAGAGGCGTGTGGCGAAGCGCCAGCGCCGCCGCTGCCCGCCATTGTTTCAGGCTCAGGCGCCCGCCGGGAATTCGGACGCGCTGCATCAGCAAGCCTTCCTGGCGTTGGTTATAAAGCCCCAGGAGACGCGCGTTGCGCGTCTCTTCAGGCATGATCGCGCATGGATACTGTGGATAAGTGGTTATGATCGTCGCTCTTCAACATTGAATTTATGGCTCAGATCACTTAAGTCATCGCCAACTCCTTCTCTGTTCTTCGATAGGCGCGGTGAAGGCCGCATTCCTTATGTTCCGGATGCTCCCACCACCAGCGTCCAGCGCGCGCGTCCTCGCCCGGTTCGATGGCCCGGGTGCAGCACGCGCAGCCAATGCTGGCATAGCCTTGGTCATGCAGAGGATGATAGGGGATGCGATGATCCCGGATGTACGCTCTCACCTGATTGTCGGTCCAGTGAATCAGGGGATTGACTTTGATCAACCCGTTATGTTCATCCCATTCGACCGCCGCATTCTCCTTCCGGGTGACGGATTGCTCGCGGCGCAATCCGCAAATCCATGCGTCCATGCCGTGCAGGGCGCGCCGGAGCGGCTCGATTTTTCGCGCGCGGCAGCACTCCTTGCGCAGCTCGACGCTTTCCCTGTGGATATTGATACCGTATGCGGCTGCCAGTCTCTCGACGCTTACCGCGTCCGGGAAATAGACCTGAATGCGCAGGCCGTAGCGCGATTCGGTCCGACGGATCAGATCGTAGGTCTCGGCGAAAAGGCGCCCCGTATCGAGAGTGAAGATTTTTGTCTCAGGTCGGTGGGCGGCAATCATTTCGGTCAGAATCTGATCCTCCAGCCCGAGCGAAGTGGCGAATGCGAGGCGGGCGCCGAACGTCGCAATCGCCCATTCGAGGATTGCGTCAGCGTTGGAACCATCCAATAAGGGCGCCGCTACTTCCATTAAATTTGCAAATTGGCTTCGAGTCACGGATGAATCTCCTTCATCGCGATCTTATATTTCTATTATGATCATTTAAGTAATATTATAAACACAAAAAAATCAGATCACAAACATCGGGATGTTTTCTTGTTCCCGGCGCTGCGCTTCTTCGAGCAACTGGCCCAAGGTGATGCTGTCATACACTTCGTTCAACGCCTTCTCCGCCTTCTCCCACATCGGGGCAAAATCGCTGTCTCCCGGATGCGCCGAAGATGGTCCCTTCCGTCCGCCGGTCTTGTCTGCGATGGGTAAAATCGGCCCTTGCAGGAAGCGAATGACTTCTCCCACTGCGAGCAGCTTTGCGGGCCGCGCCAGGAGGAACCCGCCCTCTTTGCCCCGCCTCGACTCAACGAATCCGCCCTGTTTAAGCTGATTCATGATGTTTTCGAGAAAGCGGGGCGGTATGGCCTGGCGCTGTGCGATATCAACAATTTTAATCGGGCCTTGGCCTTCGAGCCTGGCCAGATCGAACAGCGCTCTCAGCGCATATTGGCATTTTTGGGTGACGAGCATTTCTATTGTCAACTTTCTTGGTCGAGATTATATCCTTTCGGTCACCACTTGTCAATCCCTAATTTTGAAAAATTCATCGCGCAGAGACTCGGGAGACGCAAAGGAATAAAACTCCCGTCGTTTTTGAGCATTGACCCATTAATCCGCTTGACGGGCGATATCCAGTTTCGCCATATTTTCTTCGCTTCGTATGTCAATCTCATTGAGGAGGAGCGAGATATGATCGCCACAAAGAAATGCGCAAGCCAGCGTCCCGCCCATCGTATGTTTGTTATCGCGGCTCTAGCCTGCCTGAGCATCGGGTTGAGCGGATGCTGCCAGTATGGCCAGAACCGGTTGTATGATTTCTGCGACATCTTTCAGTTTGGCGGCGGCGTCACGTCCCAAAATCCCAAGGCTGGCATCACCCCGCCAGCCATCGGCGTTTATGTTCAGGCAACGGAATACATGAACCTGGGCGCCGTTTATTTCAACGGTTCCTTGGCGGAAATGGATGGGCGTGGTTTCTATGCCGGGCCTGAGGAACATCTGCGTTACGGCCTGTTCTGCTATCAGGGGACCCAGATCAATCAGAACTATCTCGCCGGCTCGGAAAACTACTTCAAGAAGTCCAAATGCCTGTGGACCAAGCGCATGAACAGCAACGCGATGCGGTGGAACAAGACCCCGGCCAAAGAATTGGATTACGAATATTTCGCCGAAGAAATTCATGAAGGCTTCCCCATCATGCCTCGCGGCTGGCAATATTGGGAAAACGTCGCCGTCGAGCTCGGCATTTCCGAACCGTTTCTGACGCACCTGGGCTTTGATATTCGCGTCGGCATTGATCCGTCGGAAATCAGCGACTTCATTTTGGGCATCTTTACGATTGACTATAATAACGACGATCTCACCGCCGAAGAATACAAGGAAATGACCGGCATGGCTGCGTCCACGGGCAGCAAGGTTGTGCGGGAGCCCAAGCCGGCATCCGAATAAAGCAAACGCAGCAGATATATCCCTTCGTGATCTGGTTGAAGGATTGGGATATTCGGCGGGAGGATGTTTTTGCGCATCTGTAAATCAACAATATGGCAATCATCACATAACGCTCAAGCCCGGAAAAGAGACCTGCCGCAAACACGGCAGGTCTTTTTTTTCTTTGTTGCATTCAAGGTTGGAGTCTGCCAAAACAGGGGGCGCATCCCAAGGCAGCTGCCGGCAGGACACGGCGCTTGTAGTGACAAAATAATGTCTGACAAAACAATGAAAACACGTTGCCGTTGAATCAGGTAGGAATGGCTTTGTGCTATTTTCATACGCCAAACGATAACTTGTTGTCGTTCATTGCGATCTGTGTAATCCGCGAAATCCGTGGTTGAAATGCGCCCAAAACAGGCCAGGCGAAAAAATACGGCTTGACACATTCTGCAAAACGTCCCAAAAACCTATTGCAGGCCTTTCATGGGCGGGCACAAAATGAGATATAATTATATTTTCTACCTTGCTCTAATTTCTATACTTGGGAGCGCTCCATGGATAAAGGCCGATCCGTCCGGCGTTTTGTCTCCTGACGTTGGTCTGTCTCTGCGCGCTATGAATTTGCCACAATGGATTCCGGCGCGCGCCGGCGAAACAAAAATTCCGCCAGCCCTCCACGCGCTAAACAAGGATTCCCATCGTTGGGACTATCGCGCCGCAGTTTCTGGCGTTTTCGCAGGACCGATCCGCGCGGCCAACCATCAAACCTATCATCGAATTTCCGTCCCGGGCGGCGGCCTGACCGGCGCGACGACCACGGCCCCGGTCACGGCCCGCGCCGGAACCGCAGGCATTGTCTCCAAAGATGACGAGGGTTTGGGCAGCCCGGAAATTCCATTCAAAGGTTTTTGGATTGAAGTTCCCGCCAACGCGGCTATCACGCTGGAAACCAGCGAACCGATGGAAACTTCGCTCGGAACCGGATTCCGGCTTGCGCCGCGACAACGCGCGCTTCCCAATCAGGGCGCGAATACTGCCGCCCCGTTTGAGATCAACGCCGCCGCTTTTGCTTCCAATAATTTTCTCCCGCGCGTTCATGCGCGCGTCGCCGGTGACGTTCGCGTCCGCGGCAAACGCTATCTATTCGTCCAGCTGTTCCCCATCCGATACAATCCCGCGACAACGGAAATCCGGCTGCTGTCATCTGTCCGCCTTTCACTGAGGATCAATGCAGACGGCGCCGCGACTGCCAGTTCACAGTTCACGGTTCCCAGTTCACAGTTGACTATTCCGGGTTCACAATTGACTGTTCAGCGCTTTCAGTCTTCCGCCACTGGTGGAGCCAGCGGAGCGGATTATTTGATCATCACCGCGGATGCGCTCTATGACAGCGTGCTGCCGTTGGCCGATTGGAAGCGCCGCATGGGATTCATCACGCGCGTTGTTCGGATATCGGACATCGGCGCCTCGACGGCCAATATTCAAAACTACCTTCAGCAAGCCTTCAGCGCCTGGAATCCCAAGCCTTCGTTCGTTTTGCTTGCGGGCGATCAGCAAGATATCCCCGCTTATTACGGCGGGCCGCTGCCCGCTTACACGGATCAGGTTTACTCCTGCGTGGACGGCGCGGATTATTTTCCCGATCTGACGATCGGACGTCTTCCGGTCCATACCGCCGCCGACTGTCAAACCGTGGTGAACAAAATTCTGACTTATGAACGCACGCCGGATTCCGGCGACTGGTATCGCCATTTCTTGAGCGCCGGATTCTTCGAAGATACCGATGACGACGCCGTGGAAGACCGCTGGTTCATGGAAGTCAGCGCCTATCTGACCGACTTTCTGAGTTCTCATACCGCGCTGACCAGCCACACGGCCTGGTGCACGGACAGCAGCACGCATTCGCAATATTATTTTTGCGCCCAGGATTATCCCCATCGCTTTTACGCCGCCAACAGCCCGGTTCCTACCTGGGTCACGGCGCAATGGACCCCGTACCAGACCGCGTCGCAGGCTATTTCCGATACGATCAACGCCGGCGCCGGTTTCGTGATTCATCGCGGCCATGGGACGGAAACCTCCTGGGAGGATCCGCCCTACGATAACGGCTTGATCGGCGCCCTGAATAACGGTGTACGCACGCCCGTTGTCTTCAGCATGAATTGCCAGACCGGCTCATTCCAGCGCGTGGCGGGCGATTCCTTATGCGAGGCCTTCCTCAAGAAATCCTCGGGCGGCGCCGTCGGCATTGTCGGCGCGACGCGCGTCAGCTTCTCCGGTTACAATGACCTGATCATTCACGGCCTGTTCGATTGCTTTTATCCCTCCTACGATCCCGCCAACGCCGACGGCCCTTATCCGCATTCCTGGCGGCCCGCCGAAGCGCTTTCTTATGGGAAATACTATATGTATTCCTATTATGGGCCTGGCAGTTATACCGAGGGCGAATTCAACATGTTCCACTGGTTCGGCGATCCGGAGATGGAAATACGCGACGCGGCGCCGGCGGCGCTGTCCGTGACGCATCCCGCGTCGGCCTACTTCGGCGAGCCGTCCACCGTCACCGTCACCGTGCTGCAATCGGGAATACCGCTGGCCGGCGCGCGCGTCGCCATCAGCGGCCCGCGGATCGCAGGCGCCAGCTTGCAGTTCGCCACGCAAGACCTTTTCACGGGGCTAACGGACACATCCGGAACCCTCTCATTCGGCGCCGCTGCATTCGGCGCGCTGGGGATGTATGACGTTGTGGTCACGCATCGCTCCGCTTATCCTTATGAAGGTGTTCTCCAAACAAGGCTGTCGCCACGAGGCGCCATCACGTTGGACCGTCCCGTGTATTCCGGATCCGACGTCATCGCCATCCATCTGGAAGACGGCGATCTGAGCGGGGCGGGCCTTGCATCTGTCACGCTGACTTCATCCCTGGGCGACGTGGAAACGGCATGGCTGACGGAAGCGACCAGCGACAGCGGCATTTTCTCCGGAACGATCCCCACAACCACCGCCGCGCTGCATACTGGCGATGGGCGGCTGCAGGTCGCGCACGGCGATCTGATCGCCGCGATCTACGCGGATGCGTTTAATGGAATTGGTCCGGCGACCACGTCCGCCACCGCCCTCGCCGACACGCAGCCGCCGGTCATCTCGGCCTTGACGGCGGGAGGCATTCGTCCCATCAGCGCAACGGTTTCCTTCCAAACCGATGAACCTTCCACGGCGGCGCTGTCGCTCAGTCTCGGTTCCAGCGAAAGCGCTCTTCTCATCGCGACCGATCCCGTTTTCGCGACCACCCACTCCTTTGCGTTGAACGGCTTGACGCCTTCAACGCAGTACTATTATGCGGTCGCCGCCTGCGACGCCGTCGGCAATCTGGCGAACGATGACAACGGCGGCACGCGCTATGCATTCGCCACTCCCGAAGCGGCGGATTACTTCACCGAAATTTTCCTGAACGCGGATAACGACCTGGCATGGTCGAGCCTGACGTTTACTCCCGACGGCTCCAGCAGCTTTTACCGCGCTTGCCGCACGGCTGCCGCAGGATTCCCGGTTGACACGTCGGGCGGACTCACGCTGACGCTTGCCGACGACGGCGGAGGCGCCATTTCACTTGCGGGCGGCAAGCAAGCTCCGTTCTATGGCGTCGCATATAATGGATTCTTCGTCGGCTCGAACGGTTACGTCACCTTCGGTCAGCCGGACGCTACCGCCCTGGAATCATTGAACGCGCATTTCGGTCTTCCCCGCATCAGCGCCTTGTTCACCAACTTGAATCCCGCCGCTGGAGGGCGCGTTTCGTGGCTGCAAACTTCCGACAGCGCGGTTGTGACGTTTGAAAACGTTCCGCGGTTTGGCGCCGCGGACTCGAACAGCTTTCAAATCGAACTCGGATTCGACGGCGTCGTCCGGTTGACGTGGCTCGGCCTTGGCGCCACGGGAGGATTGGCGGGACTGTCCGAAGGCAGGGGAACGCCGCCGGATTTTGCCGCGAGCGACTTGAGCGCGACGCCCGGTTGCGACGATCTATGGCTGTCTCCCCATGCCGGCTTCAGCGCGACGGGTTATCAGGGTGACGCCTTCACGCCTTCGAGCAAAGTCTTCACGCTGACCAATGACGGTCCGACGTCGCATGCCTGGCGCGCGCAAACCGAGGCGGCATGGCTGAAGGCCGACCTGACCAGCGGCTCGCTGGCGCCCGGCGAACAGACGCAAATCACGATGTCACTCGATGTTCCCTCGACGTTCAGCCCGGGAGTTTACGCCACTTCCGCCACAATCCATGACACCGACACCAGCGCGAGCTGGACGCGGATGGTTGGTTTGCAGGTCCTGCCGACGCCCGGCGAAATCTCGATCACCGATTCGATCGAGCCTGCCACAGATTGGGCGGCGCCTTTCGGCGAAACGATCGTCGGGACTTCCGCGTCCGCGCAAGTGACGATCTCCAACGCTCACGCGTTATATGATCTGACCATCAGCCGGATTTCGCTCGGAGAATTTTACTGGGAGGACTTCGGCGGCGGACAGGCTTTGAATTGGGATACGGCGCCTCCGGGGAAATGGCAGGTTGTCGCCGGGGAATTCCAAGCCCGCGCCACGACAGAGAACTTATTCATGCAAGCCACCTACGCCGGGGCGACGTGGAAGGATTGCTCGCTGCGCGTCCGCGTGAGACACGAAGGCAATGACGGCGCGCTGGCATATATCGTGCTCCGCGCTTCGCCAGACTTCTCCCTTTCCGCGAAAGGGATACAAGGCTCCGCGTACGTGCTGCCAATAACGAGCGATGGCCGGTTTGCGGTGTATAAAATTTCCACCGGCGCCGTGGGCATTGTCGAGGATTTTACGAGCAGCTCGCTCCTGCGAACAGGCGTGGAGTATAACGACATCCTGTTCAGCATTCAGGGCGCAGATTTGCGGGTTTTCTTCAACAATCAGCTCGCGTGGTCCGGCGCCGACGGGAGCATTCTGGACGCGGGCCGCATTGGGTTGATGGCTTTCAGCGGCGCGCCGGAGGCGGTCTTCTACTTTGACAACGTCTGCGTCAGCGAGCCGGTGGGCGACAGCGCTTTGCAGGAGTATGTGATTCCCAACCGCCCCGTTCTGCCCGCCACGCTGCACCCGGGGGAGGCTCTGCCCCTGAGCGTTTATTATCAACCCCCTTCGTTTGGCTCTCATCTCAAAACCCTGACGATCGAAAGTAATGACCGCGATACGCCGCTGGCGCGCGTGGCGCTGAGCGGCGAGGGGATCGCCGATCCCTTGCGCATCACGCCCGAATCCGTGGCCACCATTACCGGTCCACGCAACGGGCCATTCGCTCCGAGCCCGCTCGTTATTCATCTGTCCAACGTTGGCGCCCGCGCGCTGACCTGGGCGGCGGCGCCGGACGCGCCCTGGCTGAGCGTCGTTCCCACAAGCGGGACGCTGGCGCCGGGAACCTCTGCCACGCTGGAGGCCACGATTACTTCGGCCGCTGGCAGTCTCGCGGCCGGAACGCGCGCGACCACGATCACATTTCTCAATTGTCTCCCCAACACCAGCCATGTGCGATTTGTTTCGCTTTCGATGGCGCCCGTGCCAAGTCTGGCGGTCAGTCCTGTTTCAATCCAGACCGTTGTCGCTTCAAACACCATTGTCTCCCGAAATCTCATCATCTCCAATTTTGCAGGAAACGGCGATCGGCTGGAGGTGACGGCCTCTCCCAATGACTCGGCGCTTTCCTGGCTGCAGACGCTGCCCGCCGCGCCGCTGCTCGTCGAGGACGGCGTCAGCACGCAAATCATCGTCATGCTGGGATCAAGCGCGCTGACGCCGGGCTTTTATAGCGGCGCCATTAATCTCACATCGAATGATCCGCTCCAGCCGACGACGGACGTTATGGTTGCCCTGCAGGTAACGCTGGAGGCGTTTGAGGTTGCGCCGGAATCGGCGCTGGCGGCGCAAGGCTTGCGCGGAGGGCCGTTTGCGCCGGACCATGCGAATTATCTCATCATCAACGCCGGAGAAAATCCCACGACGTGGACCGCCGCGCCGTCGCATGACTGGATCGCCGTCGCGCCCGCCGCCGGCTGGCTGCCGGCGGGGGAAACCACCGCGACGCAAATCTCCCTCGCGCCGTCGGCGCTGAACCTGCCTGCCGGGTTGCATAACGGCCAGGTTCGCTTCACCAACGAAGCCACCAGCGCCGTCGTGACGCGCGCAGTCAACCTAACAGTCAAGCCCAGACCGCAATTTATAATTCTGTATTAATTATCCCGCGCCGAATGACAACATGTTGTTGCTCATTGCCATCCGTGTTATCCGGGAAATCCGTGGTTGAAAATTAACCACGGATTTCCCGGATAACACGGATGTTGCGCCGTGAAACGGCATATTTTTGCATACGAAGTTTGCGAAAATCCCTGAAGGGGCGAAAGAAGGCATCTCCACATTATGGCAATTGCTCTTCCGCCCTTACAGGGCTTGAAAGAATAATCTCGGGCGTTTCACAGGGCGTTGCCCTGGGCTATTTTCTTTTGGCCCTTTCAGGGCACGACGCAGTGGCCTTGGCGCCAAATGCGGACTACGAGTGTGCTTTATCGCGGGAAGTGGTCGCGGACGTAGGCCAGCGCGGATTCGCGTGTGGCGACGGCGCCTTCCATCTGCGCGTCGCCCACCATATCCAGGATCGTGCGAAAGATCGGGCCGGGAAAGTATCCCAAAGCGATCAGGTCATCGCCGGTGATCAGCGGCGGCGGCAGGATTTTTTGCGATTTGGCTTCGAACACGAATTCCGCGAGCTTGCGGCGGCAAAAAACCAGATTGTCCAGGTTGCGATGGCTGGCGAGGCAATCGGCGCGATGCAGCGCCATATCCTCCGTGAACATCGGGGCGGCCATGAAGCGCTTGAGCTTCGAGGTCCGCATTTCCTGAACGTCAATGAAGGTCATGTGGCGCGCGACCAGAGCGACGATGTCCTCGCTCTCGCGATTGGAGAAGCGCAGACGGCGGCAAATTTCCTCCGCCATCCGGGCGCCCGCCGGCGCGTGCTCCGGAAAACGGATTCGATCCGGGCCGCGCTGATATGTGATCGGCTTGCCCACGTCGTGCAACAGCGCGGCCATCGCCAGCGTTGGACTGGGAGGCGCGAATGCCGCGCAAACTTCCTCGCTCGCGGCGGCTGTTTTTTCCGCGTCGTTTTCTTCAACCTGGCCCAGGGCGTCCATGACAAGGCAGGTATGGACAAAAACGTCGCCCTCGGGATGGAATTCGGGCGGCTGCTCGACGCCGCGCATGGCTTCGATCTCGGGCAGGATCCGTTTCAGCAGGCCGGCTTTCGAAAGCAACCGCAGCGTCTCGCCCGGGCGCGGCTGCGTCAGCATCATAATGAGCTCGTCGCGAACGCGCTCGGGGCTGATAGCCTCGATGAGCGGCGCCTTTTCCTGGAGAGCCGTCCATGTCTCCGGCTCGATCGTCATACAGAATCGCACGGCGAACCGCACGGCGCGCATCAGCCGCAACGCGTCTTCCGAAAATCGCGCGCGCGGATTCCCGACGCAGCGCAGCAGGCGGTCTTGAATATCCTGCCGTCCGCCCGCGAAATCCAGCAGGCGGTCTGCAACGGGATCATAAAAAAGCGCATTGATCGTGAAATCGCGCCGGCGCGCGTCCTGCTCGACCGTCCCGAAGGACACTTCCTGCGGATGGCGGTGGTCAATATATTCCCCATCGCTGCGAAAGGTGGCGACTTCAAACGCGACGTCTTCCTGCGTGACGACAACGACTCCGAAGGAAGCCCCGACGAGTGAGGCGCCGGGAAACAGCGCGACAACCTCATCGGGCCGCGCCGAGGTGGCGATGTCGTAGTCTTTCGCCTCGATCTCCAGCAGGCGGTCGCGGACGCACCCGCCAACCCAATAGGCTTCATGCCCGGCCTTCTGGAGCTGGCGGACAATGCTTAAGGCGAGGGCAGCGCTATTCGTCGCAATGGATGGAACGCAGTATGTACTGTTGGGAATTACCATGCTTTCTGCACAATGACGTCACGCATGGGATAATGCTTTACGTTCAGGCAATAGATCTTCCCGCCGGTCTCGAGAGCGGTGGCCGCCAGGATCACATCATACTCACCCACGCCGTGGGAGGGATTCCATGTGCGGAAGAGCAAGCCTGCACGGTCAATGATTGATTGATTCACTGGCGCGGTGGCAAACTGCGATAGAAAGGGCAAGGTGTACTTTTCTTCATCGGGACGCATATAAAAAACAACTTCGGCGCGCTGCATCGCACCCACCCACAGTTCATATTCTCCCTTTGCCTTGAGTTCCTGAACGAAACGTCTGGCTTCCGCTTTTCCGCGCAAATACCAGATCAAAATATCCGCGTCAATGTAAGCTCTCATTGATGATGTCTCCGCATTGCCGCTTGGAATCTGCGGCGGGCATTTTCCACCGTGGCTTGAACGGGCTCATCCCTTTTCCAGGCGCCAAATGCTTGCTCGAAAACATCATCTTGTCCTTGTTCGGCGGATTGCTTAGCGAAAGATCGCACGGCTTGTTCGATAACGCTTTTCTTGCTAGTGCGCAGTCGCTTGGCCAGACCGGCAATCAAATAAGCCACGGATTCATCTATCCTCGATGAAAAAATCTTATCCATGTTTTGACTCCATTTCGATGGTTGCTTGACCAATTCCTTACGTAAGAATGATAGCGTAAGCTTGCGCGCAGTTCAAGCGCATAATCTCACTTCCATACAAAGCCTGGAACCTTCCATCATCTCGTGCTATTGTTCCGCATCTTTATGGAATTCGATCCATCTATTTTTCATCAATGTCAAAGTAGTCTTTTTCCTGCAGAAATTGCATGATTTTGTTGACGCACTGCTCGACGGTTTCATGCGCGGTGTCGAGCGCGATCTCCGCGTAACCGGGAATTTCATAAGGCGCGGAAACGCCCGTGAACTCCTTGATCAATCCGGCGCGCGCCTTTGCATAAAGGCCTTTGACGTCGCGCTGCTCGCATACCTCCATCGGACACTGCAAATAAACTTCGATGAAATCGCCCGGATGCGCCACGCTTTGACGGATGCTGTCGCGGTCGGCTCGATAGGGACTGATGAAGCTGGTGATGACGATCAGGCCGGCGTCCACGAGCAGCTTGGAGACTTCGCCGATGCGGCGGATGTTCTCGGCGCGATCCTCGGGCGAAAACCCCAGGTCCGCGCAAAGGCCGAAGCGCACATTGTCGCCATCGAGGCGGAAGCATTGCTTGCCGTTGCGAAACAACACGTGTTCGAGGGCCACGGCAATCGTGGTCTTGCCGGAACCGGAAAGCCCGGTCAGCCAGATAATGGCGCCGCGATGATTGTTGCGCAACTCGCGGCTGATGCGCTTGATATGCCCTTCCTGCCAGATGATATTTTCAGACTTGTGCGCGTGAGTTGTCATGGCGTCATCCTTATGTTTTCGGTTTTCGGTTTTCAGTTTTCGGTTTTCGGTTCATGCTTCGCAGTTGACAGGTCACAATTTATTATCCGCAAATCTCAATCTTAAATTTCAAATCTCAAATCTATATGCATCCGGGCGGCTTGGGCACGCCGGCGATTTTGCAGGCGCCGCGCGTAGGGCCCATGGGGAAGAGCTCGTAGATGTTTTTAAGCTTCAAACCCGTGGCATCGCAAACCGCCCGCAGCCTCGGAGTCACTTCGTGTTCCAGGTAGTAGCTGCGCAGGTAGCGAATGACTTTCCAGTGATCGGGCGTCAGCGGCTCGATGCCCTGGAGGCTGGCAATATCCCTGGCCGCCGATTCGGTCCACTGGCCGGAATCAACCAGGAACCCATCGTCATCCACTTCCAGCGGTTGTCCCCCCAATTCCTGAATGGGCATAAAAAGAACGGCTATAAAGAAAAAAAAACGCGCCGCTTGAAGCGGCGCGGGTTGCCACCCAAATCAACCTCACAGACAAACTCACCGCTTTTGCTGACGCAATGCGACAACATTCCAACCTCCCGAAACATTGTCTCAAAACGTCCGGGCCATCAACCGTAGTGTTACGGTTTGAGGAACGACAATTTAGCCGAGAATGGCGTCTTTGGCGGCCTTGGCCACGCGGAACTTGACAACTTTCTTTGCCTTGATCTTGATCTGCTCGCCGGTTCGAGGATTGCGCCCCATACGAGCCTTGCGCTGCACCAGAACCAGTTTGCCCAACCCTGGAATCGTGAAGCCAAGCGAGGCCTGCTTGTAGGCCTGGCATACAAGCGTATCCAGCACGCATGCCACTTGTTTCTTCGTGATTTCAGCGCCTTCGGCCAAGCACGCCACCAATTGGGCCTTCGTCATCGCCTTCGTCAGCTTTGCCATCGGAAAGAACCTCCACAGGAGATATTTGAGCGCGCATAATTCAGCCGGCTCATCACCAGCCACAGCTTCGCGCAGTTGCTTAATGCCTCATTGCAACCGCTCCTGTCAAGGGCAAAATAGCGCTTTGATCTAAATTTCCTCGGTTTTTTGCGTTTTTAACATCAAGAAAATATTTAAAAATCGTGGCTCTGCGAGCATAGGAGCAATTGCCGTTGACAGGCCGGTTTCGGAGGAATATGATATATTCATTCTAACCCAAACTGGATGGAGCCGGACTCTCAACCGCTCACCTACTATTTCACTGCAGGAGGCTTTTCCCTATGAATCGCAAGCCCGTTCTCATCGCCATTCTGGCCGTGGTCGCAGCCATGCAGATCGCCGGGGCGCAAGCGCAGCAGCCCCTTCTTATCACTTCGCTGCAAGAGGCGATCAACGCCGCCAAACCCGGCGACGTTGTGCGCGTTCCTGCGGGAACGTATCGCGGCCCAATCGCCCTGAAAGCCGATGTTTACGTGGTCGGCGACGGCGCGGAGGCCACGATTCTGGACGGCGGCGGCGCGGACAACGTCGTGCTTGGCGCCAATGATGCGGTCATTGCCGGCGTCACGATTCGCAACGGAAAAATCGGCGTCAACAACCTTACGCGTTTCGTCGGCGTGTTCGATTGCAAAATCATTGACTGTTCGCTGGCGGGCGTCTGGCTCGAAAACGGCTGCGCCGCCATCGTCAACAACTACATTTACGGCAATCAGCGCGAAGTCGGCATTTCGTGCCACGCCTCGAATCCCTATATCGTCGGCAACACCATCGCCAATCATCTGATGGGCGTCCGGGCGTTCAACTACTACGATCCTTTTATGGGCAAGAACTACGTCGCGGGCAATGTGATCGGCCTCTATACGGCCATCGGAACCACGGTCACGCTGGAACAGAATACCTTCTTCCAGAACTCCCAGAGCAACGTCACGGGCCAGGAGATGACCGCGGGCAATATCATCGCCACGGCGCCGGCGGTCCAGCAAAACGCCTACGGGACTCCCGACGTGGATCTCTATCGCAAGATGATGGACGTGGTCTTCGCCGAAAAGATTTCCAAACACCCGCTCGTTATCTACACGCTCGAAGATCAGCCGGGGCTTTTCTCCGTAACGACGCTGTTCCCCTGGGCCACCTTCTATGTTTCTTCCTGCAACAGCGAAACGCTGATCCGCTCGTTCGAGGCGTTCGACCTTGTGGAGCCGAAGGTGCTGAACTCCGAATACACAACGATCCAGTCTCTCCCCACCGTTGCGGTGAAGAACGATGACATCAAAGACACGCAGTTGGACCGCTTCGTGATGGACTCTATTTACTTTCATCTGCAATCGTATCTGAAGACGGATTCGGGCAACCTGCTCTTCAAGCGCGTGACCAGCTTCAGCAACATCGAAATCATCGTTCCGAAGGGATTCATACCCGTCTCTGTAAATTATCCCGCGTTATTCGTCTGGCGCGAGGACAAGGTGGTGATCCAGATTGTGGACGTCGGGCGCACCTATCTCGACATCGTCATGTCGCCTTTGGAAGCAGGGCCACAGGACGTTTATGGAGTGCTGAAATCCAAACCGGCCAAATAAGCGTGGATTGGCAATTGCGGATTTGAGATCTGAGATTTGAGATTAACAAAGCGGATCGCGAAGAATACTCGCGGTCCGCTTTTTGTTTTTCGTGTCGGTCCGTGCCTGTTCGTGCCTGTCCGTGCCAGTCCGTGTCCCGTCCACTCCCCCATAAAAATCCATTGCCCGGCATTTGACACGCTGGCTAATCTCAACGCGCAAGCATCGGCGCTTGATGCGAGAGGCGCCATCCAAAGGCGGCAGCCAAAGGCAATAGCCAATGAAAAGCTCCAGCGCAATTCGATGGGCTTTGGGGATGATCCTGGCCGTGGCATTGGGATTGCGGCTTTGGGGCTCGACCTTTGGCATCCCGCGCGAATATGCCGCCGATGAATGGAAGAAGGTGATAGACGCCTATCATTATCGCGATAGCGGCTTTCATCACGTCAAGTACCAGCCCTCCCTTCTATATCATTCACTCTACGTTCTCTTCAGCGTCACTGATCCGATCAAGCCGGCCTTCGAGCGATGGATTTCCAACCGCTTCGTCTCGCCGCCACAGTTTCAACCTTATGGGCATCTGGTTTGGGTGGGGCGATGCTGGATGGCATTGCTCTCGACGCTGACGGTTTTCGTCGTGTTCGTGCTGGGGCGGCGCCTCAAGGACGAATCTGCCGGGCTTGCCGGCGCGGCGCTCTATGCCGTTTGTCCGCTGCCCGTCTTTGCCGCACACTATATCAAGGAAGACACGCCGCTCGCGCTCATGACCGCCATCGCGGTTGTCCTGGCGCTTCGTCTGCAGGAGAATGGGCGATGGCGCGATTATATTTTTGCCGGGCTCGGATGCGCTTTGGCTTTCAGCGCCAAATTCCCCGGCGCGGCGACGCTGGTCCTTGGGATCGCCGCCGCATTGCTGGTGGCGCCATCGCGCTTGCCGCAATCGGAATCGGATCAGCCGCTGGCGACGCCTTCGCAAAAGGACAATGTGCAAGTAACCGCGCCGCGGAAGGCGTGGATAAATAAGGCAATGGGAATTTTACTGATCGTCGTCTGTTTTCTGGCGGGCTTCGCGATCCTCTGCCCTGTCTTCGTGTATCATCTCGCAGAGGCTTGGGACGGCATCGCGTTTCAGACGCGCTACGTCCTGACCGGCCATTTCGATTTTATTTCCATCAGCCCCGTCGAAGAATTTTTTAGTTTCCATCTTCGAAAATCGCTGGTTCCCGGGATGACGGTTTTCCCGTTGCTGGCGGCGTTGGCGGGTTTGGCTTTGCTCATCCGCAAAAAGCCGCGCGCCGGCGCGCTCATGGCGATCTGGACAATCGGATATTATCTCATGATCGAATCGGCCAAGGCCAAACCCTATCCCTTTTTTGCGCGCTACATCCTGCCTGTAGTTCCCGCCTTGTGCGCGCTCGCAAGCGTTGCCGCCGCGTACGCCATCGGCTTGCTGCTCGCGCTGGCGAAGATCGCGCAGGCGAACTTGGCGGCGCAACGCCGGATCATTTCGTCGCGCTTCCAATTATCGTCCGCGCCCGAAGACGCCGCGAATGCCAAACTGCTGGATCAGCAGTTCAAACAATTGTCCGCCACCCAGCGCCGAAATATGAGATTGCGCATGGTTCTGACGGTCGCCTTGGCGCTGATACTCCTGCCGCCGTCGTATCTGACGCTTCGGCGCGTTTCGGCGATCATCCCCGATACGCGCGATGCGGCGCAGGAATGGATCGAGAAGAATGCCCCCAAAGGCGCCACCATTCTCGCTACGCCCTATGGCCCGTATCTGGACGAGGGCGTATTCCGTGTGGCGCCCTTCTCGAAGGAAAATCTCCGCAAATATCGCACGGAGAGGTTCCGCAGCAGCGCGGCCGGGATCGGTGGCGCCGGCAGCATTGGCGGCGAGTCTTCGAGTGCCGATGCAAAAACCTCCGCGTCCGTCTATTGCGTCCTCAGCAGCATTTTTTATCAACGCTACCTTGAAAATCCCGGCAAGGTTCCCATGATGACCGTAACGTTTTCGCAGATCCTGGAGGAGGAAAAGCCCGTTATCCGTTTTTCCTCTCCTGCCGGTCCTTATGGTTTCAATAATCCGGATATTTTGATTTATCGCTTTTAGGTCTTTGCGAACGGCAATGCAGATAGAACGCGGATGCGACGGATTGGGCAGATTTGCACTGATTCGCTCTGCGCTTTCCCGGGAGCTCTGACTTTGCGGCGCTGCGGTTGCTTCGCATTGACAGACGGGAAAATCCAGAGTTTAATCATTTCTGCATTGCGCGCCATGCGAGCCGCGAAAGTAGCCAAGGCCAAAGGGCGGGTAAAGACGGCGTCGCTACGCGGACTGTGGATTGACTTGGACGCTGTCTCCTCTTGCGGAATAAGGATGATATGAAGCTCTCTATTCATAACACGATGACGCGGCGCATCGAGCCGCTTGAGACCATTCTGCCCGGCAAGGTGGGGGTCTATTGCTGCGGGCCGACTGTTTATAATTTCGCGCATATTGGCAACATGCGCACGTATATCTTCGAGGATATCTTGCGCCGCGCACTTGAAATGGCGGGGCTCGATGTCAAGCACGTCATGAACATCACCGACGTGGGGCATTTGACGTCGGACGCCGACGAGGGCGAAGACAAGATGATTGTGGCGATGCGGCGCGAGGGGAAGACGGCGCATGACATCGCGGACTTTTATGCGCAGTCGTTCTTCCGCCATGCCGACATGCTCAATATCAAGCGCCCAACCATTATCTGCAAGGCCACCGAACACATCGCTGAAATGATCGCTCTCACGCAGCGGCTCGAAGAGCGAGGAATGGCGTACGTGGCAGGCGGCAACGTCTATTTCGATGTCTCGAAATTTCCCGCTTATGGCAAACTTGCAGGGCTCGATCTGGGTAAGCTGCGGTCCGGCGCGCGCATCGAGGTGGACGCCAACAAGCGCAACCCGCAGGACTTCGCGCTCTGGTTCACGAAATCCAAATTCGAAAACCAGGAGATGATCTGGGATTCGCCGTGGGGACGCGGCTATCCGGGCTGGCACATCGAGTGCAGCGCGATGTCCATGAAGTACCTGGGCGAGCAGTTCGACATCCACTGCGGCGGCATTGACCACGTTCCCGTTCACCACACCAACGAAATTGCGCAATCTGAAGGCGCAACGGGCAAGTCGCCGTGGGTGCGCGTCTGGATGCACGGCGAATGGCTGATCCTGGAGAAGAAGCCGGGGGGCAGTGCGGGCGGCGCGGGTGTCGTGGACGGGGTGGACCAAGTGGACGGAGTGGACGGGGTGGAAAATGTGGAGGGGGGCGGCGCGCAGCTCAAGATGTCAAAATCCAGCGGCAACTTCATCACGGTGGATACGCTCGTCGCGCACGGCTACGATCCGCTGGCCTATCGCTATCTATGCCTGGGCGCGCATTACCGGCAGCAGCTGGGATTCAGCTATGAAGCGCTCGACGGCGCCGCCAATGGCCTCAACAGCCTGCGCCGCGCCGTTCTTGCAATAAAGAAAGAAGCGAAGGGGATTGACGATTTGCGATTGACGAATGACGATTCAAAACGTCCGAGCCCTGAGTCCCGAACCCCGAGCCATGAATCCGCGCGATTACGCGAGTTTCAGAATTTCCTGGCGGATGACCTTAATGTCCCGCGCGCCCTGTCGGTGGTCTGGGCATCGCTGAAGGACGAAATGCCTCCCAGCAAAAAAATGGCGTTAGTCTATCGGTTCGATGACGTGTTGGGATTAGGATTCAAGGAGCTGGAGGAACGCAAAGAAGAAATCCCAGCCGAAGTCATGCGCTTGGTCGAGGAGCGCGCCGCCGTCCGCAAAGCCAAGGACTGGGCCGCCTCCGACCGCATCCGCGATCAGATCGCAGCGCTCGGTTACAACGTCAAAGACACACCTCAAGGCGCGGAGATTGCCAAGAAATAGGCATGTGAATGTTTTCCAAAATCAGAGCAGGAGGCCAACGATGTACATCAATTCAATAAGAATAAGAAATTTGCGGGTGTTTTCTTCCGCCCAGATAGATTTTATTCATTCTGACATGAGCGATGTGGAATTTGAGAATATTGGCTTTGGCAAAGCGCCGCAGTTTCCGAATGTAAATTTGCTATTAGGGAACAATGGCTATGGCAAGACCACACTATTGAAAGCAATCTCGCTTGCCGCGCTAGGACCGGCAGCGCCGGATTCAGGAATCCGCCCCTATCGGCTGATTCGCCAAGCGCCAATTTGCGGGAACGGCAGAATCAAACCAGTCAAACCGCATAGCGCAGTGATAGAAGCCTCATTCACAGTGCATGAGCAGGATCATGCTGCGCCCCATCGCGAATTAACATCCCATATCGCTATTGAGCCGAAAGGTGATATTGAATCTATTGCATGGAAGCATCCGGACGAGAAGCGATGGCATCCCATTTATAGCGCCTCTTCAGACGCATTTTTTGTCGTGGGTTACGGGACTACGCGCCGCGTCGAAAACCCCAAACAATTGGATGTGGCAACTCGCAAAGCGAGCGCCTTCGAGCGCGCCCAACGTGTGATGAGCCTTTTCGAGGACATCTATTCTTTCATTCCGCTTAACTACTGGCTTCCTGAGCTAAAGCATTCCAACCCGGGACGACACAAGCAAGTGGTGAATCTCATCAATCTCTTGATGGGAGAAGGCCATTATCGCTTTACCAGCGAAATGTATGACGGGGAATACTTATATGAGAAAGAGGGAATGCGAATACCGTTTCCCGCTCTATCGGATGGTTATCGGGCCTACTTAGGATGGATTGGGGATTTATTATATCATGTTTGCCAAACTTGCCCTCCGCGCAAAAAATTGACTGAGAACAAAGGCATTGTGATGGTGGATGAGATTGATCTGTTATTGCATCCGAATTGGCAAAGAACCGTGCTGCAAACACTCTCACGAACTCTGCCGAACATTCAGTTCATCGTCACTTCGCATAGCCCGCTCGTAGCGGGATCGCTCGAATGGATGAATATAATCCACATGAAGGCCGCTCCGAATCTGGCTAGCGAAGTTCATCGCATTCAAACGGCCATTCACGGTTTGGACGCGGATCAAATACTGCTGACTGAGTTTTTCGGCTTGACAACTACGCGCGCGGACGAGCGGTCGGTCCGGTTGAAGGAGCTGACGCTACGGGCGAGATCAGGAAATTCACAAGCCGCGCTCGCGCTCATAAAAGAGATGAGCATGGGAATGGAATCGGTCCCTGGCAACGGAGGACGCGCCCGTAAACGCATGGTGAATGGACGATGAAATCAGCGTGGGTCTCTTACCCGTCAGAACTTCACGAAAAGACGCACGACGCATGTATCCAGCGATTTACTGAAGCGAGACAGAACATGATCGGCTATCCCAAGACACTGAAAGAGTTGGAAACCAGAGCAGGCAGCAAATGGCTGGACAAAGCTAAGAGCCAGAGGCAGAAAAGCATCAGAAGCCGCAAATGCATAAAGAGCCTCTGGAGTGAGATAAAGCCAATCTTTATGGAGATTCAAGGCAATGGGAAATGCGCCTTTTGTGAACGAAAATTAGAGTCGGTGGAATATGGCAGGATCGAGCAGGATGTAGAGCATTTCCGGCCGAAAAACGGCGTGAAGGCATGGACGCTGCCGAATGAACTGAAGCGCCTGCCATTCGGCAGCGTTCCCAAGAACAACCATGGCTACTACTGGCTTGGCTATCATTTGCACAACTACGCGGCTGCATGCAAGCCATGCAATACTTGCTTGAAAGGCACAGCATTTCCAATCGCGGGAAAATATGGTCTAAATACGCGCAAGACGCCTGCGGAACTGCATGAGCTTGAGAAGCCTTACTTGATATATCCGCTGGGGGATTTCGATGATGCTCCTGAACAGTTGATCGAATTCTGTGGGCTGTCGCCGCGGCCGAGATTCAAGACAGGCCATAAACGGAATCGCGCTCGGGTGACAATCGCATTCTTCCACTTAGACGATATGGAGCGAGGGAATCTCTTCTTGGAGCGTGCGCGCACGATCATGCTCCTTCGCAAGTATCTTCCCGGCAAAGATTCTGACTCGCTGAAAGTTGTGGAAAAATTAGAATCCTCCAGTGCGCCTCACACCAATTGCGCGCAAAGTTTTCATCGGTTATTCAACGCCAATCGTGATGAAGCGGCGGAAGCCGCTCAGGATGCTGAGCGCTTTCTGCTTTCAAAATCATAATTATTGCGAGGCGCCGCAGATAGCGGCATCTCATTTTTTCGACTTACATTTACCATTTTGCGTCGGTTCATGCGCCTTCTCGTTCTCAGCGATCTTCATTTGGAATTCGGATGTTTTATTCCGCGCCCAACCGACGTGGACGTTGTCGTCCTCGCCGGCGACACGGACGTGGGCGTCAAAGGCATTGAAAACGCCCGGCAGCTCTGGCCCGACAAGCCCATCATCTATGTCCTCGGAAATCATGAATTCTATGGGCATCGCATTCCCCGTTTGATTGATCAGGCACGGCGCGTGGCGCAGGGAACCAACGTTTATCTGCTGGAAAATGATTCGGTCGTTTTGGATAGCGTGCGATTTCTTGGCTGCGCGCTGTGGACAGATTTTCTGCTGTTCGGCTTGTCGGAACGATGGCGCGCAATGCAGGCGGCGCGGCAGGCGATCAGTGATTTCTATTCAATCAGGACGGACGAAGGACAGGTTTTTACTCCTGCGATTTCCATCGAATACCATCAGGAATCGTTGCGCTGGCTGATGAACACGTTGCAGGAGCCGGCTGCGCAATCAAAATTGGGCGCCCAATCCAAATCGGCATCGCAATCCATATCCGCATATCCCACCGTCGTTGTCACGCATCATTGCCCCAGCGAATGCTCCGTCGCGGCCTGTTACCAGCGCGATTTAGTAAGCGCCGCTTTTGCCTCTCGACTCAGCGATCTTGTTGCCGCGTCCGGCGCACGGCTCTGGATTCATGGCCATACGCACGATCCATTTGACTACATGATCGGGTCCACGCGCGTGGTCTGCAACCCCCGGGGCTACCCATTCGAGAGTGATAAAGGTTTCAATAGAAGCTTGATAATAGATGTTTAAGGCGTCTTTCAGGCTTTGAGCGAAAAATATTTTTCCCGCCCTCCGAACTTTTTCGCGACCTTTTACGTCTAACTAATACGTTCAAGCCAAGTTCTATGCAAATTGGGAGGGTGAACGCTACCCGATAGAGGACCAAACGACAGCAAGGACTGCAAGGACCGCAAGGACGGAATGAATGCTAGCCGATGGAGGATCAAAGGACGGCAAGGACCACAAGGACAGCAAGGACGGAATGAATGCGATGCGTAGTGGAATCAAGCAAAAGGAGATTCGGCTATGAGTGCTGAACTAAAAGAATATTCCGCTTGTTCACATGAGAAAAGCTGCATTGCTGCCAAGATTAAATCCGATGCGCTAAAAGCCCCCGCGATAAGCCGGCGCGATTTTTTATTATCATCTGTAAAAATCAGCGCTGGGCTGGCCATCGCCGGATCGGCGCTATCATCCGCCATCACTGAAGCAGCAACAGGCTCAGCGTCATCGAACGAAGCTCCGATTATTCTTAGACCGAATCGCGATGAACTGCTCGTGGGCCTCATTGGCGCCGGCGAACAGGGAAACATTCTCATGGACGCGATGCGCTATATCCCCGGCGTTCGCGTCAAGGCTGTCTGCGATATTTGGCAATATCAGCGCGAACAAACCATCGGGCGATTCCGGAAATACGGCGGCGCCGCGATTGGCTACGAAGATTATCGCGAGATGCTGGACCATGAGAAGGATTTGAGCGCAGTGATTGTCGCCACGCCCGACTGGATGCACGCAGAACAAACCATCGCCGCGCTGGAGGCGGGCAAACACGTTTACTGCGAGAGCGAAATGTCCAACTCGCTCGAGCAGGCGCGGCAAATGGTCCTGGCGCAACGCCGGACGGGCAAGCTGCTGCAAATTGGCCGCCAGCGCCGCAGCAATCCGCGCTATATCTATGCGATCGAAAATCTTCTTCAAAAAACGCGGTTGCTGGGGCGCGTCACAAATGCCTATAGCCAATGGAATCGCTCTCGTCACGAGGACCGCGGCTGGCCTGAAAGATATCCTGTGCCTCCCGATATCCTGGCACAGCACGGTTATCAATCCATGCAACAGCTGCGAAACTGGCGCTGGTTTAAGAAATTCAGCGCCGGCCCACTCGCGGAACTGGGTTCGCATCAGATAGATGTCCTGGCTTGGGCATTTGGCGGCCCGCCCAAATCCGTCATTATTTCAGGGGGCATTGACTATTACAGGGACCAGGAATGGCCCGACAACATCATGGCCATTTTTGAGTTTAAAAGCAGCCAGGGCGTTGCGCGCGCGTTTTATCAGATTCAGACAACGACCGGTTATGGGGCTTTCCAAGAAATTTTCATGGGTGAAAACGGCTCATTACGCCTTTCCGAGGTTCCAGCCTGCGGCAACGCCGCCATTCCGGAAAAAGAAACTCAACCAAACTTTGAAGCGGCCGTCAGCCAGGGGGCGCTCTTGCCGCTTCCGAAAGTCATAAAGAAAAAGCCGGCGCCCAACGTCATTGTGGATGTTCGCGTTTCTGAGGCGATGGAAGGCTATCCGATACCCGTGCGCCTCAATAAGCCGTTTCCAACACCGCATTTGGAAAACTTTTTTGATGCGATCCGCCTGGGAAGCCCGCTCCATTGCCCGGCGCACAGCGCCTATCAGATCACGGCCGCGCTCTCCATCGCGAAGGAAGCCATAAACGGCGGGCGCAAGATCGAGTTTGATCCGAAGGATTTTGTTGCATAGCGACTCTCACCGGGAGGCCTTTCCATGGAACAGAATGACAAAGCAACCACGGGAACCGGAACGATTTCGGGCGCGCCGGCGATCCTGAAAGGAAATCCCAACGACCTGTTGATTGGAGTCATCGGCCTTGGCAGGCAAGCCGAGGTTTTGATCGAATCCATCCTTAATCGAGAGCATCGAGATAAAAAAGAATTTTCGGAGGCGATGAGACGACCCTACATTCCCAACGTGCATATCAAGGCCGTCTGCGATATTTGGGATGACAAGCGTGATCCAGCCGTCAAGCGCTCCAAGTATGACAGTATCAGAGCGAATGGTTATGAAGATTATCGCGAAATGCTGGATAAGGAGAAGGACATACAAGCGGTCATTGTCGCTTCGCCCGACTGGATGCACGCCGATCATGCCATCGCCGCCATGGAAGCAGGCAAGCACGTCTATTGCGAAAAGGAGATGTCGAATTCATTGGAGAAAGCGCGCCAAATGGTCCTGGCTCAACGCCGCACGGGCCGGCTCCTGCAGATCGGCCATCAGCGCCGCAGCAATCCGCGCTACATCCACGCCATTGATCGCCTGATTCAGGAAACACGCCTTTTGGGGCGGGTCACAAAAGCTTATGCACAATGGAACCGAGCAAAGTCTAAAGATATTGAATGCGAGCCCAGGATTAATATCCCTCCTGAAAAATTAAAACAATTCGGCTATGATACCATGCAGCAGTTCCTCAATTGGCGCTGGTACAAGAAATACGGCGGAGGTCCGATCGTGGATCTGGGATCGCATCAAATTGATCTTTTCTCCTGGGTTTTTGGCGCCAATCCCAAAGCGGTCAGCGCCGGCGGTGGCGTTGATTTTTATAAGGACCATGAATGGTACGACAATGTCATGACCATCTATGAATATGAGACAAAGGATGGCCTGGCGCGCGCCTTTTACCAGGTATTGACAACCACGAGTTATGGCGGCTTCCACGAAAGTTTTATGGGGGACCAAGGCACGCTTTCCATCGCCGAAGTCCCCAGCTTCGGCAATACAGTCAAACGCGAGGCGCATGCTTCCTCCTGGGATGAATTCACAAAACAAGGTTTGCTCTCGCCCATTAAGACGCCGATCAAGCCATCCAGTTCGAGAAACGCTCTCGTGGACGTGCGCGTCACGGCGGAAACGGGGCGATATCCGCTGCCGGTCGAGCTCACGAAACCGGCGCATACGCCGCATTTGCAGAATTTTTTCGACGCCATCCGCCTGGGCTGCTCGCTCACCTGCCCGGCGGAGGTGGGCTATGAAACCGCGGTGGCGGTCTTGGCGGCCAATCGCGCGGTGGAAACGGGGAGGAGAATTGAGTTTCGACCTGAAGAGTTCAAGGTATAGCGGAAAAAATAGAACTCCTTAAGCACTGCGGAGGCAAAAATATCAACGCAATTGGCGCGGGCGCATTTCATAATTCCATTGCACTTCGCCACCACCGGGCCTTGTGCCGGTGGAGCGATGAATTTGCTCTAGCAGTGAGGGCTTTTTTCACGTCGCCACCACTGGGCCTTGTGCCAGTGGGGCGATGATTATCGGCCAAAATCGCAGCTACCAACACAAAATCATCGCTCCACCGGCACAAGGCCCGGTGGTGGCATGCTGCCTTTCGGTGGGAACTACAGCCGGAATTCTGGATTGCACCCATTAGCGCTTTTGGGGGAACTTAGGCTTGACTCGGAGAAATTTTTCCCGTCTAATATTTTCGGCGCGGCAAGCATAAGCCTTTCCCGCAATCGGGAAGGCCTGCAAGTTTCGGCTGTCAAAAAGAATCCGGAGGAATCCATAATGGAGCAGAGCAATAGTAAATCGAGCGCGCAAGAAGCGGCGGCGGTCAACCGGCGCAGCTTCCTGCTGTCATCGGCCAAAGTTGGCGCGGGCCTGGCCATTGCGGGGACGGCGCTGAAATCGGCTTTCGCCGCCGATGCGCCCACGTCGGGGACCCTCGCGGGAGCGCCCGCTATTTTGAAGCGAAATAAGGACGAGTTGCTCGTGGGCGTCATCGGCCTGGGGGAGCAGGGAAGCGTCCTGATCGAGGCGATGAGCGAAAAATATATTTCCAACGTCCGCATCAAAGCGGTTTGTGATATTTGGCAATGGCCGCGGGAGACCACGGTCAAACGCTTCAAGGCAAGCGGCATCCTCGTCAACGGCTACGAAAACTACAAGGATATGATTGATAAGGAGAAGGACCTGGACGCGATCGTCTGCGCCTCTCCCGACTGGATGCACGCCGAAATCGCGATTGCTGCGATGGAAGCGGGCAAGCATGTCTATTGCGAAAAAGAGATGTCCAATTCGCTGGAGAAAGCCAAGCAGATGGTGCTGGCTCAGCGCCGCACCGGCAAGCTCCTGCAGATCGGCCACCAGCGGCGCAGCAACCCGCGCTATCGGCACGCGGTGGATCGCCTGATACACGAGGCACGGATGCTCGGAAGGGTCACGCAAGCCTACGGCCAATGGAACCGCGCCAAGCAGGAAGACCGCGGCTGGCCCGAGCGCTATCCGGTGTCGGCGGACATCCTGACCAAATATGGCTACGATTCGATGCAGCAATTCCGCAACTGGCGCTGGTATAAGAAATACGGCGGCGGCCCGATCGTGGACCTGGGATCGCACCAGATTGACATCTTTACGTGGGTCTTCGGCGTCAATCCCAAGTCGGTCGTGGCCGCCGGCGGCATTGATTTCTACAAGCACCATGAGTGGTACGACAACGTCATGACCATCTATGAATACGAGAACAAGGAGGGCGTTTCGCGCGCCTTCTACCAGGTGCTGACCACCACGGGATATGGCGGATTCCATGAGGTGTTCATGGGCGAGGATGGTTCGATCCTCATTTCCGAGGTTTCGCCGCGCGGCAACACCGCCAAGCGCGAATCGGCCGCCCGCCCCTGGGACGATTTCGTCAAGCAAGGCCTGCTTTCGGCCATCAAGGCGCCGATCAAGCCAGCGGCTACGAAGAACACGTTCCTCGACGTGCGCGTGACGGCCGAGGCGGGCAGCTATCCGCTTCCCATCGAGCTGACCAAGCCGGCGCATACGCCGCATCTGCAAAACTTCTTCGACGCCATCCGTTTCGGCCAGCCGCTCAATTGCCCGGCCGAAATTGGGTATGAGACTGCTGTAGCCGTGTTGGCCGTCAACCGCGCCGTCGAGGCCGGGCATAAGATCGAATTCAAGCCCGAGGAGTTCATAGTCTGATGAATACCATCGCCTTTGGGAGTTCCGGGTTCCGAGTTCCGAGTTCCGAGTTCCGGGTTCCGAGTTCCGGCTTGCGAGTTCCGAGTTCCGCGGTTGGGATTCAGAACTCAGGGTTCAGGCAAAGCGCAGGCAGATGCAAGGGCCTTGCGCTCACCGGCTGGGAAACCCGCGCCACGCTCACAGGGTGGAAGGTCTGCGCCACGATTGCGCTATGTCTGGCGTTCGTCGTTGGCGCTGCTTGCGGACAGTCGGCCGCCGCCGAAAACGGCAACGGCGCCCTCCTCACGCATTGGGATGGAAGCCGGTCCAGACCGGTGCACCTCCTGCCGCTCGTGGATGAGTTGAACCAGTTGATCGCTCCGATGTACAAGCAATCCATGCCAATGTCCACGCGCAACACCTGCGGCTCGTGCCATGATTATCCCACCATCCAAAAAGGACTGCACTTCAACTCCTCGAGCAAGGACGCCATGTCTGGACGGCCCGGCGAGCCCTGGGTTTGGGTGGATGAAAAAGCCGGTACGCAGATTCCCCTCACCTATCGCGGATGGGCGGGGACCTACCAACCCAAGGCCGTCGGCCTGACGGATTGGAAGTTCACGCTCCTGTTTGGCCGCCATCTGCCTGGCGGCGATATGGCCGAACCTCAACGCGGTATCTTCGATCCCGATTCGCGCTGGGAAACTTCAGGCAAACTGGAGATCAACTGTCTGGGCTGCCATGACGGGACCCATCGGCAGGATCAAAGCGAATGGGCCAAACAAATCGGGCGTGAAAATCTACGCTGGGCCGCTACGGCCGCCAACGCGCTGGGCGAAGTCGGCGGCATGGCCTCGCGCATGCGCGGCACATGGGGCCCTTATGACGGACCGAACAAGGACGATACGGAATTCGCCGTGGCCCCCTCTATTCGTTATAACATGTCGCGATTCGACAGCCGCCTGTGGGCCTTCTTCGACGTGACCCGCCTGCCGGAACCCCAGCGCTGCCAGCAGTGTCACTCGGTCAGCCAGCAAACCGGCGAGCGATGGGAGATCGTCGAAGACGTTCACGTTTCCAAAGGGATGACCTGCACGCGATGCCACCGCAACGGGCTGGATCACTCCATCCTGCGCGGATACGAAGGCGAAGGCGCCGAGCATGGCAAAAAGCAGGCCAACGTCAGCGAGGAGTTCACCTGCCGGGGCTGTCACTTGGGCGAAGCGGCCGATGGCTCGAAAGTCCGCCAAGGCCGGCTGGCGGCGCCGCGTCCGGAACATGCCGCCCTTCCAATCATTCACCTGCAAAAAATGACGTGCACCGCGTGCCATTCGGGTTTGGCGCCGCGCAAGGAAGAAGCAGTGGCGGGCAAAGAAGGCGCGTCCGACAAGGAAGCCGGCGCGGCATGGCGCGTGCGCACCTCGCGCGCCAACCGTCTCGGAGTTCATGGCCGGGCGGCCTGGCAGACTGATATGCCGAACATCATCGAGCCGGTATTCGCCAAAGGCCCTGATGGGAAGATCGGCGCTTACCGCGCCCTATGGCCGGCCTTCTGGGCCAGTCTGGACAAAGGCGGCAAGGTTCAGCCGCTCGCGCCTGATACAGTGACCGTCGCGGTTGGAAGCCTCTTCAACACTAGGAAACAGATTGGCGACATTCTGGGCGCCTTGGCGAATGACCCGGAATCCACGGGCACGCCGGTATTGGTGATGCTCGGCAAGGCGTACCACAGGAATGCGGACGGCGAAGTGAACAGCGCTGCGCTCAAAGGCGCCTCCGAAGACGCGCCGCTATTATGGGCGCGCGACTTCGGCGAAGGCGTCGGCGTCCAGCCAATCCTTCCGCCCTTCAAACTGGCGGAAGACGGGACGCTCCCCGCCGAGAGCGAAACCGCAATCAAGAACGCGCTGCAAGCGCTGGGAACGCTGGACGACCTGCCGGGCACGCCTTCGGTGGTCTTTGCGGGAAAGATCTTTTATCGCGAGGAAGACCAGATGAAAATAGCATCGTGGCCGGAGAATTCCGAGGCGCCGGTATGGGGATGGAGCAAAGGCAGCCAATTGCTCCCGCTGGCGCCGGCCCTGGCCTTGCGCAGCGTCGCGGCGACGGATGGCACGCCTTATACGCTGACGGAAGAGCAGGTTGCGCTGGGACTGAAATCCCTGGCGGCGGCCAAGGGCGAGGACGGAAAGCTCCTCGTCGCAGGACAGGCCGTTTATGTCGCCGCCGGCAAGTTGTTCCAGCTGGGCAAGGACGACAAGCTCGCCGCTTCCGATCATGATGCTGCGAAGCCATATCTGTGGGCCTTGGGACACGAAGCGCGTCCCGCCGGACAGTCGCTGGGAGCGCGCGGCTGCGACGAATGCCACGCCAAGGACGCGCCGTTCTTCTTTGGCAAGGTGATCGCCCAATCGCCTCTGAAGACCGCCTCGAAGGCCGTCGCGAAGATGAAGGAATTCCATGAAAGCAAATTCACCGAGCCAATGCGGCCGATCAACAAGTTCTTCCTGTGGCTGATTATCATCACCATGACCCTGCTGATCGCGCATATTGGGGCGGATTTGTATCGCAACCACTGGCTCAAGAAAGCATAGGTGAGAAAATCATGAGCGCATCCGAAGCCAAATCCGCCGCGCCCGCGGCGCAGGAATTCATCGAGCGGTTCAGCGTGCAGGCGCGCGTCCAACATGTCTTCATGTTCGTGAGCGTCATCGTCCTAATGCTGACGGGCATTCCGCTCTGGTGCGTCGGCAGGCCGGAATACATCTGGTGGAAACAAGAGTTCAACGACTACATCGAGATGATGCGCCTGTTCCATCGCTGGGGCGCGGTCGTCCTCATCGGGGTTTCCGTCTATCACACGCTCTACACCCTCTTTTCGCGCGAGGGACGGCGCGAATTCATTCAACTGCTCCCCTACCCGAAGGATTTCATGGACGTAACCCAGAATTCGCTTTACTTCCTCGGGCTGAGCAAGGAGCGCCCCAAGTTCAGGCGCTACACCTATTTCGAGAAGTTCGACTACTGGGCGGTTTATTGGGGCTGCGTCATCATGATCGGAACCGGCCTGGTCCTGTGGTTCGACAAGTGGGCGGCGCAATACGTCGCTTGGCTCCCTTATAAGCTCGCTGCCGACATCCACGCCGATGAAGCGATCCTGTGCGCGCTTGCGCTCTTAATCTGGCACTTCTACAACGTTCACTTCAAGCCTTCGCGTTTTCCGGGGACAATGCTCTGGTGGCACGGAAAAATGTCGCGCCATGAAATGGAAGAGGAGCATCCGCTGGAAATGGAAGACAAGGAGCGGCGGCAAGAAACGGAATAATGATTTCGAATAATGATTTCGAATAATGATTTGCGCTTGATCCCGCCGGAAAAGCGCGGATAATCGAACGCAATGGTTTGGAGAAGAAGCGACAGAGCGAAGTTCCGCGCCTTTGAGCGCACGAAGAAGGTGCGCCGGCAGGGATGCCAGCGCTCCCAGTGGTTCCGCGCCTTTGAGCGCGCGAAGAAGGGGCGCCGGCAGAGATGCCAGCGCTCCCAGTGACCCCGCGCCTGTGCGCGCATTAAGGAGGAGCCCCCATGGGAAGAGGAGACAAGAAAACCAAAAGAGGAAAAATCGCCCGGCGCAGCTACGGGAATACGCGCAGCAGCAAAACGCCGCATCAATTATCGCAAGCTAAGAAAGCGAAAGAAAAGAAGTGATTTAATCCATAACCGAGGCGAAAAAACCTAATGGCCGAAGTATCCGAAAAGAACAGGAAGGTGGCTTTTTTGCTTTGTTTCTTTTTGGGCTTCCTGGGTGTCCATCGGTTTTATGTCGGGAAAACAGGCACAGGAATTGCACAGCTCTTGACCATGGGTGGGCGCCTTATTGGGGCTTCAATTGATTCCATCTTGATCCTTGCCGGCTCATTTACGGATAGCGATGGGAAAGTTCTCCAGACCTGGTAAAAGACCTTCAGAAAGATTCAGGACGCTGGGTATTGGCGCAAAGCCGCGTCAATACCCGTTTTTATTTGGATCAGGATCGGGCTAGCCTGAAAAATGATCGAAAAAGACAAAGAACCTTTGTCCGATAAACCTTCGCTTCCTGCGGCGCGGCTGGCGATCGTCGCGGGATTGTTTTTCATCACCGGCGCGACGGGGCTGATCTATGAAGTGCTCTGGACGCGGCAGCTCATCAATATCTTCGGAGCAACGATCTATGCCGTCAGCACGGTGCTGGCGGCGTTCATGGGCGGTCTGGCGCTCGGCAGCTGGCTCTTCGGGAGAGCCGCGGATTCCTGGCGCAATCCCTTCCGGCTCTATGGCTTCCTCGAAATTCTGATCGGTGTGGCGGCGTTTTGCCTCCCTTACATGATTGGCGGACTCGATCCGCTTTTTCAGGCAATGTATGACCGCTTGCAGGCTAACTTTCTGCTCTTCAGTTTGATTCGCTTCTGTCTGATCTTCGCGCTGCTGCTCATCCCGACCACCATCATGGGCGCCACGCTGCCGGTTTTGTCGCGCTATCTGGCCCGGCAAAAAGAGACCATTGGCGCGCGGATCGGATTGCTGTATTCGCTCAATACTTTCGGCGCCGTCGCCGGTTGCTTTCTGAGCGGCTTCATCCTGATCGAGCAGATGGGTCTGTCCCAAACCAAAACGCTGGCGGTATGCTTCAATATCGCGGTGGGGTTGACGGCAATAGCGCTCAGCGGAATTCTAGAGAAGGACAACAAGGACAGCAGGGACCCCAAAGACCCCAACAAAGAAAGCCCAGCTTCGTCCACCCAGTCCACCTCGTCCACAATGTCCACCACAAACAACCAGCCCCCTCTTCCCTCTCCCCTCTCCCCTCTCTCCTCTCCCTATCCCTCCTGGGTCCCCCGCGCGGTGCTGTGGAGTTATGCGGTTTCGGGCGGAGTGGCGCTTGCCTATCAGGTGCTCTGGTCGCGCGCGCTGGTCTTTGCGATGGACGTGATGAAAAATACAACCTACGCCTTCACGGCGATGCTGACGGTCTTTCTGATCGGGCTGGCTTTGGGCGGCGCAATCATGGCGCGGTTTGTGGACCGCGAACGCGATCCGCTGCGGCTCTATGGGCTGATTCAGATTCTGATCGGTTTGGGCGGAGCGCTGTCGCTCTATGTGATTCTCTATGTGGCTCGCGGCATGGAGATCATTCCTTACGCCAATCTCGAGTCCGGCCGCGTGATGTGGAAAAACGCAGTCATCAATATTTTCTTCCAATCCTTCGCCGGCATCTTCCTGCCCACGCTGCTCATGGGCATGGCGTTTCCCGTGGCGGCGCGGCTCTACGTCGGCGACGTGCGGCGCGTGGGCGGACAGCTCGGGCGCCTCTACGCTATGAACACGCTCGGCGCGATTGTTGGATCGTTCCTGGGAGGATTCGTCATCATCCCCCTGATCGGGTTGGGCCCTGGGATCATGACGCTCGCTCTGCTCAACGTCGCGATGGGAGCGGCGCTCATTATCTGGAATCCGCGCGCGGATGAAAAAGCGCGCCGCGTCTGGATGGTCGCAAGTCTCATCATCATCGCATTGGTGTTGACGCGCTTTCCATCAAGCAGCCTTCCCTTTCAGGAAATCGCGCCGCACGAAAAAATGATCTCCTATCGCGAAGGCGCCCTGGCCACCGTCTCCGTCATTGAAAACGAGGTGACGCGGCATCGGACCATATATGTGGACAACGTCGGAGTGGCGGGCACCGATCCGATCCTGCTGACGGATCAGAAAAGCCTGGCTCACTTCCCCACTCTTTTTCTGCCCGACCCTCAATCGGCGCTGACGGTCGGCTTCGGCAGCGGCGGGGCGTCGCATTCATACTGCCTCTATGATTTCATGAAACGCGTGGACTGCGTCGAAATTTGCGACACCGTGCTGAAGGCGGCGCCGGACCTGACCTCATCGAATCATGGCATCATCCGCTATGCCTCTCCCGATCGCAAAGGCCAATACATCATCCGCGAGGACGCGCGCGGGCGCTATGGCATCATCCTGGACGACGCGCGCAGCTACCTGAGATTCACGCGCGAGCGCTATGACATCATCGCCACCGACTGCACGGACCTGAAATACAAATCCAATGCCAACCTTTACGACCGCGAATACTTCCAGCTATGCGCCGACCATATCACCAGCGGCGGCATGGTCGTCGTCTGGATGCCACTCGGAGGGCTGTCGGACGAAACGTTCCGCCTGTGCCTGCGCACGTTTTACCGCGTCTTCCCGGAGCACTTTTCGGTCTGGTACATGAACAATGAGCCGACGCATTACATCCTGCTCATCGGAACGCGGCAGCCGCTTGCGATTGACGTGGACAAGATCGCAAAACGCCTGTCGGACCCGAAGATCGCGAACGACCTTGCGGAGGTCGGATTGGCCGATCCCTACAAGCTGCTCAGCTGCTACATCGCCGATCAGCGGCAGATGGACGCGTTCCTCGCCGGAGACAGGCTCAATACGGAAAACACGCCTTATGTGGAATTCGAGGCGCCGCGCTATGGGATCGGCGACAAGCCGCTGTTGGATAATCTCAACCGCCTCTGGAAGCATCGCAACGACATCACTCCTTATCTGAAGAACTGGGCGGGGGCCCGCGATCCCAAACAGGCGGACCTTCTCAAGCGATACTGCGAGGCGGCCGGCGCAATCCTCGAAGGGCACTGCGCCTATCGCAATCTGGAGATCGAAGAGGCGGCCCGCTGCTACCTGCGCGCGCGCGCGATATGCCCCGAAGATAAAAGCATCAGCCGGATGCTCGAATTCCGCGAATTGTATTTCCGCATTCAGAACATGCCGCAGGATTTATGGGGTCTGACCAAGATGGGACGCGTATTGCTGATGACCGGTCGTTACGATGAGGCGCTGGACATGCTCCGCCGGGCCAATACGCTTGCCGGAGCGCAGCAATCAGCGGCTGCCAAAGGCGCCCCGCTCGACACGCTCACGCGCAAATTAATTCTGGAAGCGTGGCAAAGCCTGACCGAATGCGAGAACAAACTCGCGACGCCAAAGACTGGAAAATAAACGCTCCTTTTCACAACTACAGGGAGACATATAATTCTCACGAGTTTCCATGCCAGAGGAAAATGCCATGCGCGCATCTTCGTTGATAATCCTTTGCCTGAGTTTTGGAACGATAATAATTCCGGCCATGTCCGCCGAACAGCCCGGCCTCATCAAATCGGAATTCATTTTCGAGAAAGCGCCCTTCCCGTCTTGCCATGCTTCGACGATTGCGGAATCGAAAGGCGGCCTGGTGGCGGCATGGTTCGGCGGCACGCGCGAGGGCTTTCCCGATGTCGGCATCTGGGTCTCGCGATGCGAATGCGAGCAGTGGCTCGAACCGCTCGAAGCAGCCAACGGCATCGAATCCCCAGGCAAACGCCTTCCATGCTGGAACCCGGTCCTGTTCCAGCCAACGAGCGGACCGCTGCTGCTCTTTTATAAAGTCGGCCCGAGTCCGGGCGGTTGGTGGGGAATGCTGAAGACTTCCGATGACGGCGGCAAAACATGGTCCGATGGACGCCGCCTTCCGGAGGGTATCCTGGGGCCGATAAAGGACAAGCCCATCCTACTCCCGAATGGCGATCTGATTTGCCCATCCAGCACGGAAGAAAAGGAAAAGGGCTGGCGCATCCATTTCGAGATCACCCCTGACCTTGGCAAGACGTGGCGCAAGACCGATCCGGTCAACGACGGCAAAGTATTCGGCGCGATCCAGCCGGCAATTCTCATCCATAAGGATGGCAGCCTCCAGGCTCTTTGCCGCAGCCGCCAGGGAGCAATCACAGAAGCTTGGTCGAACGACGGCGGCGCGACATGGGGCAAGATGTCCGCCACGGCGCTGCCTAATCCCAACTCCGGGATTGACGCCGTAACGTTGCGCGATGGCCGCCATCTTGTCATTTATAATCACACCCCCAAAGGCCGCAGCCCGCTCAACCTTGCCGCCTCGGAGGATGGCAAAACATGGAAAGCCGCGCTCGCGCTGGAGACCGAGCCCGGCGAATATTCCTATCCTGCGATCATTCAAACCTCCGACGGCCTTGTTCATGTCACCTACACCTGGAAGCGGCAGAGAATCAAACACGCGATTATTGACCCATCGAAATTGGTCTTGCGCGAGATTCCGGGAAAATAGGAGTTTTTTTTCAGAGGCACATGATAGGCATACGCATAGATACATGATTTTCGCGTTTTTTGTGCGGAGTCGAGCAATGGCAAAAGACAAAATAGCACGCCACCGCAAACCCCAACAGGATTTGCCGGAGCAAATTCGCCGGTTTATCGAAGAGCAGCTGCGCCCGGCGATCCGCGAAGACGGCGGAGACATCGCCTTTGAAGCGCTGGACGGCGACATGGTGAGGATCACCATGGGCGCAGCATGTTGCGGCTGTCCCGCCGCGTCCCGCACATCCAAATTCTACGTCGAGAAAAAAATCCAGGAAAAATTTTCAGCGGATTTACGCGTGCAAGTTCGCTTTGTGAAGCCGTATTATGCGGTTTGAAGGCGTTGATGCAAATGATCAGGGATTCTAAAATATGGCCAAAGGTCATATCGCAGTTGTGCGACGGTCGCTGAATCCGCCGGAGTGGATTCGGGTTCGCCTGAAAGAGATGGCACGCTGGCAGGTCCAAGCCTCCGCGCCCATCGAAGGCTGGCATATCCGCGAGGCGAAGTTCCTCGAATCCGGAGAATACAAACCCATCGAGCCATGGAAAGCGATCCATGAGGGCGATATCTGGGGCGCGCCGGACGGGACTTTTTTCCTGCGCGCCACGATTCGCGTGCCCCATTCCTTCCGAGGCCTGCCTGTCGAATTCGAACTGCGCACGCCGACCGAGATGATGATCCGCGTGGACGGCAGGCTCATCAATGCCATTGATCCGAACCGCAGCCGCGTTCCATTGCTCAAACGCGCGCGCGGCGGCGAGACGATGCGCATGGAGATCGAAGCCTATATGCGCTCGGCGCCCGACGACAACCGGATCAAGGACATCGGCCACGGCTGCACGCAAATCTGGCGCAATCCGCGCCTTGTCGCCTATGACCGGGCGGTCGAGGATTTTTTCAACGACATCCAGGTACCGTTCGACGTGGCGCAGGGGAAGCTTGTCGAGAGCGACGTCTGTGCCTATCTTTATCATCATCTGGACGAAACGCTGAAACTGGTGGATCGCGAAACTCCGGATCGCGCCGCGTTTATGCACTCGCTCGGGTGCGCGCGCAAATACCTGCGGAAAAACATCTATAAGGCCGAAGGCATGACGGCGCCGGGGCGGCTGGCGCTCGTCGGCCATGCGCACGTTGACATCGCCTATCATTGGCGGCTTCACCACGGCATTCGCAAAAACGCGCGCACAAGCATCGTGCAATTGGCGCTCATGGATGAGTACCCCGAGTTCCGCTATTGCCACACGCAGCCGTTCGTTTATGAGATGATGAAGGAGCGCTATCCGGAGATTTTTCGCCGCATCAAACAGAAGGTCCGCAATGGGCAGTGGGAGCTGGTGGGCGGCCTTTACGTCGAACCCGATTGCAATACGCCTTCGGGTGAATCGCTCATCCGGCAATGCCTCTACGGCAAGCGCTTCTTCATGAAAGAGTTTGGCGTTGACGTGGATACCTGCTGGCTGCCCGATGTTTTCGGCAACAGCTGGATCATGCCGCAAATCCTCATGCGCGCGGGCATCCGGTATTTTGTGTCGAACAAGATGTCCACGTGGAACGACACCAACACGTTCCCTCACACGAATTTCCTATGGAAAGGCGTTGACGGCACGCTGGTCGCCGCCTGTGTTCCCGCCACACATTTCATCTCCTGGCTCGAACCGGACCAATTGCTCGGCAACTGGGAGGGCTTCAAAGAGAAGGTCACGGTTGGCGAATCCATGAACATGTACGGCTTCGGCGACGGCGGCGGCGGCGCGACGCGCGAGATGCTGGAGACAGCGCGGCGCATTCGCAATTTTCCGGGTTTGCCGCGGACGCGCATGGTCACGGGCAAGCAGTATCTCGATGAGGCGTTCGCCGAAAAAACAAAACTGGAAGTCTGGGACAGCGAACTCTACCTGGAGATGCATCGCGGCGTTACGACCACGAAAGGGCTTTTGAAGAAACTCAACCGCCGATGCGAGTTCGAGGCGCGCGAGGCGGAGATTTGGTCGGTCTTTGCGCAGCGGTTTGGATTGCGCGCGCCGAAGGAGGAGCTGGAGCGCGCATGGAAGACCGTGCTCGTCAATCAGTTCCATGACATCCTGCCCGGATCGCACACCACGCCCGTCGGACGCGAAGCGGAGGCGTCATACCACGAAGCCCTTCGCGTATTTCAATCAATCAAAGCGCATGCGCTCGATGTAATCGCCCGCAACGTTTCAACAAAGCCATCCGATGGCGCGGCTTGGTTGGTTTTCAATTCGCTCGGATGGCCGCGCGGAGGAATCGTGAAAATACCAGTTCCGAGTTCCAGACCCAAAGTTCCGAGTTCCAGACCCAAAGTTCCGAGTTCCAAACGCAGAGTTCCGAGTTCCGAGTTCCGAGTTCATAGTTATTTATCCGGAGAGAAAGCCGAAGAGGGAGTTGCAGGGGCGGATATTATCAGTCAGGAAATTGTGGAGCGCGACGGAAGCCGGGCGCTGTTGTGCTATGTGCCCGAGGTTCCATCGGTGGGTTATCGGACCATTTATATATCAAAAAATTCACAAGTGAATGAGCAGCGCTCCGCTAAGGAAAGCCTCGGCACGCGTGGGGAAAATCGTCAATCGTCAATCGTCAATCGCAAATCCATCTCCGCGTCTCTGCGATTGCTCGAGAATCGCTTCTTCCGCATTCGCTTCGATAAGAACGGCGAGATCGCAAGCCTTCTGGACAAGCGGTATCGGCGCGAGGTGATCGCAAAAGGCCAACGCGGCGCCGCGCTGCAATTGTTCGAGGACAAGCCCGGCATCTATGACGCGTGGGACATCGTGCGCCAATACAAAGACAAGCAGTGGGATATCTCCGCGTCCACCAGCGTGCGCGTCGCCGAGAACGGACCGGTGCGGGCGGGGATCGTGATCGAGAAGGAATTTTTCGAGAGCCGCCTCTTGCAGCATATCTGGATATACAGCGACATCGCGCGCATTGATTTTGAGACTTATGTGGATTGGCGTGAGCGGCACAAACTTTTGAAAGTGGCGTTTCCGGTTTCCATCCTCGCGCGACAAGCGACTTACGATCTCAGCTATGGCAGCATTCAACGCCCGACGCATGGCAACACATCATGGGACAAGGCCAAGTTCGAGGTTTGCGGGCATCTGTGGGCTGATTTGTCCGAGGCCGGCTACGGCGTCAGCCTGCTCAACGACTGCAAATACGGCCACGACATCCAGGGGAATTGCATGCGCCTCAGTCTCCTGCGCGGCACAGAACGGCCCGATCCCGATTCCGATTTGGGCGAGCATGAATTTACCTATTCGCTCTTTCCACATGCGGGCGCCTGGCAAGACGCGCATACCGAGCGCGAGGCGCTGGCATTGAATAATCCGCTCGCGGCGGTGGCTGCCAAGCGCGAGGGAGGGCGCGGCGCACGGCTGGAAGATTCGCATTCCTTCCTTTCCATCGAGGCGAAGGGCGCTCACCTGGGCACGCTCAAACCGGCTGAGGATGGTCGGGACATCATCGCGCGGGTGGTCGAAATGCGAGGCGGTCGCGAGACGGTTGCGATTCGCTTTGACCAACCGCTGAAGCAGGCGCTTGAAACCGATTTGCTGGAACGGCCGGAGAAACCAGTTTCCGGCAAGGCGCAAAAACTGAAATTCGCGATTCAGCCGTTTGAGATCAAATCATTCAAGCTGGAGCTTTAGAAGTCAATGGAGAGCGATTCATGAATCTCATCGCAAAGCGCAAGCCGGATTTTGAGCAATTCCTGAAAGTTCTTGGGCGCAAAGGGCGGCCCAGCCATTTGCCTTTTTATGAACACATCGCCAGCGGCGGATTCATCGCGCGGCGCATGGGCGTCGAAGAAAAAGAAATCACGTGGGACAATCCCGCTTTCCCCAAACTCTACGTGGATTTCTGGATCGGGATGGGCTTCGACTGCGTCCCGATGGAAATTCCGCCCGCTTTGCCCTTGCGCGCGCCGAATCACAAGGGCTTGTCGCTTGAAAGCGAAGCGTCGGCGATCATTTTCACGCAGGAGGATTTTGACAAGTATCCGTGGCCGGATGTTTCGGCGCCCATTGATTTCCGCTATTTCGAAAAGGCTGCCGCGCATTTACCGGAAGGCGCGAAGATCGTCGGCGGCGTCTGCGCCGGGCCGTTCGAATGGGCGTCCAAGCTCATGGGATACCAAGGGCTCGCGATGGCGCAGATGACGGCGCCGGATCTGTTCCGCGCGCTCTTCGAGAAGATCGGCGCGCTCCACGTCAGCGCCGTCCGACAGTTGGCGGAAATGGACTGTATCGGCGCCCTGCGGCAGGGCGATGATCTGGGCTTCAAAACTTCAACTTTCCTGCACCCGGATGTCCTGCGCGAACACGTCTTCCCAATCTATAAGCGCATGGCCGCCGAGGCCCATGCGCGCAACAAGCCTTTCATCCTTCATTCATGCGGCAATCTTGAGAAAGTCTATGACGACCTGATCGCGGATTGCCGCATTGACGCGAAGCACTCTTTCGAGGACGTGATCCTTCCCGTCGCGGAATTCAAGAAACAATACGGCAAGCGCGTCACGCCGCTGGGCGGACTCGACGTGGATGTTATCTGCCGCCAGAGCCAGAGCGAAATCCGCGCCTACGTCCGCCGCGCCATCGCCGACTGCTTTTCCGACGGCTATTGGGCGCTCGGCACTGGCAATTCGCTCACCAACTACATGCCCGTCGAAAACTACATGGCGGCGTTGGATGAGGGAATGAACGCGCGATAGATTCTCGGCTTTGTAGTCTGATTCCTTGCATGCAAAGGAGGCAATGTGAGCATGTTACGAACAAGCATCGTTATAGATGATGCGCTCTTGGCGCATGTATGAAATCCACCGGAATAAAAAACCGCAACGATCTGATTGATTATGCATTGCGCGAATTGCAGCGAATCGGTCCACAACGGCGAATACTGGAATTAAAAGCCAAAGCCAAAGCGGAAAGCGAAACCGGATTTTCAGTGGCTCGTGCAAAAATTCGTTTGTTGGAGGACGGCAAAAAGACTCGTTGAGCCAGCACACGATAATTTCTCGAACCATTTGTCACCGTCGGCAAGCGACCAGCGGTCTAGTATTAATGATCCTTACTCTATGTCATGGCTTATTATTCTGCGCACCTATGAATTGTCTCCACAATAACAAGATCAAGCCATTCTTGTCGCTAAAACAGCTATTTCTGATTCGCATTGTCAGAGTCCAACAACTTAA
>JAPLSP010000778.1 GCA_026398575.1 Candidatus Sumerlaeota bacterium | reverse complement strand
GGCGCCAGGCTATGACTCGAGATGCGTTCGTTCAATTCCATGCGCGGCGAAAGGCATGCGATGAAACAGCAAAAGCAAACCTTGAGGAGAATGCAGAATTGATGAATTCATGGTTTTTCCGAATGGTTCTCGCCTTGTAGTCAATTCCCTTGTGGGGATGAAATGTGGGGACGAAAGCGCTGGAGTATGGAATCTGAGAATAAAATAACCGCAATCCTTTAGCGATGCATGGCGCCTTCATTTATAGAGCGTCGGTTTTGCGCGCCAGTCTTTGTCCTTGTCATGCGCATATTGCGCGACGCGCGGACGGCGTTCGCGCAGACGGAGCGATTCGATTCCGAGATAATAGCCTTGGGACTTGGGATTCTTTCCGACGCATTCCAGGCGCAGCGTGTAGGCGCCGGGCTCGGGCCAGAAGTCGAGGAGGTGAACCTCCCACTCCTCCGAGTTCTCGCCATAAAGATCAATAATGCCGCCGATGGGAACGCCGTTGAGCGTGGCTTGGTAGCGGCCATAGTCGTAAGAGCGCAGGGCCTTGAGAAGAAGGCGTCGGGGTTCTTTGGTTTTGACCTCAAATGGAATTTCGAGCCAGGCGTCTTTCGCTTGGATGGGGCGATAGAGGTAATGTCCCTGCGGAAAAATGACGGCTTTGTGGACCGCGCCCGCTCCATCGCCGTGACTGACGGCGTCGGGCTTTTCAGCGACGGGAAATATCAGGTCGAGGTTGGGCAATTTTCGTTCGCGCGCGTGCGGGGCGCTGGCGTCAAAGGTCGAGCGGCCGGTCTGATACCAGTAGGCGACGCTGGAGTAGTCGTCTTCGCGTTCGTTCCAGCTGTCGCTTTTGTAGTTGGGATTTTCATCGGGCGAGAGCCAGCCGTAATGCTCGAAGGCGACCTTGATGCCGGTGTTGAAGACGATGGGATCGTTGATATGCCAGCGATAGGCGCTGGTGTAGCCGCCGACAATGCCCCATTGGTCGAAGTACGGAACGCCAAAGTATGGAGTGCTTGTTTTTTTGAGCCCCCAGGCCGAAAGGAAATAATCCTCCGTCCCCGTTCCCCAGATCGAGGCGTCTTTTTCGCCGTCAATCCAGATTTTTTCATCCCCCTCGCCGAACCAAGCCGGGCTGCGGGTGCGGACGTTGAGGGAGACGCCGACGAGGTGGCCTTTGCCTTTGGTTTCGAGGACAACGTAGTCCTCGCCTTTTTTCACGGGGTATTCCTGGCGGTATTGGGCGTAGAAGTAGGGCGCATCGCTGGGGATGGATTTTTTCTGAATCCAGTCAATGTTGAAGTAAAGAAGGCTGATTCTTTTCTCGCTTTGATTTTCGATCTCGATGCGGATGGATTTCCGGAACGGCATGCGCCAGAAGCAGTTGTAGGAATCCGCGTCTTCGACGATGACGGGAAGGCTGATGACCTCGCTGCGCTTTCCGAAGGCATTGCAGAAAAAATCGCCGACCGGCGCCTCGACGCCCGGACGCGCCTCGCCGTCATAAAAAACGCGGAGCAGCATTTCCTGGTGGTTCGCGGAGCCTTTCGGCGCCCAACCCTGGGGATCAGGCCCAAGGAAGGTGAGCCAGATGTGGGTAACGACGCCGGGCCCTTTTTCATCCAGCAGGATGGCGGTAGCGCCCGGTTCGACGTTTTGGTTGTCCCAGTTGCTGTTGGGATCGGGCTTGCCTTTGGGATCGGGCTTGCCATCGGGGCCAATGCGGCGCGTCGAACTGGCCCGCATACTGCGGCCTTCCTGCGGCTGAGCCAGGCCGTCCATGATGCCTTCAGACGCGGCGGCGGCAGGCATGTTTGGCGCAAGGCAGAGCAAGATAGTGAGCGCGAGGGCTGCCGCGCGCATGCGGCCAACGAATGGGCTGTGAATTTTCCCGCTGCGATCCAGCCTTCGAGCGAATATTCCGGTCATGGGATTCGCCTCCCTATAATTTACTCATCCGTGGCAATTTACGCGCGGAAAGAGAGCGGAATGCAACAGGAGATCACGAGGCCGATAGTCCGCGAAATCCGAGGGTCCGACCGGTCTGACGCGTCTGACGAGTCCGAGGCTTCGACCGGTTCGACGGCTTGGGAAAAAACAAAAACGCCCCGCCTTGAGAGCGGGGCGAAGAAATTTGAATTTCTTTGCCTAAAAAGTTTCCGTCGAGGGTGGTGGGCGTAGGTAGAGTCGAACTACCGACCTCGTCCTTATCAGGGACGCGCTCTAACCAAAACTGAGCTATACGCCCTCCTGGCGGAGATCAGAGTTCACAGTTTTCAGTTCACAGTTCCGAGTTACTTTAATGCCACTCTCTTGTTATTTTGGCTTTCGCGCAATCTGCATAACTCGGAACGCTGAACTACGAACTACGAACTATGAACTATGAACTATGAACTATGAACTCGCAACTAAAGAAAAAAGCGGCAAGCGAAAGAGAACGTCCGCTTGCCGCCTTGATTGCTTTCTTTGACATTGAGCGCGATTGTTTGAACTGAAAATCAGCCTGCGGAACGTGACCGACCTCGGAGGCGCAGCGGGTTTTCCTTGGAAGGAAATGACGCGCTGCGCAGTGTTCCGTTAGAAAGGAGGTGATCCAGCCGCACCTTCCGATACGGCTACCTTGTTACGACTTCACCCCAATTACCAGCCATTCCTTGGGCGCCTTCCCCCCTTGCGGGTTGGTCCAGCGACTTCTGGAATAGCCGACTTTCGTGGTGTGACGGGCGGTGTGTACAAGGCCCGGGAACGTATTCACCGCGTCGTTCTGATACGCGATTACTAGCGATTCCAGCTTCACGGAGTCGAATTGCAGACTCCGATCTGAACTGAGGGGTGTTTTAGGGATTGGCTCCACCTTGCGGTATTGCGACCCTCTGTGCACCCCATTGTAGTACGTGTGTAGCCCAAGACGTAAGGGCCATGAGGACTTGACGTCATCCCCACCTTCCTCCTGCTTACGCAGGCAGTCTTGCCAGAGTCCCCGGCATTACCCGCTGGTAACTGACAATAAGGGTTGCGCTCGTTGCGGGACTTAACCCAACATCTCACGACACGAGCTGACGACAGCCATGCAGCACCTCTACTGAGTGTCCGAAGACAGCCCGACTTTCATCAGGTTTACTCAGCAGTTCAAGCCTTGGTAAGGTTCCTCGCGTTGCGTCGAATTAAACCACATACTCCACCGCTTGTGCGGGCCCCCGTCAATTCCTTTGAGTTTCAGCCTTGCGACCGTACTCCCCAGGCGGGGTACTTAATGCGTTAGCGTCGGCGCGAGGGGGGTCGATACCCCTCACACCTAGTACCCATCGTTTACAGCCAGGACTACCGGGGTATCTAATCCCGTTTGCTCCCCTGGCTTTCGCGCCTCAGCGTCAGGGCCATCCCAGTGAACCGCCTTCGCAATCGGTGTTCTTCCTGATATCTACGCATTCCACCGCTACACCAGGAATTCCGTCCACCTCTAATGGCCTCAAGACAAGTAGTATCCGATGACTTCTTCCCGTTGAGCGGTGAAGATTTCACATCAGACTGACTCGCCCGCCTACGCGCCCTTTACGCCCAATAAATCCGAACAACGCTTGCGCCCTCTGTATTACCGCGGCTGCTGGCACAGAGTTGGCCGGCGCTTCCTCTGCAGGTACCGTCAAGCCCGAGAAGGACTCCTCCCGGACCTTCGTCCCTACTGACAGTGCTTTACACCCCGAAGGGCTTCATCGCACACGCGGCGTCGCTCGGTCAGACTTTCGTCCATTGCCGAAGCCTCTAGACTGCTGCCTCCCGTAGGAGTCTGGACCGTATCTCAGTTCCAGTGTGGGTGACCACCCTCTCAGGCCACCTACCCATCGTAGCCTTGGTGAGCCGTTACCTCACCAACTAGCTAATGGGGGGTAGGCTGATCTCGATGCGACACCCTTGCGGGCGCCTTTAGAGACAAGGCCCGCAGGCCCTGAATCCACATGCGGTATTACCCGTCTTTCGGACGTTATTCCCCACATCGAGGCACATTACCTACCTTGTACTCACCAGGTCGCCACTTTACTCGGGGGGTTGCCCCCCCTTTCTCGTTCGACTTGCATGCCTAATCCACGCCGCCAGCGTTCGTTCTGAGCCAGGATCAAACTCTCCGTTTATAAAAACTTGGTATTCGAACAGCATGACCCGAGGGTCATACTACGAAAAACGGTTGTCTCTATGAAACATGAGACTAATTACTGGCACGTTCGCGCAGGCTGATTCTCAATTCAACTATTTCGCGCTCAATTGTCAAAGAACATGGAAAACGCCGAAAACCGCACCGGATTTCGCTCACGTTTTCACTCGAAGCGGACGAGGATGTTACGGAATTGCCGCCTCCCTGTCAACCCCTTTTTTTCGGAAATTCGAGAATTTTTTCGAGGACCTTCTCGCCTTCCCTTTTCCAACCCCCGCGCCTTGGGGCGCCTCCCCTCTTCCGTATGCCGTGGGGAGAATTTCTTCGTATGTCGCGCGGGGTGAGGTTTATGCTGATTTTCGAGCCTCACGTCAAGGTAAAAAAGCACGAACCCCCATTTTTTTTATAAATACTTCCGGACGGCGGTTTTTATGTCTTCGGTGAAGTCCCCCCCGATGATCCATTCCAAGTACCCGCGCTCGTTAATCGCCATCCAGGAAAGCGATTTTCCGCGATGTTTGCCGAAGTTGATGATGGTCTCGGATCCCTCGACGCGCAGTCTGCCGCCCTGAAGCGGGGATTGGCTCGAACGTTCGCGCTCGAGGCTCTTCAGGAAGGCGACTAAACCGGCCGGATCGGACGGCAGCTGATGGCGCTCGATCTGGCGGAAAAGAATTTCAGCGGCAGCGCGCGCGTCGCTCATTGCGTCGTGCGCGCCCTCGAGCTCCGCGCCGCAATAGTCTTTGTAGGCAGCCGACAGGTTGCGCGGGAAAAAATGATGATAGAGCGTCTTCACATCAATGACGCGGTCGCGCGTCAGATCGTTCTCGACGCCGGCGCGCTCGAATTCCCTCACAAGAATCGCGAAGTCGTATTTCTGAACATTGAAACCGGCCAGCCAGCAGCCGCTGAAAAACGCGGCCATGCCTTTGGCGTACGCGGCGAACGGGGGCTCGCGCGCCACGCGCTCATCGGTGATGCCGTGAACCCGAATGGCCTCCGGCTCGATCGTCCGTCCGGGATTGAAGAGCTTCATGCGCTCTTCGCGCGATCCGTCGGGCGTGATTTTCACGGCGGCCAGTTGCACGATCCGGATCGGATCGCCGAGGCCGGTCGTTTCAAGGTCGAAGACAATCAGAGGGCGGTCAAGAGTGAGGTTCATTCCATGCGGTCCTTCGTGTTGGTATTTCGGTCGTTTTATGCGCAATTCGAATTTCGGATTGAGTGTTGGATGTCCCCGCGCATGTGTCAAGCCAATAAGCCGCATGGTAGGCCGTCTGCTCCGTCGGGCGGCCTTGGCGCGCGTTGGCCACCCGACGGAGCGGTACGGCCTACCATGCGGCGCGAATCTTCTTCATTAAGAAAAGCGGATCGGTGGCCAGCAGGACGGCGGCGCGTCGGACGGCCTTGAGAATTTCCTTCAGGCCTGGCCGGTTCAGGTCGCGCATGGCCTGATCCCGGATGCGCTTGATTTCCTCAACGGAGAACCACTCATTGCCGATGATGGCGTCGGTCGTGGCCATGCTTTGATAGTCTATCTGATCTTCGCGGATGATGCCCTTCTTGAGGCACTGCGCGAAGAGCTCGGTGCCGGGATACGGCATCGCACACGAGACCCAGATATAGTCGCAGCCGAGCTGCTTCAAGCGCCGTCCGTATGTAATCGTCTTGCGCACGTCTTCCACGGTTTCTTCAGGAAAGCCGATCACGAGAAAACACGCCACTTCGAGGCCGGCGCTCTTTGCCATGCGAATGGCGTCTTCGCAATCCTCCAGCTTCATGCGCTTCTTGATGATCCGGTCCAGCGTCTCCTGGCTGCCGCTTTCGGGCGCGAACCAGACTTGCCGGACACCCGCCTTTTTCATCAACCCCAGCAGTTCCATATCCACGCGGTCGGCGCGGATTCCGTTTCTGAAAAAAATCTTCAAGCCAAGATTTTCCTGAATGATGCGGACGAAGAGCTCTTTGGCCCATTGCATGTTCAGCGTGAGATTGTCATCCTCGAAGAATATTTCATTCACGCCGAACTGGCGCCGGAGGAGCAGAACTTCCTGCAGCACATTCTCCACGCTCCGGTAGCGCACTTTTTTCCCCATCACATTATGAATCGAGCAGAAGACGCAGTTATGCGGGCAGCCGCGGGTTGCGATCATATTCACCCAGCGGCGGTTGCCGCGTGCGCGCCAGTATTTCTCCAGCGGCAGAAGGCGATAGGTGGGGAACGGCAGAGAATCCAGGTCTTCAATGAAATCATGCGGATGAACGGGAACATTATCTGCGATCGTCTTCGCGCTGTTGATCGCCTTGATGAGATTGAGAAGGCGGTATTCCCCTTCGCCGGCGATGATATGATCGAAGCCGCAGCCCTCCAAGGATTCCGGCGCCGCGCTGACGTGGGCGCCTCCCGCGGCGGTGATGATTTCCGGATTCGTTTTCTTGATGAGCGTGTTGACGTGAAGCGCTGAAGCCAGCAAACACGAAAACGGGATGGAGACGCCGATGAGCTCAGGCGCGCTCCGGGCCACCGCTGCAAGAATCGCTTCATCGGATATCCCGATCCGGATAAGCCCGTTTTCAATCGCGCGCCTCTCGTCGAAGCCTTCGATAAAGCAATCGAGGATTTCAACCTCCAGCCCGCCGGCTTCGAGCGTCGCCGCGATATACGCCAGCCCCAAAGGAAAAGCGCCAAGGTCCTCCAGCCGCGACGGCTTGACCACCGCAGGCGGGTTGATCAGCAGAACTTTTTTGATTATGCTTCCATTCGACATTGGCGCCATCCATTGGCAATGATGCTACTCCGAATATGCGCCCTGATGCGAGCCATTATGGCGGCGGGAAGCGACACGATTCGTTGGCCGCGTCTTTCCAGCCAGATGCCGGCGTCTTTTTTGAGCGGGGCGCCATGATCTGCCATGCTTGTTCCATTCATCGAATTCGCTTGAATGCCATCGCCTCCGGCTACAATATCAGCCCCAGATTTTGGCGCCTATGCGATTCTCCCCAAACGAGGATGAGAGTAATGGAATCCGCAATGACAGCGATCGAGATGACAGGGGACGTTGATGAAGCCTGTCATCTGCACCTTGAAGGTTCGCTTCCCATCCGAGGGCCGAAACGCGTGCGTGTTATTGTTCTCTATCCCTATCAAGATGAAATAGGTGAGCAAGAGTGGTTGCATGCGGCTGCCGTCAATCCAGCATTTGACGACCTTGCGGCTCCGGAGGAAGATATGTATTCGTTGTCGGACGGGAGGCCGATGAATGATGCGATATAAGGTGGTATTAGTGCCCTTTCCTTTTGATGACCTCTCCAATGTCAAAGTTCGGCCCGCTGTTTGCCTTACCGACGCCATTGGGCCATACAGACATGTGATACTCGCGTTTATCACCAGCAATGTATCTTCCGCGCCACTCGATACGGATGTCATTATTGATGCGAATGCCCCGGGATTTGCTGCTACCGGCTTGAAGACATCGTCGGCTCTGCAGGTTCATAGGCTGATGACTGTTTCATCATCTTTGCTGAGAAGGGAATTGGGTATTTTGCCGGTTCCAATCCAAGCCCAGACCAGACAAGCTGTGAAGAAGCTATTTGGGCTGTAGGTATGATTATAATGAAACATTGCCGTGGCCTTCAGAACAGGATTCATTTCCTTGCAGCCTTGCTCGCAGTCTATGTTTTCGCTGTTTCTTGCCTCGCTGCCGAGACGGACAACTGGCCTCGGTTCCGCGGGCCCAATGGCTCGGGCCTGAGCGACGCCAGCCTTCCGGCGCAATGGACCGAGAAAGAATATCATTGGAAAATTGAGATGCCCGGCGGCGGACACTCTTCGCCGGTCGTTTGGGGAGACAGGATTTTTCTGACCAGCGGCCTTCCCGCCACGGGCAAGCGAATCGTCCTCTGCGTGAAGGCCTCGGATGGCGCCACGCTCTGGAAGCGCGAATTCGATTCGACCACCTGCACGCAAAACAGCCTTAACTCCTACGGCTCCACGACGCCCGCCCTTGACAAAGACTATGTGTTCGTCTGCTGGGCTGTGCCGAAAAAATACACGCTGTTGGCGCTCGATCATGACGGCCATGATGTCTGGCAGCGCGACCTCGGGCCGTTCGCGAGCCAGCACGGGCATGGCGCCTCGCCCATCGTCTTCGAAGACTTGGTCATTGTGCCCAACGACCAGGACGGCGAGGGATTCCTGATCGCGGTGGATCGCCGCACGGGAGAGACGCGCTGGCAGGTCAAGCGCCGCGCGGGCAAGGCGGCCTACGCCACGCCCTGCGTCTTCCAGCCCGAAGGCGGCGCGGCGCAGCTGATTTTCGAAGGCAGCGAATACGGCGTCACGAGTGTGGATCCGCGCACGGGCAAGGTAAACTGGGAAGCCGCCGACGCCTTCCCCAAGCGCGTGGTCGCTTCGCCTGTGGCGGGGGCGGGCTTGATTCTGGGCCAATGCGGCGAAGGCGGCGTTGGCCAGCATGTCATCGCGATCCGTCCGGGCACGGGCGCACAGCCGCCGCAGACGGCATGGAAAGTCACGAAAGCGGCGCCCTATGTGCCCATGCCGGTCATCAAAGGCGATCTCGTATTCCTGTGGGGCGACTCAGGCGCAGTCGCATGTGTCCGCGCCTCCAACGGCGAAGACGTCTGGCGGGAGAAGGTCGGTGGAAATTATTTCGGCTCGCCAATTTGCGCCGGCGACAAACTCTATTGCATCTCGACCAAGGGCGAAGTGGTGGTTCTGGCGGCGGCGGATAAGTATCAACTTCTCGGGCGCAATCCGCTGGGCGAAAAAAGCCATGCGACGCCCGCGATCGCCGGCGGGCGGATGTACCTGCGCACATTTTCACACCTGATTTCCATCGGCGGCAAGTAGCTGCTTTTCCAAGCGACGCTCCCTTGCAGCGATATTTCCAGTTGCGCATGGCGCTCCCGGCTGTGTATCGTCGCTTTCGGAATTGAATGCTGAACAATGGGGTGGCAAGAGTAGTCGGACCGGTCGGACCCGTCAGACGCGTCGGACCAGTCGGATCTTCGGACCAGTCCGAGTTTGAAAAATCCTCAAGGAGAAACGCGCATGACGACAAAGAAGCACAGCGTCACTCGACGTTCGTTCGTGAAGGGAATGATCGCGGCGGGAGCGGCCCCTTATATTATTCCTGCCTCAGCCCTTGGCGCCGACGGCCGGCCCGCGCCCAGCAACCGCATCGTCATGGGCTTTATCGGCGTTGGAGGGCAAGGCTCGGGCGACATGGGCGGCTTCATGGGCTATCCCGAAGTGCAGATCGTCGCGGTGTGCGACGTGGATGCAACGAAGCGCGCCAGCGCCAAAAAACGGGTCGAGGACAAATACGGCAAAGAAAAAACCAGCGGCGCCTATAAAGGCTGCGAGGATTATAATGATTTCCGCGACGTGGTCAGGCGGTCCGATATTGACGCCATCTTCTGCGCCACGCCCGATCACTGGCACGCCCTCGTCACCGTCGAGGCGATGCGCAACGGCAAGGACGTCTATTGCGAAAAGCCCGAAACGCTCACCATTCGCGAGGGGCGGATGATGGTTGACACCGCCCGCCGTTATGGGAGGGTTTTCTCCGGCGGCAGCCAGCGCGTCTGGGAGGATTATAACTGGTACCACAAAAACGTCTATGGCGGAGTGATCGGCGAGGTGAAGGAAGCGTGGGTGAACATCAGCGGCCCTTCGGATGAAATGCTTCGTCCGGCCCAGCCCGTTCCCGAAGGCTTCGATTGGGACCGGTGGCTCGGACCCGCGCCCTACCGGCCCTATAACAAGGAATATCACCCGTTCAACTGGCGCTGGTGCCGCGACTATTCGGGCGGATCAATGACCGACTGGGGAGCGCATCACTTCGGAGGAGCGATGTTCTGCATGAACATGCAAGACGGCCCCGGACCCTTGGAAGTCACGCCGGAAGGCAGGGACTTCAGGCAGTTGACATACAAGTTCGCCAGCGGCTTGATTATGCACAACTACGGCACATGGGGCGGACCGATCTCCTTCCGCGGAACCAACGGTGAAATCCCCGACCGCAAAGGACCCAAGAAACCGGCGCCCGATATCAACATCCCCAACTACAAAGGACGCGGAATTTTCGGCGACTTTCTCTATTGTGTCAAAACGCGCGAACGGCCATTCCGCGACATCGAACGCGCTTTTAACACGCTCATCGTCTGCCATCTCGGCAACATCGCAACCTGGCTCCGGCGTCCTATCAAATTCGATCCCGACAAAAAAGAAATCATCGGCGATCCCGAAGCCAATCGCTGGATTGACCGCCCCAAACGCGCGCCGTGGACGCTGTGATGCTGCTGAAAAACAATCGGACCGGTCAGACGGGTCCGACGGGTCCGACGAGTCCGACAGAGGCAAACACCATCCTCAGGAGAAAAAACATGAAGCTTTACTCAATAGCCCGTTTGCTGGTTGCGGCTTTTGCCGCAGGCGCCATATCGCTGATGGCGCAGGCACAGGATATCGCTGATTTGACCAAGGAGTTGACGGGCGAGAAAACCGCCGCCCAGCGCGCGCCTGACCAGATGGAAGCGGCATACAGCAAGGCCATTGATTCTCTTCTGCCGGATTTGGGCGACGACGACCCAGGCAAACGCGGCAAAGCGCAGGTGACTTTGGAACAGATCGCCTTCAACTCGAGCCGCCCCGGCGCCGAAGCGCAGCGGGCCGCCTGCTCGAAAGCCATCGCCGCCAAACTTGGCGCCGATGTCCCGCCGCTGACAAGCGTGTGGCTCATCCGTCAGCTCGAACGGATCGGACGCGCCGAGGCCGTGGACGCCCTTGCCAAAGCCCTCGGCGGCAAGGACGCGCAAATCCGAGAATGCGCCCGCCGGGCATTGCTCAAGAATTCCTCCGCCGAAGCCGCCGAAGCCTTGCGCAAAACGATGGCCGTAGCCAGTGATTCCGCCTGGCGCATCGCCCTCATCAATGCGATGGCCAGCCGCCGCGATCCGGCGGACCTTGCCGCGTTGCTGAAAGAGGCCGCGTCGGACGCCGATGACGTTCGCATCGCCGCGATGGTTGGGCTTGCGAAAATTGGCGACAAGTCGGCTGCCCCCTCGCTGGCCGCCGCCATGGCCAAAGGCTCGCCCGAGGCCAAGCGCGTCGCCGCCGACTGCCACCTGCTCCTGGCCGACGCTTTGTCCAATAAAGGCGAGCAAGCCGAAGCCCTGGGCATCTATAAGAGCATGCTCTCGTCGCAAGGGTATTTGAAGTGCGGCGCCATCATCGGCGTCGGGCGCGCCGGCGGCGCCGGCGATCTGACGACCATTCTTCAAGCCATGCCGGACGCGGACGCCAGGTTGCGCGGCGCCTGTATTGACGCCATGGTCCTGCTCAAAGGCAAGGACGTGACCGAAGCCTTATGCGCCAAAACCAAGGCCGCCGAGCCGGAGATGAAACTGGCGCTCTTCAAGGCGCTGGTTCGCCGCGCCGACAAGACCGCGCTGCCCACTTTTGTTTCCGCCGCCGAAGACGCAAACGAAGACTTATGCGTCGAGGCCATCCGGGGATTGGGCGCCGTGGGCGACGCCTCGGTGACGCCGCTGCTTTTGAAGATCGCGGCCAATTCCGGCAAGCCTCAAGACACCGCGCGCGCCAGTCTGGAACGCCTGAAAGGCGATGACGTGGACAAAGCCCTCATTGCCGGGATTGACGAAAAAGATGCGAAAATCCGCGTGGAAGCAATCCGCGCGCTGGCAGGCCGCCGCACCGCGGCCGCCGCGCCGGCGCTCCTGAAATCGGCGGAGGAAGCCGACGCCAATGTCCGCGGCGAA
>JAPLSP010000763.1 GCA_026398575.1 Candidatus Sumerlaeota bacterium | reverse complement strand
GGGCATTGGCCGTATCGGTATAAACTCTCATGCTCAGGCGTCCTTCCATTGCGGTGGCGGTATCCGGCAGCGCCACGTCGCGCGCGTAGTAGAGCTCTTGAAATCTTTCATGGGTTTGCGACCAGGCGATTTTGGCCGCTTTCCCATGCCCGCCCTCCGGCGCGGGTTCCACCGAGCAGACGGCGCCGCGCTCCTTGGCCTGATAGAGATTCAGCGCTGGGGAGGCTTCGAAGTCATCTACGATGACCGCCGCCTGAACGCCGCCAGCGAACGCCAACATTGCCGCCGGCCATAGCCATAGCCATCTGCAAAACCCCGCCGCCCTTACAATACTGTGAAAGAGTTCAGTATTCTGAGTCATTATAGTCCTTCCCTTGAATTTGATTACAAAAGCCGCTTATGGAAATAAATGCGAAAACGGCTTGCTTTGCTGGGCAAACCGCAAGAATAATGGCGCCGGTTTGCGCAGTGCCAGCCTTATCGTCCAGATGGCGATTTATGGAATATGATCATAAATTGCATGAGGCGTTGGCCATTGCGCATGCGCATGCAAGGCCGGGAAGACATTTCTAATGCGGAATAGCCGCAGCAGCCGTATATCTGCCGCAACATCCAAATATCGGAGCTCGAATCTATGACGGACAAAGAAGCGGTGAAACCAGTAGTGGCAAAGCCAGAGCCTGCAAAAATGGAGCCCCCCAAACCCGAAGCAGTCAAGCACGAACCCGCCAAAGCAGAAGCGCCCAAGCCGGATGCGCCCAAGCACGAACCCGCCAAGGCAGAAGCCCCCAAACCAGAAGCGCCCAAAGCGCCGGTGGCAAAACCGGAAGCAGCCAAGCCAGACGCAGCCAAGGCGGACGCAGCCAAGGCGGACGCAGCCAAGCCGGAAGCTTCCAAACCGGAAGCAGCAAAACCGGAAGGTCCCAAGCATGAACCGGTCAAACCGGAGGCTGCCAAAACGGATGGAGGCAAAGCCCAACCGCAGCAGGATGACGTCGCTCACGCCGAAATGCTGGTCAAGGCGCATCGCGAAATCACCCGCGAACTTGCCCGTTTTATCGTCGGGCAGGAGGATGTGATCGAGCAGCTCATGATCGCCATCCTGGGACGCGGCCATTGCCTCCTCGAGGGCGTGCCGGGACTGGCCAAGACGGCGATGGTGCGGTGTCTCTCGCAAGTGATGCGCCTGTCGTTCCGGCGCATTCAATTCACGCCTGACTTGATGCCTGCCGATATCACGGGAACGGACATCATCCAGGACGACCCGGAAACCGGACGCCGCCGTCTGGTGTTCATCAAAGGGCCGATCTTTGCGCAAATGATATTGGCGGACGAAATCAACCGCACGCCGCCCAAGACGCAGGCCGCGTTGCTCGAAGCGATGCAGGAGCATTCGGTCACGGTGGGCGGACACACCCTCAAGCTGGATGAGCCGTTTTTCGTCCTCGCCACGCAAAACCCGATCGAACAGGAAGGCACTTATCCCCTGCCCGAGGCGCAGCGCGACCGGTTCATGTTCCATGTCAAGGTCTTGTATCCGACGCGCGATCAGGAGCGCGGGATCATCGAACGGACCACGAGCGGATTCGACGTCACTCTGCGGCCAATCATCAGCGACGAGGCGATCATTGCATGTCAAAAAGTGGCTCGGCGCGTTCCGGCGCCGGATCATGTCGTGGCGTTTGTGCTGGACCTGGTCCGCGCCTGCCGTCCGCACGAGCCTGAGGCGCTGCCGTTTATAAAAGAATTGCTCGAATGGGGGCCGGGCCCGCGCGCGTGCCAGATGCTCATCCTGGGCGGCAAGGTGCGTGCGCTGCTCAAGGGCCGGATGCACGTTGCGATAGAGGACATCGAGGCATTGGCGGCGCCGGTGCTGCGTCACCGGCTCGTGCCGACGTTCAACGCAGAGGCGCAGGGAGTAACGGTGGATGACATCGTCACGCGAGCGCTGGCGTCAATTCCGAGGCCCAAGCCGAAGCTGATATAATGAACACAAAACCAATTAATGTAAAATGAGAAATGAGAAATTGAAAATGAGGACTGCGATAGATGGTTAGTGAATGACGAGGCGCATAGATTCATCGGGATGAAGGAGCGTAGCAATGAAAGGCGATGATCTTTCGGAGCGGTTTCTGAACTTTGCCGCGAGGATTATCAAACTTGCCTCGGCTTTGCCTAAAACATTCATCGGAAGACATATCGCGAAGCAGTTGGTGGAATGTGGGACTTCGACAGGTGCAAATTACGAAGAAGCGCGGGGGGCTGAAAGTAAAGCGGACTTTGTACATAAGCTGGGAGTTGTTCTCAAGGAATTAAGGGAAACATATTATTGGCTTCGACTCATTGATCGCTGCGAGCTTTTACCCCACAACAAGATGCAGGATATATTATCAGAAGCGGCTGAGCTCTGCAAAATCATCGGCCGGTCAATTAAGACAGCGAGAGGCTCATCATCAAGGGAGCCTCAAGAAAGCTAACGCTATCGCGCAGGTATTTCATCATCTTTAAGAATTCAGGATTTTCATCAGTTAACGCGTTTTTAATTTCATAGGCGATTCGTCTTCATTTTCAATTTCTCATTTCTCATTTTACATTTTACATTATTCCTCGTTATGGCCCTTGCCGACATTCTGCTTCCCGAAGACCTTCAGACCATCGGCAATCTCGAGATTGTGGCGCGGCAGGTGGTTGAAGGATTTTGCGCGGGGCTGCATCGCTCGCCTCATAAAGGCTTCAGCGTCGAATTCCGCCAGCATCGCTCTTATGTGCCGGGCGATGAGATCCGCCATATTGACTGGAAAGTCTTCGGCAAATCGGATCGCTTCTACATCCGCGAATATGAGGAAGAGACCAATCTGCGCGCCACGCTGCTGGTGGACAAAAGCGGCTCGATGGCCTATGGCAGCGGCAAGATCACCAAGTTCGACTACGCTGTCCGGACGGCGGCGTGCCTGGCATATCTGATGCTGCGCCAGGCCGACGGCGTAGGTCTGGTGACATTCGATGATAAAATGGGCGAATACATTCCGTCTCGTTCGCGGGCCGGCCATTTGCGCGTCCTGCTGGATACGCTCACGGCCTGCAAGCCTGGAAAGGAAACCGAACTGGGCAAGGTCTTTCACGAACTGGCGCCGCGCCTGCACCGGCGGGGATTGCTCATCGTGCTTTCCGATTGCTTCGGAGACGTGCCCGAGCTGATGTCGGCCCTGGCGCACTTCCGCCACGCCCGTCATGAGATCATCATCTTCCAAATCTGGGATCGCGCGGAACTGGATTTTCCGTTCAAGCAATGGACGCGGTTCGATTCGCTGGAGGATGTGAATATCAAGCGCATGGTGGACCCGGCCAGTCTGCGGCGGGGGTATATGGAGAACCTGAACAAGTTCCGCGAGGACTTGCGGGTGGGATGCTATAACAATCACATTGACCTGGTGCCGCTTGTGACCGATGAGCCTTATGCGGCATCGCTGGCGCATTATCTCACTATGCGGAAGAAATATTGAGGACTGACACGGACTGGCACGGACTGGCACGGACTGAGATGGACTGAGATGGACTGAAAAAATGACTTTTCTCAATATAATTTTGCTGGGCGGACTTGCGGCTGGCGCCATTCCCATCATCATTCACCTGCTCAACCGCACTCGCTTTCGCATTGTGCCCTGGGGAGCGATGTTTCTGCTCGAAAACGTCCTGCGAATCCGGCGGCGGCGGATCAAGATCGAACAACTCATCCTCATGGCCGTGCGAACCGCCATCCCCTTGCTGCTGGCGCTGTGCATGGCGAGGCCGGTCCTGACCGGCATGCGCTCGCTGCTCGGCAACGCCAAGCTTTCGATGGTCCTGCTCTTCGACAGCAGTTTTTCCATGAACGCCGCGGGCGCCAAAAGCTCGCGCCTGGCGCAGGCGCGGGAAGAGGCCGCGGGAATCCTCGCCGCCTGCCCGACCGGATCGGAAGCCTCGGTGATATGGATGGAGGGGTCGGGAGAGGCCGACGCCTCGCAGGTGACCGGGCCGACGTTCGACGTGGAGCGCCTTCAGCGTTCCTTGCTTGGGAAAGAGACGGGCTTTGGCGTCGCCAATCCGGCGACGGCCATTGACACGGCGGCGGGGATGCTGTCGCTGGCGCATTATGCCGCCCGCGAAGTGGTGATTGTCGGCGATTTTCAGCGGTCCAGCTGGGCTGCTTACACCGCCGCGCCGAAAGACCAGAACAAAGAACAAAAAGATCAGCCTGGGGCGCCAGCCAAAGACGACAGCGGGGTGCCGGCTGCTTCCAATGGCGCCGCGCCTGCGTCCGCCGCCGCTCCTGCCTCCGCTGCTGCCGCCGGTCCTGCCTCCGCAGCCAGAGTTCCCGTGGCAGGCCCGCGTGCCCTCGGTCTGTTGAAAAACATGCTGATTCCGCCGCGCGTGATCCTTCTGCGCGCCGGCGCTGAAACGCCCGACAACGTGGCCATCGAATCGCTGGACTTGTCGCGAACGATCCTGGGCGTCGGACAGCGGATTCAAGTCAGGGCCAATATCCGCAACTACGGCAAGAAAACATTCACCGATATGCGCGTCTATTTTCGTGTGGATGGGCAGGAACGTTCCGCCTCGCAAATCACGCTCGAGCCGGGCCAGAAAGGGCAGGCGTTGTTCACTCACGCCTTCGAACAGGCCGGCTCGCACGTCATCGAGATTTATGCCGAAGCCGATCCGTTGAAGGAAGACAACGTCCGGCGCGCCAGCGTCGCCGTCTGGGATCACCTGCCGGTGCTCCTGATCAGCGGCGACACCGCGCCCGGCCCGCTCAAGAGCGCGACGGCGTTTCTGGAAATCGCGTTGCAGCCGTATATGGCCTCCGGCTCGCGCGACTCAGGGCTTTCGGACCTGATCCAGACGCAGCTGACGTCTTCACAGCAGCTCAACGCGAAAGATCTGAAGGACGCGCGCGTGGCGGTCCTGGCCAATGTGCCGCAGTTGACCGACAACCAGATACAGGCGCTGGAGGATTTCGTGCGCGAAGGCGGCGGCCTGCTGGTCTTCCCCGGCGATCGCATCAACAACGAATGGATCAACGCCCGCCTGCATCGCAATGGCGAGGGGCTTCTGCCCTGCCGCTTTGCGACCCTGGCCGGTTCGCTCAAGGAAGACGAGCGCGCGGCCGAGGTGGTGGCGCAACGCTACAACCATCCCGCGCTGGCGCTGTTCAACGATCCCCGCAATGGCTCTCTGGGCAGCGCCAAGCTGCGCCTTTGGCAGGAACTGAAGCTTCCGGAAGGCGGCGCGGCGCCGGGCGAGAACCTTTCGATCATGGCGCGGCTCGATACGGGCGATCCGTTCCTTGTGGAAAAGGAATTCGGCGCCGGGCGGGTAATCCAGTGCTGCGTTTCATGCGACGCCAAATGGAGCAACCTGCCCATGCAGCCGGCCTATCTGCCCCTGATGCAGCAGATGGTCGCTTACCTGGCGTCGAAGGTTTTTCCGCCGCGCAATATCGAACTCGGGCAGCGGCTCATGGCGCTGGTGCCCAAAGAGATGACCGGCAAAAAGGCGACGCTGACCGATCCCGAGGGTAAAAAATACGAATTGCCGGTCAAAGCCCTGGCCACCCACGGCGTGGTCGAATACAGCGGAACCACGCGTCCCGGCCTGTATATCTTCGATCCGCCAAGCGAGGGCGGGGAGGCGTTGAAATCGCAGCGGATACACTACGTCGTCAGCACGCCCGCGAGCGAGTCGGACCTGACGGCTTTGAGCAACGATGAGCTATCGGCCCTGGCCAAGGAAATGGACGCTTCGACCGTATCGTCGGCTTCCGAATACGCGCAACTCGAACGCGAACGGCGCTTCGGGCGCGAGGTGTGGAAGCCGCTGCTGGCGCTCATGCTGGGGCTGGTCTTTTTGGAACTGTTTCTGCAACAATACTTTTCGAAGGTGAGAGATGACCGACCTGCGCTTCATCGGTGACTGGAGCCTGTGGCTGGGGCTTGTGGCGGCGCTGCTTCTGGCGGGCGGCTCCTGGGCGCTCTATTATCGCGAAATCCGCGAGCGCAAGGGGACGCTGCGGTGGCTCCTGCCGGCGTTGCGGGCCTCGGCCATCGTGCTCATGGTGTTGATCCTGACGGGGCCGTCGCTGCATCACCGGTGGGTGCTCGGACAGCTGGCGCGCATCCTGGTGTTCGTTGACGCCTCGCGGAGCATGGACGCCACGGATGAATCCCTCGAGCCGGGGCGCAAGCTGCTGGCCTCCGCCGCGCTCAACTGGTTCTCGCAGGATTTGCTCCCCAAGCGCCTGCTCGAGGCGCATGACGCGCTGGCCAGCTCGATGCGGGCCGGCGCGGACGCCCTCAAGACCGGCGCCCGGGATGATGAGATGCGGACGGGCATCAAGCAGTTCCTCTCCGAACTCGAGCGGGCCGCCGATGGTGTGAAAGCCCTGAATCCGCGCGATGTCAAAGGCGATTCCGGTCCGGCCAAGGATGAGGCGGGCGGACAATATCACAAGGAACTGCTGCTGCCGGCCATGACGCTGGCCAGCGAAAGCCAGTCGAAGAACCCGCGTCAAAGCGCGGCGGCGCTTTCATTGCTGATGACCAGGGCCGGCGAATGGCGCGAGCGACTGCGCGCCGCCTCCGAACGCGCCGCCGGAACCATTGTGGAAAACAGAAACAAAGAAACCGTGGAAACGTTGAAGCGCTTCGATGAAGCCAGCCGCTGGAAGCGCGCCCAGGCGCTGCTGCTCGAAGGCGAAAAGCCCCTGCTCAAACAGCTGGCCGAGCGCCACAACGCCAGCCTGCTTGCGGTCTCCGGAGGCGGCGCCGAGCTCGCGTGCTCCTGGCTGTGGCGCGGACAAGCCAGCCGCGACGTCCAGACGGTCAACATTCCCAAAAGCCTGGAAGCCAAACCCGACGGCGAAGAAACGAACTTGAACCTGGCCCTCAAGACCGCCATCGAGGAAGGCAGCCCCCCGCCCGCGCGCGGAGGCAAGTCCCCTGAAAACGAATCCGATTCGGCGCGCAACGCGGACAGCGAAAAAGCCGACAAGCTGAAAGCGACCGAAAAAATGGCCGTCGTGATCCTGACGGACGGACGCCATAATTATGGAGATTCGCCGCTGCAGTTGGCCCGGGTGTGCGGCGCGCGCGGCATCCCCGTGTTCACGGTGGGATTGGGCGGGCAGCGTTCTCTGGATGATCTGGCGGTTTCCAAGGTTGACGCGCCGCGCGCCGTCTTCCACAAAGATCGCGTCAAAGGCAAGATCACCCTCAAAGACAATATGCAGCCCGACAAGCCCTTTGCCCTGCGGGTCCTATGCGAAGGCCAGACGCTGTGGGAAAAAAACATGAAGACCGACGGGTCCGGGCTGCGCGTCGTGGATTTCGATTTTCCGGTCGAGAAGCTGCTCGAAGAGCGGATGAAAAAAATGCCCAGCCAGACGCTGTCGCGAACCATTCCGCTCAAGCTACGCGCCGTCGCGGCCGGCCTTGACACGGACAAGCCGGCGGCGTGGGACAAAGACCCCAACAACAACGAACGCACTTTCTGCGTCATGGCCGTCTCGCAACGCAGCCGCATCCTGATTCTCGACGGCCGCCCGCGCTGGGAATTCCGGTACCTGCGCAATCTGTTCGAGCGCGACGAGAAATGGGAGACGACGGCCTTCCTCGCCGACCCATCGCTCTCCGATGGCGGCATCAAGCGCGGCGCCGGGCCGCAGATGTTCCCCGACAGCCGCGAAAGGTTGTTCACCTACGATCTGATCATCCTGGGAGATCTCCCTTCGGGCCTGTTCAAGAAAGAGGAATTGGAGTGGATGCGCGATTTCGTCGGCAGCCACGGCGGGGGATTGATCCTGATTGACGGCCAGCGCGACTGCCTGCGGCGCTATTCGCTGTCGCCGCTCGAACCGCTGATCCCCGTCAAATGGGGCGAAGAATCATCCGCGAAAGAGCCTTCCGCCCTCCGGCTGACGGAGCAAGGCCAGCTGCGCCTGACCAAGCAGGGATTGGGCCTGAATGCGCTGTCGCTGGCGCCGGACGCCAGAGAAAGCGCTTCGATCTGGACGTCGCTCAAGCCGCCGCACTGGCTGTCGCCGGTCACGCCGCTGCCGGGCGCCGAGGTTTTGATGGAGGCCGTGGTGGACGACAAGGCCGCGCCGGCCATGATCTGGCGGCGCTATGGCGCGGGCAAGGTGTTGTTTTCGGCCTATGACGAATCCTGGCGCTTCCGCTATCGCGTGGCCGACCTGTATCACGAGCGGTACTGGAACCAAGTGGCCGGCTGGATCATGGCCCGGTCGTACTCGGTCAGCGACAAATTTATCTCGCTTGACGCGGGCGGTCCGACGTATAATCCCGGTCAGACGGCCGAAATCCGCGCGCAGGTACGCGACGCGGACGGAAAGCCGAATTTAAAGACCGTGGTCAAGGCGCAACTGTGGCGCGACGGCAAGATGGCGGCCACGATGACGCTGGACCCGGACGAGGAGAGCGCCGAATTCCGCGGCAAAACGGGCGCGCTCGAAAAAGGCGACTACTCCGTCCGGCTGGAGGTGGCGGGATATCCCGAAGAACAGATGCAGGCGAAGGCGGAATTTTTCGTCCAGCCTCCCGACACGGGCGAACGGGTGGACCTGACGTGCGATGAGGACCTGTTGCGCCAGATGGCGGCCAATTCGGGCGGCGAATACTTCCGCGAAGAGTACGCGCGCGATCTGCCCGACCGCCTCAAACCGTTGAGCGAAGGAACCGTGATCGAAAGCGACACCGTGTTGAGCCAGAGCTATTGGTGGTTTGTCCCTGTGATTGCGATTCTGATGGTGGAATGGATTCTCCGCAAGCGTTCAGGCTTGCTATAACTTGACGCGCGAACAAGGGAGCGTCTCCTATGGACACTCGGCTGGATCCGGTAACCCTCAAGGCGCTGCAGGCGTTTGGCCGGCGGCGGCGGCGGTTGATCGCGTGGCGCGGAGTGTGCGCGGTGATTGCCACCGCCTTGGCCGCCATGTCGGTGGTCGCGTTCATGGACTTTTTATTTCTCCTTTCCGACGCCGTGCGGCTGGGCTTGAGTTTCTGCGCCTATATCGCGGTCTTCGCCGTCTTTTGGATGGCCTGCCTGCGATGGCTGATGCATCAGCCGGACCTGCGCGAACTGGCCGCGATGTTCGAGCAGCGGCACGCCCAGCTGCGGGAGGAAATATTATCCGCCGTGGAACTGGGCGATGATCGCAAACTCGAAGTCTGGGATTCCGAAGAGTTTCGCTCGGTGATTCAAAGAGACGTGGCTTCGCGGGTGCAATCTCTCAAAGTCGTTCAATTGCTCCCGGGCGCCATGATCCGCCGCTGGATCATCATCGCCGGCGCCGCCGCCGCCGTCTGTCTCCTGTTGGCGGCGCTGCCGGGGCTGCGCTTCGGAATGCTGATCGCGCGGGCCTTCGCCCCGACGGCGAATCTGGAGCGCGTATCCAGAACCAGCATCAATGTCCTTCAGCCGCTCAATCCCGATCAGCTGTTCGCGCGCGGCGATCCCCTGACCGTCGAAGTGGAAGTGACGGGGAAAGAACCCTCGGAAGTGCGCCTCGAGACCTTTGTCAAGGGAACGAAAACCAACGTGGCGCGCATGGCGCCCCAGGGCAGCCAGCGCTATACGGCCATCTTCGCCGCCAATGAAGACAGCCAGGCTTTCCGCGTCCTGGCGGGCGACGCCGTCAGCCGCCGCTACACCATCCAGACGCGCCGCCGGCCTCATGTGGCGACCTTCCATAAAACCTATCGCTTCCCCGAATACTCCAACCTGAAAGCCCATGAAGTGACTGAACCGGCCGGCGATCTGGAAGCGCTGGAAGGCAGCACGGCCGATCTGGTCCTCGAAGTGGACCAGCCCGTCAGCGAAGCCGAGCTGCGCATCGAAACGCTCCTGACCGGCAAAGCCCGCAAAGACGCGCCCGCGGGCGAGAACATGAAAAAAGAAACCGTGAAGCTGAGCGTCGTTGATCCCAGCCACTTGCAGGGGACGATCCCCATGAAAGTGTCCGGTTCCTACACGGTTTATATGGTGGCCAAAGACACCAAGTTTGAAAACAAATTCAGTCCTTCTTACAAGATTTCCGCGCTGCCCGATCTGACGCCCTCGGTGCTCCTGCAAAAGCCGGTGGCCAATACTGTGGTCACCGCCGATCAGACCGTGACGCTCGAAGGCGAAGCCGTGGACGATCTGGCGCTGAAAAAAGTTTCGCAAATGACCCGCGTCAACAACGGGCCATGGCAGGAAACCATCCTGGCCGAAACGCCCGGCGCCGAGCTCAAGATTTCGAAGTTCTGGGACCTGCTTTCGCTGCGGGCCAAGCCCGGCGACCAGATATGGACCAAGCTGGTGGCCATTGACCTGAAAGGCTCGCGCAGCGAAACGCCGCCGCTCAAGATGACGGTCAGTTCGGCCAATTTCAATCCCGCCCGCATCGAAAAGATGGCCGGCAAACGGACGCTCATGGAGGCGCTGAAGACGCTGGCCGGCTCGACCGAGCAACTGATTCACCAGGCGCGGGCCGCCGTCGAAGAGGCCGGCAAAGGCTCCGGCGACGCGGCGAAGCGAAAGATGGCGGTCGCGGCGGCCCAGGCCCGGGCGCAAGCCGTGGACGATGCCGCCGAGGCCGCATGGAAAGCCCTGCTCGAAACCGCCAAACGCGCCGAGATCGGGCGAGAATCGCAGGAGCTGTCGCTCCTGAGCCGGCTGCTCAGCCGCCTGCGGCGCGAAGCGCTGGTCAAGGCGCAAATCTATCTCAGAAACGCCGAGGAGCCCGGCGGCAGCATCAAGGAGCAGGTGGGCGTGGCCGCAGATGCGTCGGGAGGCGTGAATGACCTGGCCAATCGCGCCCGAAACGCCTACACCGAATGGCTGGCCGCCGCCGAGGCCGACAGCATCGCGCAGGACCTGCGGCGCCTGATCAAGAATCAGGAGCAGATGACACAGGCCGCCGGAGCGAAGCAGGCGCCGGCGTGGGATCAGCTGGCCCGGCAGGAGGAAGCCGCAACGCGCGAGCAGATGCTGACCGAGGGCATGCTGAATCATCTGGCCGGCCTGATGCCGCAGTGGCAGGAAAAATCAATCAAGAAATACCGCGAAGCTTTGGAAACCGCGCGCTTGGAGATGGAAAAATCGCTCGAGGAATCCAAACCGGACCGCTGGCTGGCCGACGCAGGCCGCAAGTTGCAGGAAAGCCTGGCCGCGCAGGAAGACGCATTCAAGAAAACAAGGTACAGTATTGAAAGCAACGCCATCAATAACGCCGAAAATGTCGCGCGTTCGCTGGCGCGAACCGCCGATGACGTCGAGCAGGTCCGCAACGCGGCCTACGACCTGATGGACAGCGAGAAGAAGATTCAAGCCCTGCGCAAAGCCGGCGAAAGCGAAGCCCGCAAATTGGCGGAAGAATCCCGGCGCTCGCAAAAGGCCGCCGAAGCCATTGAGAATCGTTCCCGTTCGGCGATGGCGCAGCTGCGGGACCGCGCCCAGATGGAAGAAGCCCTGGGTGTCCACGATCCGCTGTTCATCGCCGACAATTCGAATGCCGCCGCCGCTCTGGGCGCCGTCGTGCAAAGCGGCGCCGATCCCGCGCAAAGGGAAAAGGCAACCAAAAATCTTCAGGAATTGACCAAAGCCTATCGCGCGCTGGAACTCGGCCATGACTGGGTCTCCGCTAAAAGCCAATTGGGCGTCATGGCGGACAAAGAGCAGTCGAAGGACCCGCGCAAGAGCCCGCTGTTGCGGACGCCGGGCGAGTGGCGCCAGCTGGAACTTCAGATCAAGGTCGGTCAAGGGCAGCTGGACCCCTCCGGCATGCCCAAAGAAGTCAAGAAAGAGTTGTCGGATGTTGTGTCCGGCCGCGACATGAAGGTTGCGCACGAAGAACTGGACAAGCGCCATAAAGACCAGACGGTCACGCAGTCGGTCGCCCCGCAATTGTCAAACCTTGGCCAGTCGGTGGGAGGCGTTCTGACGCTGGCCGACAAGACCCTTCAAGACGCGCGCGCGCTCATCGCCAGCTTGTCGCCCTCGCTGGCCGAGCAACTCAAGGCCATTGAGAAAATGGCCAAAGAGACCATGGAAAAAACCCAGGAAACGGCCAAGCAAACCGAGCAGGCCAAGCCGGAAGACGCGCGCAAGGAGACGCATCAGGCGCTGGAAAAACAGGAAAACGTCAATACCCGCCTCGAAACGGCGACCGACGCCATCCGCCACGACGCCAACCTTCAGGACCTTGCCACCAAAGATGGCCGCGAGCGGGCGCGCGACGCCGACGACGCCCTGGCCATGCTGCGCCAGCCTCCTCCCAAAGCCAAAGACCTGCTGAACCAGGCGGCCGACAGCCCCGAGGCGCAGGCGCAGAAGGAAGCGCGCAAAGACCTGCTCGACAAGGCCGTGGACCAGCAAAAACAGCTGGATGACGCGCTCAAGACCATCGCGCAGCATTATGAAAACCTCGAGAAGGGTAACGCCGACGATACGCGGCAGGCCCTGCGCAAGGCCGAAGAGCAGCTGGGCATCCAGCAGGCCATGAACGATCAATACAAGCAGGCCGAGCGGCTGGCCGAGCTGGCGGCCAAGTCGCCCGAGGAACTCAAACCCGCGTTGGAGAAGGAACTGAAGACCAATCAACCCATGCGCGAAGAGCTGGGCGAGATCGCCGACAAGGCCGTGGCCGACGCCATCAATGCCTTGCAGCAGACCGTCCGCCAGGAAGATGACATCGCTGCGAATCTCCAGCAGATCGCCGAGCAACCTGCAAGCCGCAAAGCCGATCAAGCCCGGCAGAACGCCGAGCAGATCAAGGCCGACGCCGCGCGGCAGAATGACCTCAAACCTCCGGTCCAGGATGCTGCGGCCGGACTGGAACGGGCCGCCAAGGAAGCCGAGCAGCTGAGCCGCGCCGACGCCGAAGCGCTGAAAAAAAGCGGCGAGGCCACGCAGCAGCTGGCGAATAATGAACTGACCAAAGCCGAGCAGGCCATGGCGCAGGCGGATAAAGCCCAGCCGCCCAACAACGACGCCCAGGCCCAGGCCAAACAGGCCGACCAGGCCAAGCAGGCGCAGGCGCCGGTCGAGAACGCACGCGACGCGGCGGCCAGTCAAATGGCCAACCTGAGCAAGGCGCAGGATCAGGCGGCGCAGGACGCGGCGCAGCAGCCTCAGAACCAGCCTCCCGTGCCTGCGCAACAGGCGGATACCCCGCAGGCGATGGCCAACAGCGCCGTCAACGCCGCGGCCCAATGGATGGCGCGCGCCCTCGATCAGCTCAATGGCGCGCCTCCGGCCGCCGATCAGGCCGCCCAACCCAATGCGGACCCGGGTCAGCAGCAGCCTGGCCAGCAACCCCAGCCTGCGAATCAGCAGGCGCAAAACGGCCAAAATCCCCAGCAAAATGGCCAGAACGCCCAGCAGAACGCGGCGCAGCAGTCGCTGAAACAAGGCCTGCAAAGCGAACAACAAGCCATGGCCCAGGCGCGCGCTGCAATGGCGATGGCCAGTCAGAACGCGAACAAATCCGCCAACGGGATCACTGACATTTTGTCCAAACGCGGTACCGGGGTAATGCCCGATGCGGTGGCTCTCAAGAAAGCCGAGTGGGGCAAGTTGCGAGGGCGTGAAACGCGCGACATGATCGAGGCGCGCGAAGACTCGGTGTCCGAGGAATATCGCGGCATGGTCGGCGCCTATTTCAAGGCGATCGCCGAAAAGTCGAAGGAACAAAAATGATGAAGTGAAATTGCAGCGCAACAAAGGTCTAGGATTATTTTAAACTGCGTTAGAAAAAATATGCCGCATTGCGGCGCCAGGTGTTTGGACATTTGCATCCCCCGAAGGGGGGAAACTATCATAGCCGTGGGTGAAGCGAAGCGAACCCACGGAAATGATGAGTGCGAAAGGAGGTCCCTGGAGGGAGCCAACACGGATCGAACGGCCTGCTGCATTTCGCTCACGCGTTTCGAATCGGCTAAGTGAAGGATTGCTCTTGCGACGGCGTTGGCCCCCTTCGGGGACCGATGATTCGCTTGCCCCTACCGTGGGTTCGCTTCGCTTCACCCACGGCTATGATTGTAGTTCCCCTTCGGGGAAAAATGTCCAAACTCCAGATGCCGCTTCGCGGCGCGACATCCGCGTTATCCGGGAAATTCGTGTTTAGTTTTCAACCACGGATTTCTCGGATAACACGGATGGCAAGGAACGACAACATGTTGTCGTTCGGCGTGGAATAATGGCATAACACGGATGGCAAGGAACGACAACATGTTGTCGTTCGGCGTGGAATAATGGCTTAATCCTTTCAGGGTTGATGAAAAATTTGCGCTGCTTCCCGCCGGTTGCCACCGGGGGCTATTCAAGTTCAACTCCTCCGGAGTTGGCGCGGTTTCCTTAAGGTCAAATGGCGATTGATACGTCATCGAAACTACGAATGAAAGCGCCACGGGGGCTTGCCGGCCGGGGAGTAATGGCGCTCGGATTGGCGGCGGCGCTGGCGCTGGCCTTGAGCGCCGGCGCGCAACCCGCCGGCAGCGATGAGGATTGGAAACAGGTTGACGCCGCGGCCAAGCGGTCGGTCGCGTATCTGCTGACGCAGCAGACCGACGACGGCGCCATCGTTGAAAAAAAACAGTTCCGAATCACGATGACCTCCCTGGCCATCATGGGGCTGTGCTCGGTCGGACACAAACCCAGCGATCAGACCAAAGAAGGCGCCGCGCTGCGCAAGGCAATCGCGTTTGTTCTGAAACCGGAGAGCCAGAGAGCCGACGGTTACTTCGGCAGCCAGGACGGCGCGAGGATGTATGGACACGGCATTGTCTGTTTGATGTTGTCCGAAGTTTTGGGAATGGGCGTGGATGAGCAGCAGGACCGCACCATCCGCGAACGCCTGAAAAAAGGCATCGAGCTGATCCTGCGCGCGCAGGCCACGCGCAAAAAAAGCCGCGAACACGAAGGCGGCTGGCGATACGAGCCGAATTCGGATGATAGCGATTTGTCGGTCACTTCCTGGCAGCTGATCGCGCTCAAGGCGGCCAAAAACGCCGGCATGGAAGTCCCGAAGGAAGCCATTGACAAGGCCGTGGACTACGTCAAGCGCTGCTATCACACTCGCGGCGAGACCAAGCGCGACAGCAAAAGTCCCAAGCCGGCGGGCAGCGCGGACGAACAGGAACCCGTCGGCTTCTTCAGCTATACGCCGGGCGAAAATCACATGCGCTTCGGTTCGGGGGCGGGCGGTCTGCTGGCGCTTCAGATTTGCGGCCTGTACGATACGAAAGAAGTCAAAGGCTCAGCCAATCATTTCCTCGACTATAAATTGCCGGACATGAACAGCGAAGATTATTTCTTCTACGGCATCTATTACTACTCCCAGGGCATGCACCAGGCCGGCGGCAAATACGCCGAGCTGGCGCGCAAAACGGTGCGCGACGTCCTGCTCAAACTTCAGGAACAAGACGGCTCCTGGCGACCCGGAAAAAAAGACAAGGAAGGCGGCACAGTCTATGTCACCTCGCTGGCGCTGCTAAGCCTCTCCATCCACTACCATTATCTGCCGATCTATCAGCGCTAATGCTCTGTAAGGGCGCAAGCAACATTGAGGAAAGACAACGGATTGCTTCTTTCGCCCTTTCAGACCGTTGAAAATTGATCCATTATAGCCGTTTGTGGAACCCCTTCAGGGTTCATCGCAATTTTGTGTGGCGTCTGTC
>JAPLSP010000473.1 GCA_026398575.1 Candidatus Sumerlaeota bacterium | reverse complement strand
TCGAGCAAACGCGCATAAATACAGGCAGAATCATTGAGGGCAGAATCATAATGATTCTGCCCTCAATGATTCTGCCTGCCAATCGCTGCAAAACTAACCCGGATTTCTCACCGCGAAAGCCCTGAAATGGCCGGAAGAAATCAGGCGGGTCGTTCTCCCGGCAAATGCCCCCTCGTCTTGTAGCCATAAAAAATTTCAAAAAAGCCCTTGACGCTTCTTCGACTCCTGTAGTAGATACTTCGACATAAGTCATTTTTGCAATCCGGGGCGCGCCCCGAATCAGCCGGACGAAATATCAAACGGGAGGTCAACGATGAAACTATCCCAAGTGGAATGGAAACTGATGAACGCGATCTGGGACCGGCATCCTGCCAGCGCGCGCGACGTCATGGAACGCGTGGAAGGCGATGCCAACTGGGCCTATACCACGATCAAGACCATGCTCACGCGCCTGGAGAAAAAAGGCGCCATCAAATCGCGAATGCGCGCGAACACGGCCCTCTATGAGCCGCTCCTGACGCGGGATAAGGCGCGGCGCTCGGCCCTGCGCGCGGTTCTGGACGCGGCCTTCGACGGCGCGTTCGGACCGATGATGCAGTTCATGGTTTCGGATGAAAAATTGTCGGAGAAACAACGCGCCGAGCTGCTGCGCGCGCTGAAGGAGAGCAAACAAAAAGGAGGGCGCTGACCATGGCCGACCTCATGAACAGCATTGCGTTGCGCTGGTGGGAATGGATATGGCCGGCGCTGTGGCAATCATGTCTGTTGATCGCGTTTGTCCTTCTCGCGGATTTGATGATGCGCCGGTGGGCCTGGCCGCAGGTGCGGTACGCGCTCTGGCTGCTGGTCATGGTCAAGCTGATCCTGCCGCCGTCGCTCTCCTCGCCGGCCAGTCTGGCGGGCGCGGTGTTCAAACTGCGCGCAGCCGCTCCCGTTGTCGCGCATTCCGTTCCACTGGACGCCCGCCCGGCGCCCGCATCGTACACCCCAATAGAGTTCAATTCTGGTGGAGGCGATTCCTTCCTCGCTCCCGCCGCTCCCGCCGCCCCCGCCGGCGCAGCCATCGCTCCCAAACGGGCGACCATCATCCTATCGAAGCAAGCGCCCGCCGTCCTCTCAAAACAAGCCTGGCTGATGATCCTATGGTTTCTCGGCGTTGTCTCCTTGAGCGCGTGGGCTATTCTGCGCTTCCGTGGCTTGCGGCGGGAATACCTTCTGGAATGCGTGAATGGCATAGTGCGCGCGAATAGCGAATACAGCGCGAATAGCGCAGTGCGCGCGAATGCCGAAGAGAACACGAATGCCGGAAAGAACGGAAATGGTGGCTGTTCAGCCGGTTTTTCGCAGGCGCTCAGCGCCGCCGCATCGCAACTCCAGCTGCGGCGTCTGCCCACTGTGGTTTTTTCTTCAAGGATTCAGTCCCCGGCCGTCTTCGGACTCTGGCGCCCAGTTCTGGTGATGCCGCTGGAGTGCCGAAATCGCGCATTTCCCAGCATGGCCCCCTTTGACCCGTCAGACGCGTCCGACCAGTCCGACGCGTCTGACCAACCCTCTCCGCCAGACCAGCCCTCCCCGTCCGACACCGCCCTTCGCCACATCCTCCTTCACGAGCTGGCCCACATCAAGCGCGGCGATCTCTACGTCAATTCCTTCTTCGTCGCGCTCCAGATTCTTTACTGGTTCAACCCGCTCCTCTGGCTGGTGCGGCAGCGGTTCCAGCATTTGCGCGAACTGTGCTGCGACGCCACCGTGGCCGGCTTCCTCAAAGAAGAAACCCCCGCCTACCGCGAAACACTGCTCCAAGCCGTCGAACGCCTCGTCCGCCCCCACACCCGCGACGGCCTCGGCCTCCTCGGGCTGATCGAGCATCCCAGCAACCTCCTGGAGCGCCTGCGCCGCCTGGAAAAGAAAATCTGGCGCCACCCCCGCCTGCGCCTCCTCGCCGTCGCGCTGACCGTTGCCACTATGTTCATCGTGGTGCTTCCCATGGTGAAATCGCAGACGCCCAAGGAGCAGGCAAAAGAGGTACTTAAAACTTTGAGCGCAGTTCCCATTCCTGTGACATACGAGTGCGTTTTCGTTTATCAGAGGACTGATAATAAAGATCCCCATGAACTGCTTTATCAAAAGCAAAAGGTTGTCACAGATGGCGATATAGCCCGCTATGAGACGATCGAAGATTTGGGAAGCACGAGCACAGTATCCAAACCTTGGGGCATGTTGGTCTTTAATAATTACAGAGAAGATTATGGCGTGAATATTGATAAATCGAAGAACGAATGCCTGATTATGCAGGAGACGTTTTTTGTCCCTGATCCGCGCGCTGCAATGCGGCCATATCCTCCTGGGGAAAACATTGAAGAAACTTTGGAGTATAGCGAGAAAATGCAGGTGACTAAAACTTCCGCCGACGAAGCTAAAATAACCTGCCTCATGAAAGAGGTAAAGAATATTAAGCAAAGACAACGCTGGGAAATCACCATTAGTATGGTTGATGACGCCCATATTCTCTCGGATAAATCCTGGTGGGGTGATGTAATTGAGCACGAATACATTTATAATGATTACAAAAAAATAGACGGCTTCTGGATTCCGATGGCGCTATCCATCAACGATGGCTCAAACCCTTCCAAGATGAAGATTGAAAAAATATCCTTCAAGCCTTTGGCTTCCAAAGATATCTTGGATTATCGCAAGGAAATAGGCCCCAAGATGCGGGTTACAGATTTCCGCTTCATTGAAAAAACAACATCCAACGCAGATCCCCTCACTTCCCCGCCGCTTTCCCGATCGCAGTCCAAAGCCAACGCGAAAAGCGATGGCGGCGGGCATGCGCCAACCAGCGATCAATATCGTATTTCCGGCCAGGTGGTGGACGTGGATACCAGCCAGCCGCTGGCGCAGTTTCCTTTCAACTGCCTCTGGGATAATATGGATAACTATGGGCGGCTCGACAGTCATCCCGTGGTCAGCGATGATCGCGGGCGGTTCGAGACGCTTGTCCCGCGCGATACGCATTTCAGTTTCGCGCCACACTCGAAAGACAAGTCGAGCGCTCTGATTGATCCCGAATGGCCGCAAAGGCTGCTAAACCCGGGATGGGCCAGGTCCGATCAAAGCGGGCTCGTCGTTGGGATGAGGTTGCTGAAGGCCAATCCGCTGTCGGGCATGGTTCTCGACTCTGAAGGGCGCGCGGTCGCGGGCGCCGGAGTCTATACAAATCTTAAAGATCAGTCTGCGGTGAGCGGCAAAGATGGCAGTTTTGTTATTGCCGCCGCGCCCTTGGACCGCGAATACGATCTGCTGGCCTTCAATCCGAGTCGCTCGCAAGGCGCGGTCATCCATATCAAGCCGGGCGTTCACGAAACGACCATCCGGCTTGGTCCGACAGTTTCCCGGACCGGCCGGATTATGGACACGGAAGGCCATGCGGCGCCGGGGGTCGAGATTTCGTTCAAACCCGTTCTCAATGGCAAAGCGTGCTATGAGCGAGGAGCGAGGTGGGAGGGGGAAAGCGATGGCAAAGGCGAGTTCCACGTCCCCGGCCTGATGCCACAACTCCGTTACGAAGTTAATCCGTCATCCGGCGATAAAGCGTCTACCAGACGCGGCGGGACGGAAGAAGCGATGGATTTTTCGAAACTGCCCGACAACGCGCCGATTATTCTGAAAACAGTTCTCTATGAAAAGACCTTGACCGGCCGTGTCGTCTCGCCATCCGGCGCGGCGATTCCTCATGCCTCCATCCGGATCATCTCCGTGGACGTGCGCGCCATGGTCAATCCGCGAAACGAAGCCAAAGCCGACGATCAGGGACGCTTTTATATAGACCATCTGGCGCCGGGCGAATTGACATTCCTGGTTTTCGCTCCCGGCTGCCTTGGGCGCGAAATCCACGCGCCGAGCGACGCCAAAGATATTCAGGTTATCCTCGAACCGCTTGCCGGCAAAGAGCTCAACTATGAAGCGGAAGTCGTGAACGAGCAGGGCGCTCCCGCCAGCGATATCCCGATCCAGTTGCTCTTGTCCCTCCACGAAGGTGAAAAGCAGACGCGCAAAGAGCACAACGCCCGGACCGACGCTGCCGGCAAAGCACGCTTCCGCGTCGGGCCGTTCGCGGCGACCGTCACCGAAGGGCAAGGCGTCATCGGATTCAGCCTTGATGGCTACGCTCATGCCTGGCGCTGGATTGATTTGGTCGAGAGCAAACCCGTCCGGCTGATTTTGCGAAAGCCCGGCCAGCCCTACAGAAGGCAAATCATTGATCCCAAAGGTAACCCCGTCCCCGGCGTTCAGATTTGTTTGATCGGGATGTCGCAGGATTTGGTCGAACAGAGTCGCGCCGCCCGATGCTTCGAGGGAGTTTTGGATTTTCATACGACCTCGGACGCTCAAGGCTGGTTTGAGTTCTCGGGCTTCACGCAAAAGGACCTCGTCTGGTATGAATACTCCGCTGCTGGTTATCGCAAGGACAACGATATCTTCTTCGAATCTGCCAATCTCATCAACCAGCCAATCATGTTCATGCCCATCTCCGCCGTAAAGGGGCGCGTCCTCGTCCGCGCCACCGGCAAGCCGCTTGCGCCGGCGCCGTACGTATATCTGACCTTTAGAGGTGAGACATCCGGGCAAGGGAATACGGTCACGCTATCCCCCGATGGCTCTTTCAAAGCGGAGTTACGGCCTGGGAAATACAAGGCTCTCTTCGAGTACTACGGAGAACCCGGTGAGCTCTCATCGCTCGTCATCACGCCGATTCCCGTCATTGAGGTCAAGGAAAACCAACCCCTCAACCTCGACTTCATGCTGGATCGCGGCATCGAGGTCAGCGGCAAAGTCATCATGGCGGAAACAGGAAAGCCCGTAGTCGGCGTATCGGTTGAGAATCCATTGACTGGGCCCCGGGTTTATTATGGGCAGCTGCTCGCCAGGCTTAAAGAAAATTACAGAGACAGCTGGAATGCCTCATCGTACATCGAAAAGGATGGCTCGTTTCGCCTTTTCCTGCCGGAGGGGGAGTTCGATCTGATTTACATGGGAACGTCGTACAGCGGTCCGACCCCTCCGGCATTCTGCGCCATTAAAGTGGAGAAAGGCGGCGCCTATGGCAATTTGCTGATCAAGGCTTTCGATACGCTTGGCAACGCTGCGCTGGTTGCGGCGGCGGAACCTCAACTAAAGGACGGCGACAAAAAACAGGAGAATGCCCAAGGGCCTGTCAAGGCTGCCGGAGAGCGCGTGATTCGATTTCCGGAGGACCGCTCTCTGGGTAGTCTGGTGTTGGCGATTCCACGGACAGACAGAAGCTCTACTCAGACAGAAGTAAACTATGACGTGAAGGAATTCGGAGAGGCGCGCGGCACGAAACGGATTCCCGAGAATGGCTGGCTATCTCTGACTCTCGCCACTACGGACTCGCTGAGCGCTCTTGCCGCACTGCCGGATATCACCACGGGAGCGATACAGGAGCTGTCCTTTCCCTCTGGAACGGTGGACGCAGACCTTGAACCGCTAGAGCGCCTGGCATTCGATGGGCGCCTTAATTTGCCTTTCGCCCAGAAGATATCAGACGAAGGGCTGGCGCATATTGGCAAGCTGACATCGCTCAAGACTCTATCCATCGGCTTTAGCCAGCGAATCACTCCGGCAGGAATGGCGCATCTGAAGCCGCTCAAGGAACTCAAAATGCTGAATCTTTCCGCCTGTTCCGTTACGGATGAGGGATTGGCGGTGATTCGCGAATTCGCCAAACTGGAAGTATTGATGTTGGGGCATACCCAGATCACCGACGAGGGATTGTGGAATATCGAGAACCTGACTTCCTTGAGAACGCTATGGCTAAACAAAGTCGCTGTAACAGGAAAAGGAATGGCGCATCTCGAAAAGCTGTCCAAGCTTGAGAAATTGATAATCGCCCGAACCGACGTGGGAGATGAGGCAATTCCTATCCTGGAGAAGCTAACTTCTCTTCAAGACCTTGAAGTGAATGGAACACATATAACAACAAGCGGCGTCGCGGAACTGAAGCGGGCGTTGCCTAATTGCGTCGTTTTCTCAGACGCGGATTTGCCGCCGGCGCAGTCGTCCGGCAAGGATGCCGCAACAATGGAGACACGACCCGATCCTGTCTCGACCTTAAGCGAAGTAGCACAAGCCGATGCGGACGGCTTGGTCCGAAAAATGATTGAGCCATACCGTTGGCAGTGTACAAAAGACGGCAAGGTTGTCCGTGATGAATGGGATCAGGATAAGGACGGAGCGGTTGACACAATAATGGAAGATAAAGGCGAACAAAATGGCATCAGAAAATCCATCCTCAGGGTGGATTCCAATCGAGATGGAAAATTCGGGACTGCTTCCGATGAGACAACCACCAAAAGCATTGACCAATATGGCAAGATCACCTACGAAAAAGATATGAACTCCGATGGTGTGATTGACTTCATCAAAACCATGTATCTTTCTCCCTACAGCGCAAGCAAGGCGCCGGGCGGCTTGCATAGAGATCTGATGAAGAAATATATCTCGGACGACGCTGTCCTTTCGGGGTCCGATATGGAGCCTTCAAAGGATTTCAAGGGGAACAAATATGAGGATTACATCTATAAGGATCGTCCGGGCGGCAAGACAGTCCATGTTGAAATGGGCTACAAGAATGCCAGCGGACATCCGAACTGGATTAACATCCTCGAGAATGGCAGTACCATTGTTGAGATCATTGATCAGGATACGAATGGCATTCCCGAAGTATATCGCTTTAACAGGCAGGAGTATAAAATCACAGGCTGGACGCCCCGCATCGAATATGATAGGGACCAAGACGGCGTCATTGAAAAAATCACATTGTTGGATCAATATGGAAGGTCGCTCGATCAATCATTCCCTATAGTAAAATACCTTGATTTCTTCAGCGATAAGGGCGGAGTCAACGCCACCACCGCCACAAGCGCTTCACTCACGGACGACGCCCTCCGAGCAATCCAGGGGCGGCTGCGGAATATCCGGGCGAAAAAAATCCAGTTTGACTACACGCGCCTTACTGCGATGGCTGATAACAAACCGACGGTCAAACACGAGTGCACGCTGTTGGTGTATCAAGGTGGATTTCGCGAGGAAATTCGAGACGCTGACGGGAAAACGAATTTCTACTATCATTCAAACGTTACCCCACCTGGTCCGCCTCGCATAACGACAGACATTGGCGATGACAGGTGCTCTGTCTTATCCCATATAGACTCAAGCGAGAAATCCATTTCTTATATGTCGTATTCCAACCATCTTATGTTAGGTCACGCTTGGGCAATACAATGGTCCGAGGTTACGCTAGGCGGCTTTACTACCAACCCACATGAAAGGGCAACAGTCACGGCAGGCGTAACTAGAAATGGGTATCAATGTGTGAAACTCGGCGAGTACACATATTATGCGCCTGAGTTGGGTTGGGCGTGCGTGGAGGACTTTGGCGTCTCGTGCAGGGATTTCGCCAAATACGGCGATTTCTTTCTGCCAAGAGTAATCAAGGACGGCTCTGCTGAGAACACCATTTCAAAAATCACTATGGATGCGGATTTCGATCCGGCGCTTCTGGATCTTCCCAAACCCAAACCAGGATGGACCATTCATTTGCAGTACCCGGTATGGGATGCCGATGCAGGATCTGCTATTTCAGAAAAGAAGATCGTTTGGCGCAGGAATGGATTCGAGATGACTGCCTCCCGCGCCCAGGAAATCCGGAGGCCTCTGGCGGTATCCATCGCCTATTGGCGTGGGAGTGATTCCGTCCTTTCTCGCGTTCAGGAATTCCCGATTCCCTACTATGACGAAAAGCGAAACCTGATCGTTTGGGCAAAGTACAATGGCGCCAACAGCACGTACGTGAAAGTTCACGAGGGCGATCAACTCCCCGAGCATTTCAGGCCAGCCCCTTGGCAGGATCTTGTGGAGATAACCAAAAGCTGGCTGCCCGAGTAGCGCTAAAGGGGAGCGGACAAATAGCATCCTAAAAGCCCTGCCGTCCAAGACCGCCCTTCTTGTCCGGCGTCGCCTTTTTGCAATAAAAAGCCTTTGACGCTCTTTTGGCTTCTGAAGTAACCTTCTTGACGAAAATCATTCGCAAAGCTACGCAGGCACTCGGGTGATCTCTTGGGATCAATGTCGCTCTTTGATTCATCTTTCAAGTCCGATATGCGTCTATAAAGTGTAGGATTTTCGCAAGGACAAGATTGCATGCGCAAGTCCCAGATCAGTCTTAAAGATATTTGGTGTGCCTTTAGCCGCATGACGATGAAGTCACCACAGAGACACCGAGGCACAGAGAATTTCACAAAGAGCATTTTTAGTATGTTCCTCTGCGCCTCGGTGTCTCTGTGGTGACTTTATAATAATTGGTTAAAGGATTACGATATTTGAAGATACTTGGACTAGCGCCAATCGCATTATGCGCCTGAAGTCACGAAATTAATCTTTGGATCGGAGGAGATAAAATGATGCGATTGAAAAGGGGCGGAGCTTTTGTGATGCCCGCAATTGCGTTCGCCGCCGTTCTTTGCGCGCTGGCGGGTTTCGCCTCTGCGCAGACATCGGCGACCTGGAAGATCCCACTGCCGGGAGACGACAAGCCTATCAAGGTCGGCGTCTTTGCCAGCCTGTATTCGGCAGAGGGACCATCCTGGTGGGACGGCGCCAAAGTCGGCTTCAATCATTTGAGCGTTGCCGGGAGCTTCAAGGATCCGAAGTACGAGCTTTATGCGATCATTGACCCCGATACGGACAAGGATCCCAAGTTGCTGGCGGAGTTGAGGAAATATGGACTGACCTATCGCTGGATCGAAGGGACGGACGTCGCGGCCTTGAGCCAGTTGGATGTGATGATCTCCGGCAGCTGGCACGTCAATATCAGCTGGGACGTCCTGGACGCGCTCGTCGTGGCCGTGCATGAGGGCGTCTGCCTGGTCAACTGCGGCCACTTCGGGCTGATCCGTCCTGCCTACGCGACCGGGCATCTTGCGACCGCGGCAACGTGGGCCAGCCACATGAACGACGACATCGCCCGCAACGGCGACGAAGTCAGGCGATACAAGGACCGCATGGAGATTCTCTTCGGGATCGAGGACGCCCAGTTCGTCTGGCATTTGGGCGAAATGCCCTGGCGCGTAGCCCAAGAGCATCCGCTGCTGGGTCCGGCCAAAAAGGGCGATACGCTTTCCTTTGGCGTGAATGGCCTGGTGGGGAACAATGCGCCCTTCAATCTCCTCATCAAAGAGAAGGATGTGAGGGAGGACTGGGATGGCCGGACGGTCAAGGCCGGCGACATGAATCCCCTCACGATTCATTACCTGGGCCGAGGAACGACAATCAATTGCGGGCTGTGCGGAAAGGCGCATGGCCGGCAAACCTACCTCAACTACGTGAACTGGCTGGCCATGCAGCGCCGATTCCCCGACATGAGGGAAGAACCGACCTCACTATCGGCGGAGCGCAAAGCCAGAATAGAAGACACGGTTGCGATGCTGAAAATCAAGATCGCCGCCAAAGGCAGGATTCCGCGCAAGCCGCCGCCGCCTTCGGAACAAGACCGGATCGCCGATGAAAAAGTTGAATCGCCAGGCAAGCCCGCTGCCGGCGCGCCGCCGGCAGGATTTTAGGAGGAATTCCCATGAAAAGCCAAAAAATCAGCCAAGCAAGCATCTGCCAGGCAAGCATGGGTGCGCCCCGCCTTATAGCTTGGCGCCGAATGGTAGGCCGTCCCGCTCCGTCGGGCGG
>JAPLSP010000788.1 GCA_026398575.1 Candidatus Sumerlaeota bacterium | reverse complement strand
CTTTTCATCGCCCAGCGACAAAGGTCTTTTGCTTATACAGCAGCCACACTGCGAGGCGCACCCGGCTAAGCTTTCAAGCCCGTCAAATCCACGGTCAGTTTCTTGTTCTCCTGAATCAATTCATCCATTGTCAGATACTTGCGGCGCGCAGCGGCTTCGCGGCCCAGAATGGCGGTCAGCGTGCCGTCCACGGCGCGCTTCACGGTCGGATTGTCGAACCGGCCTTCGGTGATGTTGCTGTAAAAATCCGCGACGTTTTTCGTGGCGCCTTCATTGTAGATGCCGCTGCTGACAGTGCCGACGAAGTGCTTGTCGCCGCCCTTGATGTAGCATTTGCCGTTGTACGCCAGACGGGCAGCGGCGGCGGCGCCCATCACATTTGCGACCAGATCGCCATAATCGCTGTTGTTGTTCAGCGATTGCAGCACATGGGTCCACAAGACGCCGTCGTCGAACTCGAAGACGACGCCGCATGCGTCAATCCGGTCTCCGTGCGGCTCGGGGCGGCAGATTCGCGACCGCCCGCATGCGCCGGCCACGCGCTTGCCCATGATACCGATGATGGGGTCAATGATGTGGATGTCGTAAGAAACAATCGTATCGCCGCTCAGCGCGATGTCCGAGAGCCAAATCACGCTGCGCAGCCGGCTTTCAATCGTCGCTCCTTTCGGCGGATCGGCCCATGCGCCGGTCTTGCCGAATGAAAGGATATGCGCGATCGGCCCCAACCCGCCCGCGCGAATGCGGGAGGCCACTTCAGCGTTCGCGGGATCCAGCGGCAACTGATAGTCCACGAGGAAACAGCGCTGCTTTGCCGTCGCCATCTTTCCCGCCGCTTCGATTGCCAGGCATCCCGGCGCGTCCACCGCGATGGGCTTGGCAGAATAGATGTGGCAGCCTGCGGCGGCGGCGGCAGTCGCCTGCTCGGCATAAAAATACGGCACATCGAAAATCCCCAGCGCTTCGATGCCGCTCTCGATCACGCGCTTATAGCCCGACAACCCTGAAAACCGCCGCGATTTATCCACGCCGAAGCTGTCGCCGAGTTTTTCGGCCACTTCCGGGAAATAATCCGCGACGGCATGAATTTCATAGCCGCCGTGCTTCTTCATGAGGTTCCCGATGAAATTCCCGCGATGCCCGCCGCCGATGATGCCGATCTTGATCTTGCGCGAATATTCCTTGGGCTTCTCCTCGCCGGCTGCCGTCTGCGGCGCAATTTTCGCCGATTGCGTTGTCGCATCCGCCGCCGCGACGCTGACAGACGGCGCAAGCGAGACAGCCGCCAAGGCGCCGCCCCCGGCCGCGCTGAGCGTTTTCAGCAGCGTCCGCCGATTGATCGCCGGAGACTCATTCATGCTCGTTCTCCCTTGGTACTCATGTTCGAAATTTCGATCGCATTGATTTCGTCCCTTGGGCAAAATACGTCCCTGAATTCGTGATACAGAATACTTATCCGTTGAGCGTCCATCCCTCTCGATATTTTTTCTGGATATATTGATCCGCTTCGGGGCAATTGGTCGCCTTCAGACTGGCGGCGTCCCATTGCAATTTCTTGCCCGTGCGATAGGCGACCAGCGCCAGCAGGTTGTGCTCGATGAGCGCTCCAGAGTAATCGAAATTGCAGAGCGTCGGCGTGCCCGTCTTGCAGGCGGCGATCCACTCCTGATGATGGCCAAGCGATTTGGGAATCAGGTCCTCGGTCTTGGGCGTCTTGTATTGCGTCATATCGCCTTTGGGACCCAGGATCCTCAGATCGTAATCGGCCAGGAGCCATCCACCATCGCCTTTGAAGAGCATCCCCTTGAAGAGCTTCTCGCGATCGAAGTACGGACCCGGAAAATCAGGCTTCTTGCCGCCGTCGTACCAATACACTTTTACAGCAGGGCGTTTATCGGTGGCGGGATGATCCCACGTCGCCGTCAGTGACTGCGGGCAGGTGTCCGGATTGACCGGCGTGCCGGCGGCTTCGCACGAGGTTGGGAACCGCAGATCGTACGCCCAATAGGCGAGGTCCAGCATGTGGCTGCCCATGTCGCCAATCTGCCCGCTGCCGAAATCCCAGAACCGGTTCCAGCCCAGACATCCGCCGGCCAGGTATTTGGGATTATAAGGATGCATCGGCGACGGGCCGATCCAAAGGTCCCAGTTGAGATTCGGGGGAACCGGCAGAGCCTCCGGGAAGTAATTGCCGCCATCCGGCGTGCGCGTGCACCATACCCGGACCTCCTGCGGCTTGCCAATGGCGCCGTCGCGGATCATTTCCACCACGCGCCGGAAATTGTCGGTGGCGTGGATCTGCGTTCCCATCTGCGTGGCGATCTTGCTCTTGTTCTTCAGATAGGTTTCGCGAACCGTCCGCGCCTCATGCACGCTGTTGGCCAGCGGCTTCTCGCAATAGACGTGCTTGCCGCGGTTCATCGCCCAAACGTTGACGAAAGCGTGCGTGTGGTCGGTGGTCGAGCAAACCACCGCGTCAATGTCTTTTTGATCGAGGCACTTGCGCCAGTCCGCGTATGTCTTTGCGTTGGGGAACTTCTTGGCCGCAGCGGAGAGTTTCTGCTCGTCCACGTCGCACAACGCCACGATGTTCTCGCCGCTGACGCCCCCGAGGTTCGCCCCGCCGCGCCCGCTGACGCCGATGACGGCGACGTTGAGTTTGTTGTTCGGCGACTGCGCCCCGGCGCGCAATCCGAACGGCAGGATAAGAAGTCCCACCCCGGTTCCAATCCCCGCCTTCAACAATTCGCGCCGCTTGATCCCATCATTCACGGCCATGACAGACTCCTTTTTAATCGCGCAGTATCCCATCGAGCCCGCTCTCGCCGGCAGGCTTTTCATCCACGCTCTTGCGCAGGCGCCAACTGAATAGCCAAGCGCTCTGAATCACAAATTCAGTGACCTATTTTTGCCGAAGGCATGAAAGCAATGCGCTCAGAAACGGCGCCAGCTTTTGGAGTAAGGTGGCTTGCCGCCTTCTTTTTAGCGCCAAGGCCATTGAATCGCCAAAAAGAAGGCGGCAAGCCACAAGCGTATGACGGTTTTTGGGGCTTTAATGCTTGCAAACGTAAGGGTTTCATGGTTGAAGGAAGCCGTCGTTTCGCAAAGCGGTCTCACTTGCGAATGTTCTTTGACAACTTCCCG
>JAPLSP010000437.1 GCA_026398575.1 Candidatus Sumerlaeota bacterium | reverse complement strand
ATCATCAACGCCCTGCTCAAGCGCGAACTCAAAAAAGATTCCCAAAAATGGCACAAGATAGTGGCCAAACTGAAGGGCGTCTCCGAAGAGACGACGACCGGCGTACACCGCCTTTATCAGATGCGCGACGCCGGCAAGCTCCTCTTCCCGGCGATCAACGTCAACGACTCGGTGACGAAGTCGAAATTCGACAACCTATACGGCTGCCGCGAATCGCTGGCCGACGGCATCAAGCGCGCCACGGGCGTCATGGTGGCGGGCAAGACCATCGTCGTCTGCGGCTACGGCGACGTCGGCAAAGGCTGCGCACATTCAATGCGTGGATTCGGCGCCCGCGTGATCGTCACGGAAATTGACCCCATCTGCGCGCTTCAAGCCGCGATGGAAGGCTACGAAGTCACGACGCTGGAAGACGCGCTGCCCGAAGCGCACATCTTCGTGACGGCCACCGGCAACTGCGATATCATCACGATCAAACATATCCTCAAGATGCGCGACCAGGCCATCGTCTGCAACATCGGCCACTTCGACAATGAAATCCAGGTCGGCGCGCTCAACGATTATCCAGGCATCAAGAAAATCAACATCAAGCCGCAGGTGGATAAGTACATCTTCCCCGACGGCCATGAAATCTTCATGCTGGCCGAAGGGCGCCTGGTCAACCTGGGCTGCGCGCAGGGGCATCCGTCGTTCGTCATGTCGAACTCTTTCACAAACCAGACGCTGGCGCAGATTGACCTGTGGATGAACACATACGAGATCGGCGTTTATACGCTGTCCAAGGCGCTGGACGAGGAAGTGGCGCGTCTGCACCTGGGCAAGCTCGGCGTCAAACTGACCAAACTGACGCCAAGGCAAGCCGAATATATCGGCGTCCCGGTCAAAGGCCCCTATAAGGCGGAGCATTATCGCTATTGAGCAGCTTGGCAATCCTCGCCCTTGCAAAAGATTAAGCGATCGGACTAGCCCGACCGGTCCGACCGATCCGACGGCGGCCGGCTTGGTTTGCCGAAGGGTTCTGTCTTTGCCCCCCTCAATGACGCTTGCAAGATCAGGGCTGTTTGGAAAATTATTTTGCTGTCTTGCGATAATATAAATCCCGCCGGACCTTGTCTTCGGGCTTGCTTTTTATTTTGGCGCCGCGAAGCAAATCTTTGGATAGGATCGCAGCATGAAGCCAATCCGAACCTACACCGTCCGCCCGCGGCTTCCAGAGCGCCTTGCGCGGCTCGCGGAGATTGCGACCACGTTGTGGTATGAGTGGGACCACGACGCCCGGGCCTTGTTTCTGCGCGTTGACCGGGATTTATGGGAGCGATCCGGGATGAATCCAATGCGCATGTTGGGGACGCTGCCGCAGGACACGCTCGACGCGCTGGCCGCCGACGACGGTTTTATTGCCCAATACGACCGCGTCTGCCGCGCCTGGGACGATTACCGCGCCCAAAACTCCTGGTACCAGCAACAGAAGAATATACCCGCCACCGCTCGGATCGCCTACTTCTCGCTTGAATTCGGTCTGACCGAATGCATCCCGATTTATTCGGGTGGCCTCGGCATTCTGGCCGGCGATCATGTCAAAGCTTCCAGCGACTTGGGATTGCCGCTGATTGGCGTCGGCAACCTCTGGCAGCAAGGCTATTTCCACCAATATCTCAACAATGACGGCTGGCAGGGAGAGCGCTATCCGGATAATGACTTCTATACCATGCCCCTGCATCTGGAGCGCCATCCGGACGACCAGCCGATCACGATCCAGGTGGATTACCCATCCGGTCCGGTCCTGGCGCAAATCTGGACCATCCAGGTGGGACGTACGAAGTTGGTCATGCTTGACACGAACACGCCGCTCAATGCGCGGACGGAGGATCGCGCCATCTCCTATCAGCTCTATGGCGGCGACATTGAAAACCGCATCCGCCAGGAGATCATGCTGGGCGTCGGGGGCCTGCGCGCGCTCGATGCCCTGAATCTGCGCCCCACCGTCTGCCATCTCAACGAAGGCCACAGCGCGTTTCTGACGCTCGAGCGCATCCGGGCGGCGATGGCCGAGCAGGGCCTCGCCTTCGATGAAGCGCGCGAGGCTTCCTGCGCCGGCAACGTTTTTACGACGCATACCTGCGTTCCCGCGGGCAATGAAACTTTTCCCGCGCCCCTGGTCGAGCGCTACGTCCACGCGCTCTTCAAGGGCATGGACGTTCCCATGAACAAAATCCTGAGCCTGGGCCGGATCAATCCGCACGATCACGGCGAAGGCTTCGGGATGACCGTCTTTGCCATTCGCATGTCCAGCTACGTCAACGGCGTCAGCCGCCTGCACGGCCAGGTCACGCGCGACATGTGGAAAAATTTGTGGCCGCAAACGCCGGTCGAAGACGTGCCGATTTCAGAACTCCTGAATCGCTATCTGGACCCGGACTGGCGTCGCACGGCCAGCGACCTGGAAATCTGGAAAGCGATCGAGCGTATCCCGAACGACGAACTCTGGCGCGTCCACGAATTGCGGCGCGAGCGCCTGGTCACGTTCGCGCGCCATCATCTCAAAACCTCGCTCCTCAAGCGCCGCGCCTCGGCCAAGGAAATCGCCCTCGTGGATGAGATTCTGGACCCCTCGGCCTTGACCATTGTTTTCGCCCGCCGTTTCGCCACCTACAAGCGCGGCGCGCTGCTGATGCGCGATCTCGCGCGGTTGCGCAAACTGCTTTGCGACGCCGAGCGCCCCGTGCAGATCATCTACACCGGCAAGGCGCATCCGCACGACACGCCCGGCAAGGAAGTAATCCGGCAGATTGTTCACGTCGCGCATCAGGAGGAGTTTCACCGCCAGATTATTTTCCTCGAAGACTATGACCTGCAGATCGCCCGCTACCTCGCGCAGGGCGCGGACGTCTGGCTCAACACGCCGCGCCGCCCGTTGGAGGCTTCGGGCACCAGCGGCATGAAGGCGGCGGTCAACGGCGCCCTGAACGTCAGCATCCTGGACGGCTGGTACGACGAGGCGCACCGCCACAATCCGGAGATTGGCTGGGCCATCGGCGCGGGCGAGCGCTATGACGACCATGACTATCAGGACGAAGTGGAATGCGGCGCGCTCTATAACATCCTCGAACAGGACGTCGTCCCCACGTTCTATCATCGCGGACGCGACGGCGCGCCCCGCGAATGGATCAAGCGCATGAAGGCGGCGATGATCGAAGCGTGCGCCGTCTATAACACCGAACGCATGACGCGCGAATACGCCGAACGATTCTATTTCCCATCGGCCCGGCGCTATCAGGCTTTCAACGAAAACAACTTCGCGCGCGCCAAGCGCCTGAGCCAATGGCGCGAACGCACGCGCGAGCGCTGGAATCGGATTCGCATCGAGGACACGATGACCGATCAGGCGGGCGACTCGGGAGTTGGCGCCGTCTTCAGCGTCCGCGCGCGCGTCTTTCTTGGAAACCTGGCGCCGGAGGAAGTCCTCGTGGAAATTTACCACGGCGAAGTGGACGCCGCCGGGGAGATTCAAAACTCACGGCGAATCGCAATGGTTTGCGACGGCCCCTCGCGGCGCGATGGCAAGTCCGAGCCGGGCATGTTTTTATTCATCGGGACCATTGACGCGCCCATCAGCGGACACTTTGGATATTCCGTCCGCGTTCTGCCCAAACACGAAGACCTGGTCACGCCCTTCGAGCCGGAAATGATCGTTTGGGCAAGCAAATCCGCC
>JAPLSP010000361.1 GCA_026398575.1 Candidatus Sumerlaeota bacterium | reverse complement strand
AGAAGGCGGCAAGCCACCTTACTCCAAAAGCTGGCGCTGCTCCTATCCGCAATAATCTTCGTTTCCTTACCGGACTTTTTCCAGTTTGCATTTGATGTCTGATATTTCGTTGCCATCCATGACGGGAGTCAGATGCCAATTATATTCCGCCGCGCTGGGAACCTCGAGCGTCAGTTCGCGAATCTTGCCGGCTTTGTCGCCCTTGCCGCAGGCGACGCCGAGCTTATATGTGCCCGGCGTAAATGTGTAGTAATCGTTCCCGGACTTCATCATCATTTTGCCATTGACGCGCACAATGCTGGCCTTCAGTCCGTCATCGGCAACGATGCTGATCTTGGCCACGCCTTCGCCTTTGGGCTGCATGTAGCACCCGCCCAGCATGGCGCATAGCAGGGCGATTCCCAGGATGAACGCGGTCTGTTTCATAAAGCCTCCTCCTTTGATTGTATGCGGCAATGCCGTATATAGCTTACCCTGATAAATTCTGCGGCAGATTCAAGGGCGAATCAACTGAATTTATGCTTCAGAGCACTTAGTCAGATCGCCTGACGCGCCACCACAGGAAAGGACTGGCGGGAGGTTGGATTGGGTTGGACAGGATTTGTTGGGACGTCAGCGGCGCCAGCGTCTGCTGCATCTCAGGCGCGGCCAAAATGAATGCGGGCTTATATTGCGCGATGAAGCGCGTCAAAATTTCAGGATCGGACGCGCTGGGCAATGCGATGGTGGGCTGTTGATAATAGAAATTCGCGATGAAGGGATCGGACGCAGCCAACAGCGTGTTGGGCGGAACATTCGCAACGAATGCGTTGAACGCGGGGCTCGCGGGACGCAGGCGTTCGTTGCGAGCCATGCCGTTATATAAGCGCGCATCCATTACATAGTAAAAGCCAATCACCAGAACCAAGACCGCTCCTTCAGCCGCCAGGCGCCGCAGGGCGTGGACGGCGCGCAGCGGATCGCCATTCGCATCCAGCCCGCCACGCCATTGACGGAGCGCTTCCAGCGCTGGCGCAAGCAGGAAGAACACGGGAATCAGCAAGAAGCGGTTTGCGTCCACCGGCGCGCCCCAGATGGTTCCGACGCAGAAGAAATGCAAAAGCGCAAAGATCATGGCGGGCGCATAAGCGCTGCGGCCATACGGCGCAATCAGCGCGGCGATGGCAAAGAATCCGAGCAGACTGAGGAAGGAGAAAGAAAACAGCTCGACGGAGTACTGCAGCAGATGATTGCCGATCGCAGGAAGAATCCAGGAGGAATAGGAGTGAATAAATTCGCCCGCCGCCGGTTTCCCATAAGGATGTCCGCTGGCGCTGTGGAAAACGGGATAACCGCGCTGCATCGCATCCTCCACGGTGAACACGCGGAAGTGCTGTCCCTGGACGGAGAAGAAAGGCGAATCATGGGATTGAGCCACCAGAATGAAGTGAGGCGTGATGAGAGCGATCATCACTGCGCCAAACACCGCCGCAGCGCGCCATTGCCGCCGCAGCGCCATCCATAAAACAACCGACGGCAGGAGCAGGATGCCCGTAGGCCGCGCATAGAACGCCAGCGCCGCCAGCGCGCCGGCAATACTGGGAGCGCCACTGGGAGCGCCACTGGGAGCGCCG
>JAPLSP010000217.1 GCA_026398575.1 Candidatus Sumerlaeota bacterium | reverse complement strand
ATGATTGTCGGCCACAATCGCGCGCTGCCAAGAAAATCATCGCTCCACCGGCACAAGGCCCGGTGGTGGCGGAGGATGAACTGGGCATGCCTTTCTAGCGCAAAATCATCGCTCCACCGGCACAAGGCTCAGTGGTGGCGGAGGGCATTGGAATTCCGGATTGCACCCGCTGGGGAGAGGTTCAAAATATAGAAGGCGCTATTTCGGCCCTAGAAGCCAGTCCTCGTGGCGCCAGACCACGTCCTTGTCCAAGCGGTTTGCGCCTTTATTTGACGAGCCGTTGTTGTCCTGCTGATCTGCGCCAACGCTGTATATAATAAAGCCTTTGCCGTCGGAGCGATAGCGCAACGGGGCATTCACGAACGGATCGTTGTATTCATTGATATCGCCTAAATCCTCCAAGGATTTGGGATATGCTCCCTTCATCTGGCGGTATTGCAGCGCCGCAAGCCCTGCGCGCGTCACGCGCGCCATGGCCACCGACTGCAGAATGAACTTGCGGCTATTGTTATGTTGCTCTCCAGCTATTCGGGCAACCACGCCATACCAGGGGATTTCCTGGATCATTCGTGCGACGTCCTGGTCGGGGGGAGCATAGGGCTGGCTTGCGATCTCCGCCAGACGTCTCAATAGCCTGAGGTAGACAGCGTACCACGCATTTACGATCGGGTTCATGTGGACGCCAAAAAGCGTGACATATTCCCCGCCGGCATCCTCACCGTTTTTGGAAAACTCTCTCATTCGCTTCCTGCCTTCGGCTGAAAAAAACGTCTCGCCGTATAGAAGGCGCTCGCCGTCCAGCGCGCGGACGAAAGGCTTCGGATCGTCGAAACTCTTGAGCAGATTCCGGATTATCTTTGTCTCCTCCGGAGGCGGCGGCGCCTGCCACGCGATCGTATCAATGGCATCCACGCACTGGTTGAATTGCGCCATGCGAATCATCTGGCTCATGACGAGAGGCTCTTCGCGCACTGCGTCGGCCAGCTTCAAGCCGGTTGCGACGGTATGCCAGGCGCCTTTGACATCGCCCTCTTCGGCCTGGGCTCGCGCCCGCTCCTTTGTCATGCGGCTGAGAGAACGCAATCCTTCGAAACGCTTGGGCAGCGATGTTGAAATATTTGGCCCCATGGCATAGTCGAGATCATAGCGACAGCGCGGCTTCTGAGCGGCCAGTTCCAACAAGCGCAGGGCCTCCGTCGTGCCCGCCGGTTCGGTTTTCAGCTGTTGGACGGCCGCCTGGTAAAGCGGCGCGGCGTTTTCTTCCGGCGATACTTCAGGCGGAATGATCTCTGAGGCCTTCATCGGGCGGCCTTGCGCGGCCAATTCCGCGTACGCATGACGCAGCGACCGGACTGACCCGACAAGCAGGACAATGTAAATGAGGCCCAGCGCGATCATCACAATGACCGTCCACTTCAGCGCGACGATGATCTTCCGTTTCATGAGAATGCCTTTTGCAGTAACCTTATAGCGATATGCCGTAGGCCGCTCGATCCGAGAGCGGCCAGACGTGAATGCTTTCAAGTCCCCGAGCCGCTCTCGGATCGAGCGGCCTACGGCACATCGCTAAAGGGTTACCTTTTGCATAATCACATCTCCTTAGAATCCCGCCGGTGGCGCTCCGACGGCGGGCTTGCCTGGCGCTTCGACCTTGTCTTCAACGATCCTTTCCTGTTCCGAAGGCGGCGGCGGGCGGCGCGGAATACGGCCTTTGGCGGCGATCTTGACTTTCAGCATTGCGATGGTGTCCTCAATCTTGGCTTTGCGCGCCAGCGGCATGGATGTCGCCCCATCCTTGTCATCGGGAAAATCGCGCTGCGCGGCCAGCCAGTCCACATATCTGCGGCAGGTATCCTTGTTGCCGAACTGTCCGGATAGCGCGCAATTCACCGCTGTCCCGCGGCCCAGGCGATGAATGGTAAGGGGATTCAGATAGGCGTTCTTGACCGTCCGGCCATCCCAATCCTCCGTCACATCCGAAATGGCCTGCACGACGCTGATCGGGGCGTTATTGCCCACCAGGCCGTTCACGCCCATGCTAACGATGTCGCCTTTTTTGTATTTGCCCAACAGCGGATGGGGTTGGTCCACGCGCCATTTGATGCCTCCCAGATGCCAGACGAAGTCGGCGTTTTCGATGCCGAAAAGAACCTCCATGCGTTCCTGGTATCGTTTGGTTTCGTCGCCGTTGCGGGCGATGTCGTCATTCATGTGGCTGGCCCACGTCGCCGCGGTCGCCTGATGGCCGGTGGCGTAGGCGGGCCGGATCAGGCCGAAATGGTGGAAGTTGACCAGGCTCGCCCCCTCGTGCACCGCCACAGTGATCGTATCCAGCATTTCCCAGCTGATATTGACATGAAAGTGGCCCGAAATCATCGCGTCCAACTGGCTGAGAGCGGGGACGTCCGTTCCTTCAATCCAGCGGTACGAGAGCCCGAATTTCCTGAGCGCCGCCTTCAACTTGGGGTCATTGTCCGAATCGGGATCAATGATGGCGTAGAGCTCGTATTTGGGATCCTTGAAGTGCCCGGCAATATCAAGGTGACTGAAACCGATGGGCTGCCCCTGCCACCAGGACGGCCCGCTCGCCGAGTAGAGACTGGCAAAGACCCCGACCTTGATGGGCTTATTGTCTCCCGGCATCGGAATTCTGATAGACGCCGTTGTCTGCGCAGCGGCGAAGCCCGCCAGCAGACAAAAGGCAGCAGTGATACTGACCGCGCCCCTGAACAATGTGCGGTCATTCCTTTGGCTCTTCATTGGCGCTCCTCCTCCTGATTTCTATATTTTCGTTCAAGCCTTTCCAAAATACACTTGTAGGATTTTGCTGCATGCCAATATTGGCCTGCTTCATCAGGCTCTGAGGCTTGGCCATTTTTTCCCCGAAGGGGAACTACAATCATAGCCGTGGGTGAAGCGAAACGAACCCGCGGAAACGATGAGCCCAGAAGCAGGTCCCCGGAGGGGGCCAACATGAATCGAACAGATAACGGCATTGCGTTTTGCGCGCCTTCAATCGGGATTGTTTCCGCAACGACGTTGGCCCCCTTCCGGGGACCGATAATTCCACGCGGCGCCGCCGTGGGTTTGCTTCGCATAAACCACAGCTATTATTTTTGTTACCCATAGGGGTAAAAAA
>JAPLSP010000403.1 GCA_026398575.1 Candidatus Sumerlaeota bacterium | reverse complement strand
TGGTAGGCCGCTCGCTCCGTCGGGCGGCCTTGGCGCACTGTGGCCGCCCGACGGAGCGAGCGGCCTACCACACTTCCATCCTTTTGCCTTGAACGCCGCCGCGCGGTTCAATATTGTCATGCGGCGGCGGTTAGAGAATAGCCGTCGTGGGCTCATGATTGGCTGTTGAGCCGCTTTTTTATCTTTTCAGGTTTTCAATTCCATGATTCCTCGACCTTTCAGGTTTGTTTTCGCAGCGCCGGACTGGCGCCTGGCGATGGCGGCAATGATCCTCTGCCTGGCCATAACGCCCTGCCACGCGGTCAATCCCCTCTTCCTCGGAACCTACGACGGACAAAAAGACCGCCCGTTGGCAAAAACCAAATTCGGCGACGTGAAGGAAAAAGATTTTCTTCTTTACCTCACAATGCGCGATGACGCGGCGCCGGACATTGTCGAGCGCTACCTGACGGAGCCAGGCCTTTCGCGCCGCGAAGAGCTGCGCGAGCGGCTGCACACGGGCCTCGAAGATTTCGCCATCATGATGGCCGCGCCGCGCTTGAAACTGAACGATCAATATCCGCGCTCGGCGGACCGCCAGGGCGCCGAGATGTTCATTTATCCCATCTATGACCTGCTCTGGGCCGACTACGCCCGCCAGAAAGAAATCGAACTGACCGACGGCGACCTGCGCAAGTTCTATAACGATCATCCCGACTACTTCATCCGCAAGGGCGGGGTCACCGTTCGGGTGATATTCAAGCGCTTGCCGGCGAACGTAAGCGCCGACGAGTTCAATCAGGCGCAAAAAACGCTGGCTGGATTGCTCGAACGCGCGCGCAAGGGCGAAGATTTCGGGCCATTGGCCGCCGCCAATTCCGACGCGCCGAGCGCAAAAAACGGCGGACTGCTGCCGATGATCCCCGATGGAGTCATGTTTCAGGAGTTCGATGAAATCGTGGGCGATTTGGAGGAGGGGCAGATTTCAGAGCCTTTCCGCGGCCCCAGCGGCATGTATCTGGTCAAACTCGAAAAACACGCGCTGGATTCCTATCCCGAATTTGTGGACGTGAAAGAAGACGCGCGCCGCCGCCTGATTCCCAACGTCCTGCGCTATAACCAGGTTTATGCGCTCGAAAAAATCATGTACACGCGCCATAACGCCTGGCGCCGGCAGGCATGGCATAGCCGCAACGATCAGGACTGGCTGCTCAAAGTGGGGGATTTCCAACTGACCAATGCCGATTTCCTGCGCGTTTTTCCCCAGGTCATCATGGACAACGGCTTGACGGACGAGAAACTCCTGGAGCAGAAGACGGGCGCCATATTCATGGGCGAGCTCATGCGCAACGAATGCCTCAAACGCGGCCTGCTCGACGATTCGCGTTTGGCGCGCGCCAGAGAGTTTGCCCCCTCGATGCTCGCCGTCAGCCGCTTGATGCTCGAGAAGCAGCGCAAATACGCCCATCCTTCCGATGAAACGCTCCAGCGGTTTTTCGGCGCGCATCCCGAATTGTTCCAGCCGATGGCCAGATACGATCTTGCCAAAGTCATCGTCAAGGTCAAAAATCCGGACAAAATGCCCGCGCCCGACCGGTTCGAGGCCGTCAGGCAAGCCAAAGACCAACTCAAAGACCTGCTCGTCGAACAGCTCATCGTCATGAAGGAACTCGACAAAACGCTGTCGAAGACGAAGCAGGGCGCGGAACCGTCGTCGTCGGCTCTGCAGGCCATGCGCGACGCGTACACGGAGACGCTCAAGTTGCTGGACCCGGAGGTTTATGAATCCCAGGTCACGCGCATGAGCGGGTACTATGACAAGAACCATCTGCCGGCCGATCTGCCCGTCGAAGGATTGGACGCGCTGAAGTCCAATACCTTCATCGGCCCCATGAACCTGGACGAGCAGGCGGTGTTCTGGGTTTGCGAGAAGATGGAAGAAAAGCGCACGCCCGCTTTCGGCGAGATCAGCGATCTGGTCCTGCGCGAATACTATCGCGTCAACGCCAGCGCGGCGCGGCAGGAAGTCCTCAATGAAGTCATGCCCCTGGCCGACGCCACGTGGCTCTATGACCGACTGCCCTACACGCCCGAGCGGCAACCCGTCAAAAGCGCCTTCTCACACCCGGTGGAAACCAAAAAATCAAGAGGAAGCAAGCCAGGCTCAACAGGCAAAAAAGGGCTCTATTAACCGGCATGTTTGGCGGGCATGCGACAAATGGCGCCGTCGCTCAGCAATCGCCCAAATCATGGAAATTGGCCGGATTGAGTAACACGTCCCCGAAACTTCATATCCTTCCTCACAAAATCGTCGGGAAAATATCCCTTTTCCCCTTGACAGATTTGTGTCATGGATGTCTAACATTCAAGCCTCTGCATTGAAGAGGATTGTGAAGATCGAATTAGGCAAACTCACGTTGACGCAGAGAAGGTTGCGCTGGCACGGCGGACCATGGTCCGTGAGCAAAGCGACGACAAAGATCGTACCGTAAGACCGGCGCTTGCTCGCGCCTACTTGCGAGAAGAGGATATCCCAATGGGTTTGACGCATGTAACAACCACCGTCCGCAGGCTGGCGGGGCGGGGTAAAGGATTCATGTCCGAGTTCCTCGTCGATACGGGGGCCGTTGACTGTCTGGCGCCGGCCAAGGCGTTGCGCAAAGCCGGTATCAGGCCCGAGGGAAAGAATATCTACGAACTAGCTGATGGACGCCCAGTAGAGCTTGAGTATGGATTTGCGCGAATATCGCTGATGGGGGAGGAAACCGTCACGCCCATCATTTTCGGCCCCGAGGGATCAGAGCCGATTCTCGGCGTGCTGGCCCTGGAGGGCCTGGGCATCTCCGTGGATCCCAAGACGCGGTCTTTGAAACGGGAGCGTGCCAGATCGCTTAAATAATTTCGGGGATGATATCGGGGACATAATTTCATAATTTCGGATAATTGCGGTGACAGGTAATTTCGATGACAGCGGTTCATGGGTCAGAATGATTCGCCCTGAAACAGATAAAAAATGGCATATTGTGTCATCGGCGGCCATTTTTCGAGGTAGGAACGAATGGCCCAAGGTCCCAGCCTGTTTGCCCACCCCCAATTGGGTTCGTTCCTTCACTTTAATGTATTTTAATATTTTAACTTCCCCCAGCAACGACCACACGAACGCCGTTTTCGGGAAGGCGCCAGCACAATTGAGAAGATTCCAAGAGTGCCCCAAAACCGCTTGAAGTCAATTCCCTTGCAGAAACCAGAATGCCAGAACGTGTAATCTGAAAGTAAAATAACCTGTCCCTGAATTATTCTCATGGCTTTTGCATCGAAATGCAAATTTCTCAGTGATTTCATGAGTTCATCGAACGAATGACAGTGCTTTGTTTCATTAAAGACTTGCTTTAGATCTTCTTCCGATACTTGATTGCAGTATTTATAAACAATATAACGAATAGCTTCCTCACCGCAAGACTCATTCTGTTCGTCTTCAATTGCCTGCAAAGGCGAGATATTAATTAATGCCACCATAATAACAAACAAAAATAAGGGCTTACAACAATTGCAATGCATGCTAAATATCCTCAAGATTTGTTGTAACTTAATAGATCAATAATATTACTTAATCTGCTCTTCTTTTTGCATATCTATGCCGATCCCGAGATGCTCATCTATGACTTTGGAGACACATCGCATATCAGGAATAAATTTTTTTTCGTCACAGGTTTCACTATAATCTTCGAGAATCACTTCAACTCGGCTCTCATCATAATCTGTAGACCCTATTTGAATAAATTGGACGCCTACTATTTTATTAGGAATATAAAGACCTTCATAGACTTTTCGCAAGTCCTTGGTTTCTGTTCTCCAGATCAACGCGTTATTCGCATTGAAATTATCTATACGCAATGGGAAATTATTATGCTCGAGAGATAGCCAAATAATTACATTTTTTTTCCCTTCGCGGCCATAGTTTCGTTCTATTTTAATTCGTTTGCACAACGTACCATTTAATTTGTCATCTTCAATTGCAGCTGAGGCGGACATGCAAAAGCGCAAATTTTGAAACCACTGCCGAAAAGAATCCGTGCCAATAGATAAGCGCGTTAATGAAGAAAAATAAGAATAAGGGATAGCCAAGATATCATATTGTGAACGCGCTTTTATGTTTCCAAAATCGCGCGATATATCAAAATGGTAAAATTTGTCTGAGGTAATGAGTTCCTTGGTTTTTTGAAGAATTTCATTATTGTTCAATGAGCGAATTTCTACCATTCTATAGGTATTGGTGCCATTAGAACACCCTTCAACCACCATGGTCCTATCATTATAGATCGTTTCACTTTTCTGGTGCTCATCGAAGTCCTTGTCCTTTTTTCTATAAAATCGTAATGGGGGATGTATTGTAACGCGAAAGCGCACAGAGTATCTACTCATTTTCTCATCCAAATTAACCAACGAACTATAATAGGGCATAAATGCTTCAGGGAATGATTTAGGATAAGGCTCATAGATTGCCTCGGTCTTGGGCTGCATTTCTTCTTTAGCATTGACCGCGACATCATCACTATGAGTATTTTCCTGACGAGGAGTTGTTGCTGGAGATTTGATTGTTATCCCGCGGGGCATGGCAGTGATATTAATTGGTGCTTTGGAACTCTCCTTGCTTGAAACGTCTGGCTGATGGGGTTGGAGCCCTATCCGGATTAATACATATATAGCTCCAGTAAGGACCATGCTGATGCTAATAATTAGCCAATAGCGGTTTCGCATATAAATACTCCTTGATATTACATGCTGAACTAAATTCACTAGATTTCGAGCAATTCCATGGAATGCCCAACCCCATCATGCCTATAAGCCTACCGCACTATTTGCATGTTGAAGACCATGTGCATGTTAGACTCGCTGGCCATCCATTCCAAGCGCGGCCAACAGTGGCGGCGGGGTCAGACCTTGAAAAGCGATTCCGCTGAAAAACCCTCCTGCGGTTTAATCGCTTTCGTAACGATACATTTATCTCTTCTTTAGCCGCGATGGCTTTTTTGCCATTCCTTCGCGCGCCACGCCCTTTGACGGCGGGTCAACGCGCTGCATGGTTAGCGTATTCCTGTCCGTCAGTGACCACTGGACCTTCTCGCCGCCCTCCAATCCGATAGCCGCCGCCAGCGGTAGTGGCACAAACACATAATACCTGTCCGTTCTTCCTTTGGATCGAATCGCCTGCACTTTGAGGGGGTATTGAGCCTGCATTTATTATCTCCTGCCTTGGGGGTGATATTTCGCTTGCATTTCTTTAGGCTAGGCCATAGCCTAGCCCTTGTCAAGCCCAAAATCAAGGAGGCGGCGCTCATTTCTCTCCCTCGTTTCTTGCCCCCCGCAGAGCCGGATCCCGAATTGCTGGCGCGCTTCGAGCGCTCGGATGGCGTTCCGGCGACTGTTCGTCGCAGTGCCGAATTCTTTGTCTTTTTCGCCCAAACGATCTTTCCTTTGCTGGAGGACTATCGCCCCCGTCTCGAGCCGTTGTATTGCCTGGACAACGGCCGGCCGGCCTGGGATCCGGTCCGGCTGCTCGGCGTGTTGATCCTGCAGTACGTTCAGCGGGCGGGCGACCGGCAGGCGGCCCAATCCGTTCAGTACGATTCGCGCTGGCGGCTGGCCTTGTGCCTGGCTAAGGAAGACGCCACATTCGATCCTTCGCTGCTGGTCACGTTCCGCAACCGGCTGTTGAAGGGCGGTCAGGAAAGCCTGGCGTTCCTTGGCGCCGGTGGGGCGATGATTGAATTCCGGAAAATTCCGGGGACGCGAACTCTAACTCTCCATTTCCACTTCATTGCCTCGGCGCTGTGTTCGAATTTATCGCTGAAATACAACCATCGGACTTACGCTCTTTGCACAACCGCTGGCTTGACGGCATGTCGGTTCTTCTTGGCGATGCCGGCGGGTTTGCGGGGCATTTGGGCCATCAAGACAACCAAGGAACGCAATGCGGCATTAACCGCTTCGGAATCGGGAAAATATTCGCGTACGTCCGGCTGAAGCAATACCGCGCCTTCCGTCAACGCATAGTGGCGAATTTCGGTTGTTCCGTCTTTGCGATGGATATGCACAGAGTACCCTTCATGCAAAGGCTTATAGTGTTTTCCGCGCTGGGCGCCGCGGAAATCATATTCAGGACGCAGATCATCATTCGATTTAGTCTTACAGGAAACTTTCTTCATACAATTTCCTTTCAAGCAGAGTCGCCTTGCGGCAGCTGATAATTCGAGTTCTGTATGGGCGCTCCGTAAAAGAAACAAGCAAGATACGCCCCATCACGGATTGACCAATGGCGATATAGCGATACTCATCGCCAGAATGATCCGGGTCCTCCATTGTCGCCACCAGCAAATCGTGGAAGACGGTGACCCCTTCATCGAAACTGACTTTGTGCTTCTTCAGATTGAGCTGGGCCTTTTCTTCATCCCACTCAAATTGGGATTCTATCATAGAGCGTCCCTTTTTGTTCGGGTGGAAGGATTGCGCGTCAGGTTTTTATGGTCAAGAGATATTTCAAGAAACGGCCAGGCATCAGGCCTGCACCATTCGCATTCCGCCATTCGGGTCAGACCTCGAATTCTGTAGTTTCTATTTCGGGGACAGGTTATTTTACTCTCAGATTCCACACACCCACCCGCCCTTTTTGTCCTCACAAGGGAATTGACTTCAAACGGATTTCCCCCATGCTTGCCCTTGAATCCATTGTCCAGTGAACTGTCTGATTTCGATTTCGGATGTTTATAACCTCAGGAAGTGAAAAATTAAAAATGAAAAAACGAACCCAATTTCGGAATCCCGCTCTTCTCCGCGCTTCTACGCATGTCACGAAGAAGCGCGCCGCTCAACCGATCATCTTCTCGATCTCTTCGATCAACGCGCCTGCCAGTTCCTCATCCTTGCACTGGCGGATGATTTTGCCTTTGCGATAAACCACGCCCTGGCCGCGCCCGCCTGCGATGCCGATGTCGGCGTGGCTTGCTTCGCCCGGGCCGTTGACAACGCAGCCCATCACCGCCACGGTCAGCGGCGGATCGCGCTCGATGAGATAGCGCTCAACCTCGGCTACGATGCGTTCGAGGTTGATCTCCGTCCGCGCGCACGTCGGACAGCTGATAAGGCGATAGCTCTCCGCGCAATAGCCAAAGCATTTCAGGATTTCGCGCCCGACAAAAACTTCCTCCTCCGGCGGCGCCGTCAATGAAACGCGCAGCGTATCCACCAGCCCTTCCGCCAACAGCAGTCCGATTCCCACGGCGGATTTGATCGCGCCCGAACGCGCCGTGCCCGCCTCGGTGATCCCTGCGTGGAAAGGATACGGCACGCGCGGCGCCAGCGAACGATACGCCGCAACCGTCGTGAGGACGTCTGAGGCCTTGAGCGAAATCTTGATGAGATCGAAGCCGCAATCTTCGAGGATGCGCGCATGTTCGAGCGCGCTTTCGGCCATCGCTTCGCCGAGCGGCAGTGCGCCCGAATCCACGCGTTCGCGCAATTTCGCCGAAAGCGATCCGGAGTTGACGCCGATGCGGATCGGCGTCCGCCGTTCGAGCGCTGCCGCTGCCACCGCCTCGACCTTCTTGCGCCCGCCGATGTTGCCCGGATTGAGCCGCAACCCGTGCGCGCCCGCTTCGAGCGACGCGAGCGCCAGCCGGTGATCGAAGTGAATATCCGCGATCACCGGCAGCGGCGAAGCGGCGCAAATCTCCTTCATCGCACGCGCCGCCTCCATGTCCGGCACGGCGCAGCGAATGATGTCGCACTTGGCGCGCGCGCAGCGCTCGATCTGCGCAAGCGTGGCCTGCACATCGCGCGTATCGGTATTCGTCATCGTCTGCACCGACGGCGCCGCCCCGCCTCCGACGGCGACCGAACCGATGCGGATTTGCTTTGTTTTGCGCCGTGGCGTCATTGCAGCTGCCTCACCCCAATCGTCAATATATTCGGGAAAGATAGTGTCATAGTCATGGCATTTACAGATTTGGGTTACAGGGAAAGAAGATATCCCTCGCGCGCCCTAAGATAACGATGAAGGCGGATGGGATCAAATCATTTTCAAGGAAAATCCTGTTGGGAACCTTCGCCTTGGCTGGTAGCCATAGTGCTAATATTAGCATATACGATGACGTAAAATCATCGCGAATACTCATGTAGGAAGAGAAGATTCATGCGGATAGGAGCGGCGCAAGCTTTTGGAGTAAGGTGGCTTGCCGCCTTCTTTTTGGCGTTTCAATAGCCCAGGCGCAAAAAAGAAGGCAGGGCGAGTAGATGGATTTCTCCCGCGGCTGATAGGCCGGTATGCCATGACGCGGTTGATCTCCACCCCTCTCAGAACCGTGCTTGCGCTATTCACGCA
>JAPLSP010000246.1 GCA_026398575.1 Candidatus Sumerlaeota bacterium | reverse complement strand
CTGCGACGCCTTGCGGACGGCGGTGTTGATATGGCGGAATTGCGCGTCGCGATCCGGATGGTCTTCTCCTTCCTCGGTCTTGCGGTTGCCCTGCAGGCTGTAGCCGGCCTTGTCCAGCAGCTGCGCGATCTTGGCATGGCTTACCGGGTGCTTGCGGGCCGCCATCGCCGCCGCCAGCGTCCGGGTGCTTTTGCAGGTCCAGCGCAAGGGCGATTCGGGATCGCCCCGCGTCAGGGGCTCGACCAGAGCCTCCAGCGCCGGCAAGAGTCCGGAGTCATTGTCCGTCAACGCATGGCGTCCGGCGCCCAGGCGCCGGACCCGCCCCGGGGCCAGCGGCGCGGCCTGCAATTCGCCAATGCCTTTCGTGAGCGTCATGCGCGACAAGCCGCACGCGCGGCTGACTCGGGAAACGCCGCCGTAGCCGAGTTCGACGGCTTTGCCAGCGGCCACCAGACGGCGGGCGCGCTCATTCAAATGCGGCCATATCATGTTGAAGTGCCGCCGGAGATCATCATCGTCGCTGCTCATGGGCAGCAGAAATAACGAATGCTGAGGCCACTTGTCAACTTATATTATTTACGCCACCTAACGACGTATGTTTGGCTGTTTACGGGCGTGGCGATTGCATCCGCGCAATCCGGCGGCGCCGGCAAGGAATTCGATTTGCAGGGCTTCATTGACAAGGAAATCAAGGCGGGCAGCAAAAAAATCGTCGTTCCGCCGGGGCAGTACCGGGTCAAGCCGAAGAAACAGCAACACCTCGCGCTGCGCGATCTGCAGGATATCCAGATCATCGCCGACGGCGTCGAGATGATTTGCACGGAGACCAATCGCGCGTTGACCATCGCCAACTGCCGCAACGTCACGCTGCGCGGGTTGACGATAGATTACGATCCGTTGCCATTCACGCAAGGCAGGATCGTGAAATTTTCCGACGATAAGAAGATTCACGAGATCGAAATCTTCGAGGGCTATCCCGAAGCGAAAACCATCACGAACTTCAAGTACGAAATCTTCCGCCCCGACACGCGCACGCTGCGATGCGAAGACCACGGTATCAAGCAGATCGAGGTGATTGATCCGCGCCACGTCCGGCTCGTCTGCCAGAATGGAAACGCCAAAGACCGCGAGCAGGTGGGCGACATCATCGTCATCGGTTCGAGCTTCACGCCCGGCGGCGGCAGCACACACGCCATCGAGTGCAACGGTAACGTCAACGTGCGGCTCGAAAGCATCACGCTCTACGCCTCCAATTGCTTCGGCTTCCTGGAATTCAACTGCGACGGCAGCGTGTATTATCGCTGCAAAATTGACCGCCGCCCGGCGCTGGGCGATTTGGTCAAGCGCGCCGATCCGCGCATCCGATCTCTCAACGCCGACGCCTACCACAGCAAACACGCGATCAAGGGGCCGTCCTACATCGAATGCGCGGCGCGATTCATGGGCGATGACTGCATCAACATTTGCGGCGATTACCACATGATCACTGAATGCCGGGGCGCGGAGTTGCGCGTGCTGGCCAAGGGCGCCATGAATATCGCGGCGGGCGATCCGGTCGAGTTGATGACCTACGAAGGCGTGCGCCTGTCCGATGCGAAGGCGGTGAAAATCGAGCCGAACGGAAAAATCAACGACGCCGAGAAAGCGTTCCTCCTCAAACAGCGCATGGACGAGGGCATTCGCACACGATGGAACGCCAGCGCGTATAAAGTCACGCTCGACCGCGCCATTGACGTGACCACGGGCGCGCTGATCGCTTCGACCAAGCGTATGGGCAACGGCTTCCTCGTGCAGGGCTGCGACTTCGGCTACAATCGCTCGCGCGGCATCCTCATCAAAGCCAGCGACGGCAAGGTGATTGGCAATAAGCTGACCGAGAACTGGATGTCGGGGGTCCTGGTCACGCCCGAATACTGGTGGCTCGAAAGCGGCAGCTCCAACAACGTCGAGATTCGCGATAACGTTATCACCGGTTGCCACGCTCCGGGCATCCAAATTTTTGCGCACGGCGGCAGAGGCAAGATCGCGCCCGCAGGCGCGCACAATCACATCAGCGTCATCAACAACACCCTGACCGATTGCCCCCTCCCCAATATCTACGTCACCTCGACCGACGACCTGCGCATCGAACGCAACACCTGCGCGCCCCTCAAGCCCACGAATCCATCGCCCGCCGCCAAGCCCGCGCCGCAATCCGATCCGATCAAGACCGAGAACTGCTCCAATGTGAAGATGGCTGATAATGCGATTAAGTGATGCGTTGCCATTGAAGAGCATTCGCTATGAAACAATCAAAGATGCCGCCGGTCCATCCTGGGGGAGATTCTTATGGAGGATTTTCTCAAGCCGATGGGCATTACTCAATATCGCCTGGCGCGGGATATTTCGGTTCCGCCGCGTCGCATTAATGAAATCGTGCATGGACAGCG
>JAPLSP010000036.1 GCA_026398575.1 Candidatus Sumerlaeota bacterium | reverse complement strand
TGCCGCGCAACGCCAGCTTTTGCTTGGCCGGGCCATACATTCGGAAGGCGATGCGGTCGTTTTCCCACGCGAAATCATACAGTTTATCGGGGGCAAACCGCGCAAAAACTTTCGACCGCGGACCGGACGACGCCCCCGAGCCGGAGCCAGAGGACGCTCTCAGAGTGGATGAAGTGGACTTCGTGGAGGAGGTGGATTGGGTGGACGAACTGGTTGCGGCGGATTGGCTGAGGATGAAGCGCTTCGTCTCGTTCGGCTGGAAATCCGACTGGAAGATAAAATCATCGCTGGCGCCGTCGCCGTCCATATCCACAGCCTGCGAAATGAGTTTGCCCTTGGTCGCTTCGTCAGTCACAGCCATGGAATTGGCCTGCGCCGATGGCAGTAAGGCGGCGATTTCTTTCCAGGAGAGGACTATCGTTTCGTTAGCACGCTTGATATCGAGCGGATTGGCCGCGGTGACGATGACCCTGTTTTCCGCGGCGAATGCGATGCCCGCCGGGAAAGAGGAATACACGGCGAATGCGATGATAGCCGCGAAAACAAAGGGCGCGGCGAAAGGCGCCGCCTTTAGTGTTGAACGAAAGCATGCAATGCGCGTGCGCATGGGAGCGTCTCCAGTGATGCCCAAATCAGCGGCGGAGAACGTAGCGATTCGCGCCCAGCATGTCAATCCATGTCCGCGCGGCGCAGACGCCCGGCGCGATTTTCGGCGGCGATTATATCGCAGCCCTGAGAGAGTTTAAAAATGCATGGCCGAACGCGGAGGCGGCGAGGTGCAGCAGAAAGAAAAACAGCAGGCAGGCCAGCAGCATCAGGGCGTTGCGCCAGAATATTCTTAGAAGCGCGAAAACCAGGCCGAAGTAGCAAAGCCCGAGGAAAAAAAACGCCGGGATGCGGGGGGGCTGCAAATATTCGGGCAGCATATGGTAGACGATCTTGGGAGGGTTCCAGAGGAACGAAGCAAAAGCGCTATATCCAGCAAGATTGCCCCACTCATCGGCCGCCATCAAGCCGCATAGCAGCAGAAACAGAATGCCGCAAGCGATGCAGTAACATTTAAGCGACTTCTCCATCGGTGCATCCAGATCATCGTCTTGCGAACAGCGATTCACGAATCAAGGAACGTTATCGAATGCCCCCAAAGCGCGGCGCCAGCGTTTGGAGTTCCACCTTCAGGTGGTGTTCGGAGTTCCCGCTTCAGCGGGCGTTCGGAGTTCCCGCTTCAGCGGGCGTTCGGAATTCAACCTTCAGGTTGTGTTTCGCGCTACTTCACCGCCTGCCCCGTCTTCTCCAGAATGAAATCCACCAGCGGCTGCGGGTTGTCGAGGCCGTGGGGATGATGGCTGACATTCGGTTTGTGGATGACGGTTATCTCGCCGCCAAGCTCTTTGTAACGCTTTTCGATGATGGCTGTGTTTTCCGCGACGGGAACAACATCGTCCACATCGCCGACCACGTGGATCAACGGAATCTTTGCCTTGGCGAGCGGCGCGAGATTATCTATCGGATTCTTTGTGTAAGCGAGCGCTTCGGCCTCGTCCTTGAAGCCGTAGTTCTTAATCAGCGCCTTCCAGTCGCCCGCGCTGCCTTTGCCTTTGCCCTTGCCGCCCGGCCAGCTCTTGAAGTCGCACACGGGCGCATCGCCGTAGATGCAGACGACTTTGTCGGGATTCTGCGCCGCCCAATTATAGCAATAGAGCCCGCCGCGGCTGATGCCGATGAGCGAGCCTTTTTTCGCAAGGCCCTTCTCCGTGATCGCCTGATAAAAAGCATCGAAGTGCCTCACCGCCTCCGGACAGCCGTGCGTGTTGCCGACCTCGATATAAACATTGAAAAATCCCTTTTCCATCAGCTGTGGCACGCCCGTCCGCTCGGTAAAGGCGTCGGGGAATTCCATGCACCACGTCCACGGATTCCCCGCCGCTGGTTGCTTCGGCTCGGCCACCCAGCATTCAAGATCATCCACCTTGAACACATGCCGCTTGAACCCGCGCCATTGATCAATCTTTTCGCTGGGCCAGGAGAGCGTGGCGCTTGTGGCCATAACGCTGCCCGCGGGTTCAGCGCCGGCGCTCACAGCAAACGGCAGGCCTACGGCAATTACGAGCAAACTTTGCGATATCACATTTCTCATCTGCATCTCCTTTGACAAACCCCTGCTGGACTGTATCCTGCTCTCCTATAGGCCAGCAAAGCCGCCGAAATTGCCGCGATGAATCACGGATATTGTGCTTTGTGGATAGGTTTCTGTAAATATTTTGGGCAATCGTTTTCGATTCTCTTCGCGCCAGGTGAATTCAAATCCTTCAAGTCTTCCGCCTTCCTCTTCGAGATAGTCAATTTCCTGCTGTTGGTGCGTACGCCAGAAATAGGCGTTTGGCTCGTGACCGGAATTGGCATTGCGTTTGAGCCGTTCGCAGATCATGAAGTTTTCCCATAGGGCGCCCACATCCGCACGCACATCCAGCGCATTGAAGTTGCGTATAAGCGCGTTTCGAATGCCCGTATCCACAAAATAGATCTTCCGCATTTTTGACAGCTCATTGCGCAGATTGCGGCTGAAAGGGCCGAGTCGAAATATGACAAACGCCTTTTCGAGAAGATCAATATAATTAGCGACCGTCTGCTTTGAAATGCCCAACGAATTGGCCAATTCATTGTATGAAACTTCACTCCCGATCTGCAGCGCCAATGCGATCAGAAGCCTTTCAAGCAATTCCGGGCGCCGGATGTCCTGATATTGGAGAACATCCTTGTACAGATAGCTCGACACAATTTCGCGCAACTGCGTTGCCGCCATGTCAGGCTTAAGCGCAATTTCAGGATACATGCCGAAAATCATGCGCGATTCGAGCAGACGGCCGATCTCAAGCGCAGAACTGCCCTGCCCCAGCTCGCGTAGCGAGAAAGGATGGAGATGGAATGAGAACTTGCGTCCGGTGAGAGGTTCAGAAATACGATTGGATAGGTCCAACGATGACGACCCAGTCGCGACAATTTGGCGATCGGGGAAATTGTCCACGAAGAGTTTCAGCGTCAGGCCGATATTGAGGACGCGTTGCGCTTCATCCAAGAAGATGATTTTCTTTGATCCAATAATTTCGCGCCAGTGTGTTGAAGTTATATCGGTGAGGGATTCGCGAATATCCGTCTCGTCACAGTTAAGGTAGATGGAATCCTGCAGAAATTTTTCCTGAGTTTGCCTGATAAGGGTCGTCTTTCCAACCTGCCGAGCGCCATAAACAACAATGGCCTTGCCTTTGAACAGACATCCCTCGACCTGAACTTGAATATCTCGCTGAATCATGTCAATGACCATAAATGATGAATTTGGGACAGTATGGCGCCCTAAATCATATAATCAAGGGCAGTATATCTGGCTAAATTCCGGGGTCAAGGCTTTTTCTGTAGTATTATTCATCAATTCTATGCTGCAGAAACGAGGCATGCTCAGGCTAAAGCTCAGCCAGCCCGCAAGCAATATAAACGCAGCCCACCATAAAGAAGCGTCAGCCATCCAGTAGCGATGCGATGCAATCGCTCGCGACGGTGAATTCTTATTGGCGGCTTCCTCCTCAGCCATATCATGCTCGGTTCATTTTATAATAATGTTCGCCAGACGATTCTGGACGTAGATGAATTTCACAACTGTCTTGCCGGCCAGGAGCGGCGCGATTTTTTCGGCTGCGATGACGGCGGCGCGGGCTGTGGCTTCGTCGGCGTCGCGGGGGATGACGATGCGGTCGCGGATTTTGCCGTTGATCTGGACGGCGATCTCAACGGTGTCTTCGACGCAGAGCGCTGGATCGAAGGAGGGCCATTGCGCTGAAGCGACGGACGGCTGCTTGCCCAGCGCGCCGCTCCAGATTTCTTCGGCCAGATGCGGCGCAAAGGGCGCCAGCAGAATGCAGAATGACTCGCGAGCGAATTGGCTCACAGCGCCGCTTGGATTAGCAGCGCCGCCTGTACTGCCCGCGCGCAGGGCGTTGAGGCATTCCATCAACGCGGCGATGGCGGTGTTGTAAGACATCGCCTCGATGTCTTCGGTCAGCTTCTTGATGGTCTGGTGCAGCTTGATGAGGGAGGATTTAGGCATTTCGGCGGTGCTGGTTGAGTCGGCCCGGTCGGACTGGTCGGACGCGTCAGACCGGTCCGACGCGTCGGACGGGGCGCGCTGGGCAGCCTGCCCAGGCTGGGCGGTTTCTTCAAAATAAAACCGCCAAACGCGATCCAGAAAGCGCCGGATGCCGCTGATCGCTTCATCCTGCCAATCGCCGCCTTGCGCATACGGCCCCAGAAACATCAGGTACATGCGCACGGTGTCGCTACCGAATTTTCCGACCATCTCGTCGGGATTGATGATATTGCCGCGGCTCTTGGACATCTTGGCGCCGCCGCGTGTGATCATACCGTGAGCGCGGAATTTCAGGAATGGCTCGCGCGGATCGCGCGGATCGCCTTTATCGCCCATCTTCAATCCCGCATGGTCGCACAGAGCCATCGTGATGAAGCGCGTATAGAGCAGGTGCAGGCGGGCGTGCTCATTGCCGCCGATGTAGTAGTCCACCGGCAGCCACTTGCGCATCATCTCTTTCGAGAAAGCATGCGTGTGGTCATTCGCGCATGGATAGCGCAGGAAGTACCACGCCGAGTCGAGGAAGTTATCGGAGACATCGCAACTGATCGTCCGGAACCGGCACGACGCCGCACTTCGGGCAATGAATCATCGGGATCGGCGGCCCCCAATAGCGCTGGCGAGAAATGCACCAGTCGCGCAGGCGGAAGTTGATCTTCGCCTCGCCCAAACTTTTTGCGGCGACAAATTCAGTAGCCTTCTTTTTCGCTTCGGGCACGGGCAGGCCGTTGATCGTCAGTTCGGTATTCGCCGAATTGATCGCTCGCCCCGGTCCAGCCCAGCATTCCTCGCCCGCCAGGACCCATTCGCGGATTTGACGTCGGCCCTCCTCGGTCGCGAGCAGCGCCTTGCGGTCGCCCGCCAAATCCGCCAGGCATTCGCCGTCGCCCCCCGCCACGTCCGGATCGAGGATGCATCGGATCGGAAGATGGAACGTCTTGGCGAAAGCGAAATCACGCGTATCGTGCGCGGGGACGGCCATGATCGCGCCCGTGCCATAGCCCATCATGACGTAGTCGGATACCCAGATCGGGATCGCTTCGCCCGTCAGGGGATTGATCGCGCGCGCGCCGGTGAAGACGCCGGTCTTGAGTTTGACGTCGGTGGCGCGTTCGATTTCGGTCTTGATGACGGACTCGGCGCGATACTTCGCCACTGCAGAGCGCTGGGCGGGAGAGGCGATCTCGTCCACGAGCGGATGCTCGGGCGCGAGGACCATGTAGGTTGCGCCGAAGAGGGTGTCGGGACGCGTGGTAAAGACCCGGATTTTTTTTGCCGGCGTTTCGCGGTCCGGCGTTTCGCGGTTCAACGTTTCGCGGTTCAGCGTTTCGCGGTCCGGCGTCCCGCGACTACCTTCAATCGTGAAGTCCACCTCGGCGCCGTCGCTGCGGCCAATCCAGTCGCGCTGCATCTTGCGCGTCGAGTCGGACCAGTCAATCCAGTCAAGGTTTTCATGCAGGCGCGCGGCGTATTCCGTGATGCGGAAGAACCACTGCGTCATGTTGCGCTTCTCGACCTTGGTGTTGGGATGCCGGTCGCAGCAGTCGTTGGCGTCAATGAATTCATCCGAGATCACCGTCTTGCAGTCCGGACACCACGTCACCGGCGCCTCCTTGCGCACGGCCAGGCCGGCCTTGAAGAGCTGGACGAAAATCCACTGCGTCCAGCGATAGTATTCGGGCGACGTCGTGTCCACCACCTGCCGCCAGTCATACATCAGGCCCATCATCTTGAGCTGGCGCGTGAAGTTGCGCGTATTCGACGGGATCAGTTCAAGCGGATGCCGCCCGACCTTCAGCGCATAGTTTTCCGAGTGAATGCCGAAGGCGTCAAACCCGATCGGCTCGAAGACGTCATATCCGCGCAGGCGATAATAGCGTCCCTGAATATCGGCCCCCGTGAAGGCATACACATTGCCGACGTGCAATCCCTCCGCCGATGGATACGGAAACATCATCAAAACATAGTAAGGCTTCTTCGCGCCCTCAAGGTCCGCTTGGTTCGTCCCATGCTCATCCCAGTATTTCTGCCATTTCTTTTCGATTTCAGTTGGTTGATATCCGTGGTCGGACATTATGAATCCTCTCCTGCCAATATTCTGATTTTTATCAGCGATAGATATCTTTGCGATGCCCCGCTGAGACAACTTCCACAACGCGTTCCAAGTCACTAATCACATACAAAATTCGATAATCGCCAACACGAACGCGGTATTCATCACTGCCGCTCAGTTTTTTACATCCGTTCGGACGAGGATTCTCCCTTAAATCCAAAATCGCATCCGACATCGCATTGAATATGCGCGCGGGAAGCCGCTCCATGTCTTTCTCGGCGGATCGCCTGATTTTGATATGATACAAGGCCTGCGCCATTATTTTTTTCGCTTTTCCGAAAGGAATTCCTGAAATGAGCGACTGGGTTCATTTCGGCGCGAGGCAAACACCGCCATATCGGCAATGTCTTCAGCGAATTCATCGTCATGGGCAATGCGCGATATCACCGCACTTTTTTGCAGACGAGGCAATGCCTTGATTGCCTGCAAAAATCCTTCTGCAACTACTTCCGTCTTTGTCATCGTCGGTTGCTCCTTTGGCCTATCCCATCTATGCCGTAAATACGCACAATCAATTCTACATGCCGCAGAGAATGAAAATAATCAGCCGGTCTTTAGCCGGCTCCTGTTTGCCCCCTGCTTCAGCAGGCGGGTCCGCATTCCTCAACATTTTCTAGCGCGCTTCAGCGCGGCTTCTCGACCTACTTTAGCACAAGCAACGGCTTTATGACTTGCTTTAGCGCGAGCAGCGGCTGTCAGGGTTGGCGCTAAAGCATTTCGAGAAGTCGCGTTGAAGCGCGCTCGCGAATGCCCCCTCCTCTTACAATCAATGCGAGGCGGACCGCCATCTTAAGGTCTGACCCCGCCATATAATTTGCCAGATTTTCCCGGGCTTCGGACAGCGCATAGCAGCCTGCGAGAGTTTTGCGCCGGCGCTTAATTTCTTTTTTTGATTCTGATTTGCTGTCTGCCCCATTTTACGATTGCCGCAGCGGTCCGCAGAGCTTGCCTATATTCTTTTTTGCTGATGAGCTCCTCTTCGCCAGGATATCGAAATACGGTTGCATATTCTGTGAGTTCCGACGCGGTCGCCATAACAGGCGGCAACTCCAAGTCCAAGGGCAACATGTTAATCAGCGTTTGGAGGTTATGTGTGAATGGGAATTTAATCTGGCGTGAAACGAGCACGGACTTTAGCGCTTTTTCTGCCGCTTGTTGCGCATGAAAGCAAAGCTGCTCGTACATGCCGCCTTTGGGCAAAGGCGCTCGCGCGAAAGCTAAATCCGCTTGGGCATAGCGCAGCCATTCTTCCGCTGAGCCGGTATCTTTGTTATCGAGAGCCATAGATTTCTTTGCCATCCCGTAAAGCTTCGCCATAGACAAGACCTATAGTGTCTTTGTGCTTTATCAAATCCAGTTCCGTCGCAACAACAATATCCACCGGGATCATAATGCCTTTCATGAGCGGATAGAGCTTCATCCCGGTGTGCCGCCGATGCGTTCCCGGCGGCATGACGACCATGAGGTCAACATCGCTGTCCTTCGTCATTTCGCCGCGGGCCGCCGAGCCGAAAAGAATTATGCGCAATGGATGCGCAACCTCGACGATCCGCCGCACGATCTCCTTTAGCTGTCTCGCGTTCGCGCGCATCCGTTATCCTTTCCTGCGGCAAAATTACAGGAGTCCACTCACTACAGCATCCGATTGATCGAAGACACCAGTTCTGTGAAGTGATAGGGTTTTTGGATAAAGCCGAGACGCGGGTCTTCCGGCAGACCGGCTCTCGAATCTTCAGGGCTGTGGCCGCTCGAAACGATCACGGGCAAGTCGGGACACATCTCGCGCAATTTCAGATAAACGTCGAGGCCATCCAGGTCCGGCATCGCGCGATCCAGCAAAACCACGTCTATCGCCGCTCCTGCCGAGGCGATCTCCAGTCCTTTGCGTCCGCCGTTGGCCAACAATACCTTGAAGCCGCTCTCGGTCAGCAGATCCATCACCAGCTCCAGGACCAGAATTTCGTCATCAATGATCAGGACGGTGGCTGGACGCCGGGCGGTCTTGCCGTCCATCGTCGCGCCGGGAACCCGTGTGTCCGACGGCGGAAGATTCTCCGCCGGCGCTCCCGCCTCCAAGGCCGCGCGCGTGGGGAAAAACACCCGAAGACGCGCGACCCCCTCCGCGTCCGCTGCCGCCGTCATCCATCCATGATGCTCGCGCAAAACCTCACGAACAAAAGCGGCGCTCAGAGCCAAAGATCCCTTCATCTGCCGCTCCTCTACCCCATCGGCTTTGGTCTCCGGCGCCATCAGCGCGTTCCAGGATTGCAGCGCCCGCCCTTGGTCGAAAGCGCCGCGCCCTCCCACTTCCACGGCGACGGCTTCGCGAACGCGGCCCTGGTTTTCCGCAGCCGCGCATTCCGCAGGCAGCGCCAGACGCGCGGCGATCTCCAGTTCCAAGGCGCCTTGACCCGCCTGCTCAAAGATGAGCGTGAATAGACTGTTGAAGGCCTGCTCCATCTGGCTGGGAATCGCATAAAACAGCGGCAGCTCCGGCGCCACGTCGCAGGCGATCCGCACCTGCGCAGGATGCGATTTCATGAACAGCTTGGCGGCGATCTCCGCCACGTCGCCGGCGTTGAGCAATACGGGCCGCACCCCGCCTTTCTGGCTGAAACTCAGGAACTGGCGAATCAGATCGGCCGCGCGATGCGCCGCGCTGACGATCCGTCCCACGAAGCGCGACAACCGTTCGTCCTCCCGCACCAAATCCTGCATCATCGAAGAGTATCCGAGGATGGCCACCATCGCATTATTGACGTTGTGCGCGATGCCGCCCGCCATCCGCCCAACGGACAACATGCGTTCGGCCTCATCCAGACGGTCGCGCAGCTTGCACAGATCGCTCTCCTCCTCCAAAAATCCCACAGCCATGCCGCCGTTTTGCGCAAGCCGGACGAACTGGCCGCGAAGGCGGCGCTTGCATCCGTCGCTTGCGATGAGCGGCAATACGCCCTGCCATGCCCCGGCGCGGTCCAGCGTTCCCAGGATTTCGCGCGCAGGATCGAAATAACTGCCCTTGAACAATTCCGACAGCGAATATCCCCTGCCCTGTTCCAGAGACAGCAGCCTGGCGGCGGCCGGATTGGCCGCGGTCAACATGCCTGCGGCGTCGAGCGTCGCCACCGCTATCGGAATCGAATGAATCAATTCCTCCGCCGCCAGCGGCGCATTAGTTTTTGATTCAGCCATAAAAAATGTCCTCTTCAATCCCTCAAATCAGACCTTGGAATCCAGAACTCCAAATGGAGCTTCTAAAATCCAAGTGTTGCAGCTCACGGCTCGCAAGCCTGTGCCCGCCGCAGCGTCAGCACGGCGATTTCCGGACGGCAGCCGAGACGAAATGGAGGTCCGGTTGTTCCAATACCTCGCGAAATATAGATCTGGCTTCCGAAGTCCTTGATATGTCCCCGCATAAACCGAATTCCCAGCCGGCCCTTGGGCATCACCGGCCCATAAAACGGCGCACTGATCTGCCCGCCGTGCGTATCGCCCGAAAGCATCAGGTCCACTCCCCGGCGCGCGGCCATGCGAAAGAAATCCGGCGAATGCGAGACAAAGATGGTGAAATCGCCGGGCGCGATGCCGAACAACGCCTTGCGCAAAGCCGGACGCATCCGCCGCGGCACCCGCGCGGTGCGGCGCGTGCCGGCGACATGGATGCGCTGGCCGTCGCGCTGAAGGGCGATGGATCGGTCGCGCAGCGAATGAATATCGCGCCGCGCGTCGCAGGCCTCGTCGAATCCGCGCCGGTCGTGATTGCCGCGCGTATAGACCGGAAAAAACGGATAGCGTTTCGCCGCCGCGACCAGCGCATCCAGAACTTTCAAGACCGGCTCGTTGGGCGTCGTGTTGCGGCATTTCAGGTCTCCGGCTATGACCAGCATATCCGCGTCAATCAGGCTCAGGCGCCGGATCACGCTTTCTTCGTACCAGCCCAGGCGGCGCGAATGAAAGTCCGAAACCAGCACGATGCGAAAACCGTCAAAGGCCGGCGGAAGATTCCCGAATTCCAACGTTGTATCGGTGACCTCCAGGCGCCCATGCGCCTCAAAGATCATATAAGCGATCAGCGCGACGCCTGCCGCCAGCAAAACCAATAAAAGCGCTATCGCCCACATTCTGACTGCGATCCTTATGAATCGAATGTTACGCAAAAGAAGCCTAACGGCGGTTGACGGATGACGTCAAGCCTTCATCGAAGAATCGGGATTGAACCGGACGCTTGCGCCGTGGTTAAATAAAGCCGGAACGATTGACCGCTATCAAAAGGACACCCCCATGAAGCCAGATGCGGAAAAATTTCTCGAAGACCTCTTGAACGCCCCGAGTCCCTCGGGATTCGAACAGCCGGCGGCCAAGATTTTCCGCCAGCGCGTCGAAGGATTCGCCCATGAAGTCCATCGCGACGTGCACGGCAACTCACATTGACAAGGACGGCTATCTTTATATGGCCCAGATCGGCGGCATGGACCCGAATCTCCTCGTCGGCCAGCGCGTCAAGGTGCTCCATGAGCAAGGCGACGTTCTGGGCGTCATCGGACGCAAAGCGATCCATCAGATGAAGCCCGAGGAGCGCGGCAAGGCCCTCGAAATGGAAAACCTGTGGATAGACATCGGCGCCTCGAAGAAAAAAGAGGCGCTGAAGGCCGTCTCGGTGGGCGACCCCGTTGTGATAGACGTGCAATACCGCCGGCTGCGCGGTGACCGCATCATCTCGCGCGGCTGCGACGACAAAGTGGGCGCCTTTGTCGTGGCCGAGGTCATCCGCGAACTGTCGAAACACAAACTGAAAATATCGGTGATCGGCGTGGCGACGGTGCAGGAAGAAGTCGGCCTGCGCGGCGCGATCACTTCGGCGTATAATATCCATCCGCAGGCGGGCATCGCGATTGACGTCGGTTTTTGTTCGGACCATCCCGACACCGAGCCGAAAAAACTCGGCGACGTCAAACTGGACAAAGGCCCTATCCTGCACCGCGGCCCCAACATCAACCCCGTCCTGGAGGCGGAATTGTTCAAGACGGCCAAGGCGCTGAAGATTCCCTATCAGGTGACCGCCGAGCCGCGCGGCACCGGCACGGACGCCAACGCGATCCAGCTGGCTCGCGGTGGCTCGGCCGCCGCGCTAATCAGCATCCCGAACCGCTACATGCACACCCCCGTCGAAGTCGTCTCGCTCAAGGATTTGGATAATGCAATCAAGCTGATCGTAGGCTATCTCGCCAAGCATCCGGCGGAGAAGGATTATAGGCCGTGATGAGGCTTGCCATGGCGATTTATGTTGAAGTCAGACGCGGCCTTGTTATACTTTTCAGCCAATACAAAACAAGAAAAAATGGAGGATATCATGGTTTCGCTAACCGTTGATTTTTCAGAGAAAATCTTAGCGGCCATGCGTTGCACGCAAGAGCAATTCGGCCGGGAAATGCGATTGGCCGCGGCCGCGACTTGGTATGAGCAGGGCCGCATCTCACAGGAAATGGCGGCGCGTGTCGCCGGTCTATCCCGAACGGAATTTCTTCTAGCTCTTGCGCGCATGGGAAAAGATTCGTTCCAAGTGGACTGGGATGATCTGAACAAGGAGTTGTCGCTTGGCTGATCTCGCTGTTATAAATGCTTCTCCGCTCATCTTTCTCAGTCGTGCGCGTCTGCTCAATCTCTTGGCGCGTTTTTATGGCCGCGTCATTGTTCCACAATCTGTGGCCGATGAAATCCAACGCAATGGCCCTAACGACATCACTTCGCGCGCATTGACGGAAAATCCTGGGATCGAAATAGCTCCATCGCCTCAAATACCGGAGCAAATATCGGAATGGGGGTTAGGTCCCGGAGAGTCTTCTGTTTTGGCGTATGCGCTGCAAAATCCTGGCGCAGAAGCAATCATTGATGATCTATCAGGGCGCAAATGCGCCACAAGCCTAAGTCTTCGTGTTCGTGGCACTCTCGGTATAGTGCTTATCGCTAAAACAAGAGGCTATATTCCGGCTGCACGACCAATCATGGAAAACCTGATCAGCGCCGGAATGTATCTATCTGAGCCAGTGCTGGAAAGAGCATTACATGCTGTCGGTGAATGAGCGGCATAATCACAATGCAATAAATGGAGGGTAGCGGCATGTCTCTTCTTCATAAAGGCATTTTGAAATGGTCCTGCATGGTGGCAACCGCACCGTTATTGATGACGGTGGTCTCAGGATGCGCAGGTCCAGCCGTTTCCATCCTCCCAAAGCCTTTAAGCCTGACGAGAGGCCAAGGCGTATTCACTCTGAGTAAAAACACGATTATCGTCACAGATGATACGGCAAAAGGGACGGGCGCACATCTGGCTGCCATGCTGCGGCCAGCGACAGGATTGCCGCTGAAGGTGAAGACCGGCCAGGACACAGCGCGCAATTGCATCGCGCTAAGTGTGGACGCAGCTCTGGCCAAACTCGGAGACGAAGGTTATTCGCTGGAAGTTACGCCGGAGAAAGTCACCATCCGCGCCCCCAAAACAGCCGGCGTTTTTTATGGCTGCCAGACACTGCGCCAGTTGCTGCCGCCGCAGATTTTCTCCGCGCAAAAAGCCAGCGGCGTCGCATGGACGATTCCGGCGGTGAAGATCGAAGACAGCCCGCGCTTCGGCTGGCGGGGGGCAATGCTGGATGTTTCGCGGCACTTTTTCCCGAAGGAATTCATCCTGCGTTTCCTCGACGTAATGGCGCTGCACAAACTCAACCGCTTCCACTGGCACCTGACCGACGACCAAGGCTGGCGCATCGAAATCAAGAAGTATCCCAAACTGACCGAAGTGGGAGCGTGGCGAAAAGAAACGCTGGTCGGTCATCTGCGCGATTATAACAAAAAGCCGGAGAGCGAATATAAAAACGACGGCAAACGGCACGGCGGATTTTATTCGCAGGATGACATCCGCGAAATCGTCCGCTATGCCGCCGAGCGCAACATCACCATCGTGCCCGAAATCGAAATGCCCGGTCACGCCCAGGCCGCCATTGCCGCGTATCCCGAACTCGGCGTTTCGGGAAAGCCGCTGCCCGTGCGCACGTTCTGGGGCATTGATCCCAACATCTTCAATCCCGAGGAGAAAACGATTCTTTTCCTGCAAGACGTGCTCACCGAGGTGTTGGAGCTATTCCCCGGCCAGTTCATCCACATCGGCGGCGACGAAGCGGTCAAGGATCAATGGAAGAAGAGCGAGAAAGTCCAGGCGCGCATCAAGGCGCTGGGATTGAAAGACGAACACGAGATGCAAAGCTACTTCATCCAGCGCATGGACAAGTTCCTCGCGTCCAAGGGGCGGCGCTTGATCGGATGGGATGAAATCCTGGAGGGTGGCCTTGCGCCCGGCGCGACAGTGATGTCCTGGCGCGGCGAAAAAGGCGGCATCACCGCAGCCAAATCCGGCCACGACGTCGTCATGGCCCCGAACACCTACACCTATTTCGATTACTATCAGACCGCCGACACGAAGAATGAGCCTCTGGCCATTGGCGGAAATCTGCCTCTTGAAAAAGTCTATGGCTACAATCCAATCCCAAAAGATTTGGGCCAGGAAGAAATCAAACACGTCCTCGGAACGCAGGGACAAATCTGGACCGAATACATCGCCGATGGGAAAAATGCGGAATACATGACCTTCCCACGTCTGACCGCGCTTGCCGAAGTCGCCTGGACCCCACAGGAGACGCGGAGCTATCCGGATTTTCAGGAACGCCTGCAAGCGCACCTCAAGCGCCTCAACGCCCTCAGCGTCAACTATCACCCACTGAAATGATACGAACTGGCTTTCCTGTTTTGTTTTTTCCTCGAGGGGATTTTTCAACCACGGATAGCACAGACTACACGGATAAGAACCATATCCGTGCAGTCCGTGCTATCCGTGGTAATTTTGGACTTGCACTTGCGGAACTGCTTGGACGTACCGTCGTGTGGCGAAATATTCTCTCAAAAAAGGGCCGAAAGAGAGTGGAACTAGTTGGTCACCGTACCACTCGTTTCCATTGTAGTTGCGCATATTTGAAATTGAGCAATAGCGCGAGCCTCAGGTCCGTGATGGCAAGATATCCTATCATCTGGGCAATGTGGTTGTCGTTAAAATCTGTAACCACCTTGGGGTCAACAATGACAAGTTCATCCACAATCAAATCCGGAACCAATGACCCGATGTGATGACCCTTGTAGTGAACATCAAACTGCTTTTGCTGGTTAACCGCATGTCCTCTATCCCGCAGTTCGATCACCAGAGCATTCTCATACAATTTTTCATCCAACCCCGGCTTCAGTTCATTCAACACCGCCATCGCCGCTCCAATAATGGCCTTGCTAATCTCCTCATGAATCAGCTTTCCCATTGCACTTTCTCCTTTCTTGAATTTTTTCAACCACTGATAGCACAGACGACACGGATAAGGATCGTATCCGTGCCGTCCGTGCTATCCGTGGTTAGTTATTTCATTCTTGCGGCGCATAGCAAGTGAAAATGCAGATGAGTGTTTGAGCGGCGGTTGTTGCGGTTTATGGCTTGAAACTGCTGCACGGGCGGCGGCAAACTTGACTGAGAAATTTTCTGCGAGGCATTTCGGTGATGAAAAAGCGAGCAAATCGTCGCACCGTGGATGCTGCGCGGCCTGCTGTTTTTCTGGACCGCGACGGGACGGTCAATGAGGATTTCGGCTATATCAATCATCCTTCGCGCATCAAACTGCTGCCGGGAGCGGCGCGCGCCATTCGCCGCCTGAACGAAGCGGGGCTGCCGGTGATCATCGTCTCGAATCAGGGCGGCGTGGCGATGGGATATTTTCCGGAAGAGAACGTGCGCCTCTGCAATCAACGCCTCCGAGAGCTCCTGAAGGCCAGAGGCGCTTATGTGAACGCGATCTACTGCAATCCCTATCGCCCGAGCGGCACGGTAAAAAAATACGCGCGCGACTCGCCCCTGCGCAAGCCCCAACCGGGCATGCTCGACAAGGCCCGCCGCGAGCATGGGATTGACCTCCCGCGCTCCTATATGGCAGGAGATCGTCCGAGCGACATCGAGTGCGCGCGCTCGCGCGGCCTGAAAGCCATCTTTGTGCGCACGGGCTACGGCGAAGGCGAACTGCATTGGAACCGCTCGAAATGGAAGTCCGACCCGGATTTCATCGCGCGCACGCTGAACGAGGCGGTCAGTTGGATTCTCAAAGATATCATGCGCAGTTGTATTTAAAGCTGTAATACGGGATTCCTTCAAGGAGTCAGCCCATGACATGGCAGGAACGAATTGAAATCAACCCAAACGTCTTAGTGGGTAAACCAGTGGTCAAAGGCACGCGGCTTGCCGTGGAGTTTGTAGTGGAGCTATTGGCCAACAACTGGTCAGAGGAAGAAATTTTTCGCAATTATCCCGGCTTGAGTCATGAAGATATCCAAGCCTGTCTCTGTTATGCCAGCATGCTTTTGCATTCTGAAAAAGTCTATCTATCGCCTATACAGCCATGCGCATAATCGCCAATGAGAATTTTCCCGGGGATGCAGTTCAGGCGCTGCGTGCCAAAGGGCATGATGTGGTTTGGATAAGAACGGATGCTCCAGGAATCAGCGATAGAAGGATTCTCGAAAAAGCCCAGAGCGAAAAACGCCTGGTCGTAACCTTCGACAAGGACTTTGGCGAATTGGCATTTCAATTTGGGCTTCCGGCAGAATGCGGGATCATACTTTTCCGTGTCCCCCCGCTTTCAACAGATTATGTTATATCACTTATTCTCCAAGTCCTTAATGAAAGAGAAGACTGGAGCAACTGTTTTGCTGTTGTTGAACCAGGATTCGTGCGAATACGTCCGTTGAATCCACACCCATGATAGAATCTCAGGAAGTCTAATGCTCCGAAAACTCAAAACTCTCAATGAACTGAAAACTATCGTTCAGCGCCTCAAAGCGCAAGGCCAGCGCGTCGTCTTCGCCAATGGGTGCTTCGATATTCTGCACGGCGGGCATATCTCGTATCTCCAGGCGGCGCGCGAGGCGGGCGACTGCCTGATCGTCGCGCTCAACAGCGACGCTTCCATCCGCAAGATCAAAGGCCCGGACCGCCCCATCCTGCCCGAGAACGAGCGGTTGATCCTGCTCGACGCCATCCGCTATGTGGACTACCTCATCCTCTTCGATGAGCCGACGGTCATGGGATTGCTCGAAGCGCTGCGCCCCGACGCGCACGCCAAAGGCACGGACTATACGCTGGACACGATCCCCGAACGGGAAACGACGCGCGCGCTGGGGATCGAAGTGATGATCGCCGGCGCGCCGAAACAAAACGCGTCGCGCGATATTATCGCGCGCACGCGCGCAGGCCAGACGCAATAAAGGGCTTCCTCTTTATGCTCATTCGCCGCCGCTTCAGCCTTATGGCAGCGCTTCTCATCCTGTCCTCTCTGCGGGCGGCTCAGGCCGAGGTGGCGATGGCGCCTTTTTGGGGCTTCAATGGCTTTCATCGCCCGGGGTGCTGGACGCCGCTCGTTGTGGAGATTGAGAACTTCCCGACGGCCAATTCGCCGAATCTGGCCAAAGGCAGCGACTTCGTGGGCCGCGTCACGGCCACGGCGCCCTCCTTCGACGGCAAAGACGTGGTCGTGGAATCGGCGGTCAATGTCCCCTGGCAGACGCGCAAGCGATACACACTGTACGTCAAGGCCTCGGATGACGACCGGGTTGAGGTGACGCTGCGGCTTTTCAACAAGCGCGGGGGCATGGAAAAAGCGGCCGTATTCAAAACCAAACCCATCATCGAGCCGGCGCGGATTGTCGCGGCGCTTTCGAACGATCCGATGGATATCATCGGAACACCGCGAACCGAACGGCAGGGCACTGCATTGCTGATTCACCCTCCCGCGCTGGCGCCGGGCAAATGGTACGGCTATGATGGCGCCGCAATGGTTGTGATTCCGCGGTGGGCCTCCAATATGCTGGATCGCGACCAACTGATCGCGCTCGAACAATGGGTTTGCGCCGGCGGCAAACTCGTCGTGCTGGGCGGGCGCGACGCGATGTCGCTGCGCGGCAGCCCCCTCGAACCGCTGCTGCCGGCGCGGGTTCGCGATCTGACGGAACAAGAAGGCGCGCTGCTGTCGTGGGGAATGGCCGACGCGGCGACGACCCTGGCGAAAACCGTCGTCGCGAATCTGGAACTGGCGGGAGACGGACGCGCCATCTGGAGCAAGGACGGACGGATTCTGGCGGCGCGCCGCAAGCTGGGACTGGGAACGATAGACCTGTGGGCCTGCGATCTATCGGCGCCATCCAGCGGCGTCCGCTATCTGTGGTCTTCGCTCCTCGGACCGGCCCCGGCGCTCGATCGCATCGGCGATTTCTTCATGACTTTCACCAGCGGCTTCGATTTCGGCATGGATGTCAGCAAGCCCAATCTCGGCCTGATCGGTCTGGCGCTGCTCTCGTATTTCCTTGTGGTGGGCCCGGTGAATTTTTATGTCCTCACCCGCAAAAAGCGGCTGGAATGGGGCTGGATCACCGTGCCGGCGATCGTTTTGGTTTTCAGCGTGGCGCTTTATGGGATCGCATACCATACCAAGGGCGGCGAAATGGTCTCGCGCACTTTCACGCTGATCCAGGCGCAAAGCGGCCAGGCCCAGGCGCGCGCGGCGAACATCGGCGGCATCTTTTCACCGAATATCGGAAGATATCCCGCCGCCTTCGCCGCCGCAGAGGCGCAGCGCGACGCCGAGCCGGGGCTGACGCTCCTGCCGCTGACGCGATGGATAAATATTGACGCGGCCAATGACGGCGTCCTGCGCCAGTCGGAGTCCGAGGACGCCTTCCGCCGTGGATATCAGCGGGCGGCGCCGCAGTCTTCGCTGCTGGGCAGCTCGGATGCTGCGCAGCCCGTGGATCAGAGCCGCGCAAAAATGCAAATCACAGCCTTGCCGCTCAAGCAGTGGGGAATGGCTTACATGGAGGGCGAAGGCGTCATCAACCTGGGAGGAACGATTACGGCGGATTTGATCCGCAATGGCCGCGAGATCAAGGGCGAGGCGCGCAATGCATCGAGCCTCTATCTGCAGGATGTCTGGCTGGTCGTTGGGCAGCGGGCCAAGGCTTTGGGCGATCTGGCGCCCGGCGAGTCGGTCAAAGTAATCCTGCCCGCCAATGGCGGCGTTTCGCTGGAGGAAATGGAGAAGATCTCTCCGTCCCAAACGGATTGGAGCAAGCGATTTACAGGGATCAATAACGCGGCGGCGATAAAAATCGAGCAGCGCGTGCGGGCCATGTTTGTCAAGACGGCGCTGAACCGGTGGCCCCTGGGCCCCTGCGAACGCGGCGGCGAAACGCCCTTGCTGGTGGCTTGGCCGCGTGAAACGCCGATGCGATTCAACGTGGAAGCGGCCGTGACGCAATCGTCCTATCACACGATGCTCTTATGCGAATGCGAAGCGCGGGTGGGGCCGGAAGGCGCGCAATTCAGCTTCGCGGACGCCGACAACCGCCGTCTGCTTTTCGGCGCCGCGCCCCTCCTCTTGTCGCGCGGGAAAGATGGCGTGGAGTTTTATAGAAAACAGAGCTATCAGAGCAAAGCCGAAGGGCCTGGCATCGCGCTGACCGAAAGCGCGGTAACAGTCGGTTTCGTCCCCCCTTTGGCAATTGGCGACGGAACGCCGCAGGAAAGCCTGTTGCTCCTGCGCTACATCGAACCAAGTGATTCCAAGCTGGAGCTCAAGGCGTTCGCTTATAATTTTTGGCGTGGCCGTCTCGATCCCCTGGACATCAACCAACCCGGTGAAAAACGATGGATCGCGCTGAATTCCGCCGAGCACCTGAATCCATTCGACCGGCGCGTTGTGATTCAACTTGTCACCACCCTCAAGAACAATGCCGGTTCGCTCTTTGGAGGCCGCGGCGATAAATCCATTGCAATCAATGGCCTGGATGCAGGATTCCGGTTCAACGCGTCGCAGAATCCCCAGCCATAAGCCATGATGCTGCCAGAGAAAAAAATATTTGACATATCCATCCCAATTGGCCTACACTCTCTATCGTCTTGCTGGAAGCCCAATCCAAAAATAAAGAAAATTTCTTTTGGTGGGAGGCTGTATGACGCCCGAATCGCTCTACGTGCCTATCATGCCGCTGCCCAATGTAATCTTATTTCCTCAATCGCTGTTGCCTCTTTACATATTCGAGCCACGCTACATCAAACTGGTCGAAGCCATTTTGGGGGGCGACCGTTTGATGGCCGTGGCGCTGCTCAAAGATGGATGGAAAAAAACCTACTATGACTCCCCGCCGGTCCAGAGCATCGTGGGCATCGGAAAAATCATCCAGCACGAAAAACTGGGAGACGGCAAGTTCAACATCTGGCTTTCGGGCGTCGAGCGCGCCAAGATTATTCACGAAGTTCAAGAGAAGCCTTTTCGCGTCGCCAAGGCGCGGCGCATTCCCGACCTCTGGCGCCCGTCGCGGGCGCAAGCCGTAACGCAGGCCCGCCGCGATTTGTCCTCGTTGCTGAGGGCCTTGGCCAAGGCCAGGCAGGACCTGGCGCCCCAGCTGCGCCGCGCAATGGATGAGCAGATTTGCCCCGGTTCGCTGGCTGACTATATCGCTCATATCCTGTGCGGATGCGTTTACGATAAATACTGCTTCCTGTGCGAGGCGAATCCCGAACGCCGCCTGAGGCTGGCCGCCGTGCAGGCGCGCATCCAACTGAGCGATGCGCTGTCCCGCCAAACCGCCGCCTTCCCCCTGCCCGCCCCTGCCGAGCAGGAGGAAGAATTGACTCTTGACGAATAAAAGGCTTGATTTTCCCGCCCGTGCTTGGGAAAGACATGCGCTCGCGGCGATCGTCTATTTTATTGAAGGAATCATTTGCGCATGTCCATGAAACTTTTCCCCGGCGCCCTTTGCCTCGCTGTTCTGTTGTTGCTGCTGCCGATGCCCCTGCCGTCCGTCGAAACGGGAACCACGCGCGCCGCCCAAACCGAAGCAAAGCCCAAACCGGCGGCCCCCAAAGCCACCAAGACGCCCGCTTCGAAATCCACAACGGCTAAAGCCGACGGCGCCACGTCCAAGCCGCTGGCAGCCAAGCCCGCCGAGGGCGTGGTTTATGCCAACAGCCCGAACCTTTATGTTCGCGATAGCCCAAGCGCGAAAGCGGCCCGGCTCGATTCGGTGTCCGATCCGCGCCCTTTCACTGTGTTTGAAGAATTCACCGAGCCTTCCGGCAACAAATGGCTTCATGTCAGATACTCCAACGACAAAGATTCCCTGAACGGTTGGGTTCAGCTGAAATACACGACGTCTGACAAATCCAAAGCCTATAGCGAAGGCGCCTCGAAGTCCGATACCACCAAAGCAGGTTCCAGTAAGGCCGGCGCAGCCTCCGCCGATACCGGCTCAACCACGCCGATCGTCATCAAGCCCGCCGAAGGGATCGTCTATGTCAAAGGCTCGAGCGTCATCTCGCGCGAGACGCCAACCGCGAAAGGCGCCAAAGTGAATTACTTGTCCGAGCTCACTGCACTCACGATCTTTGAAGAAGGCGTCGAAGGCGCCGGCGAAAAATGGCTCCATGTCAAATACCAGAATGGCAAAAATATCGCCAGCGGCTGGGTTCTGGCTAAGTACACCGTGGCCGACCGCACGGAGCTGCTCGATCCGAAGTTTCGCGCGCTGGACTACTCTCCGCAGAAAAAGGTTGCGGAATATCCGGAAAATCCGCGCATCAAAGTCAATGGCATCTATGTCACTTATTCTTCCATCGGCACGCCGAAAAAACTGGAAGCCTTGCTGGCTTTCGCCGCCAAGAGCCGGATCAACACCTTCGTCATTGATGTCAAGGAAGATGCTGGTTTGATGACGTTCAAAACTTTGGCCGCCGAGAAATATGCCCCTTCGGCCAATAAGCATCCCACCGTCAATAACATGGCCGCGCTCATGAAGAGGCTTAAAGACCTCAATCTGTACACTATCGCGCGGATCGTCTGCTTCAAGGACCCCGAATACGCCGATCAGCATCCCGACCGCAACATTATCTATCGCGCCGATGGGAAACCTTATAAGCAGCGCGACGGCCTGAGATGGGCCAGCGCCTTCGACCGCGAGCTGTGGGACTACAACATCGCCGTCGCCAAGGAAGCCGCCCAGGCCGGGTTCAATGAAATTCAATTCGACTATGTGCGCTTCCCCGAAACCGATCCCAAAACCAAAGACCCCCTGCTGGACATGCGCAATACTCTGAATGAGACCAAGCCCGAAGCCATCCAGAAATTCCTCAAGAAAGCTTATGCGGAAATTTCGCCCCTGCACGTCTATGTCGGCGCCGACATCTTCGGCCTGATTCCCACTTCACCCACCGATGAACGCATCGGGCAATACTGGGAAGCGATCAGCAACGTCGTGGACTACGTTTGCCCGATGATGTATCCCAGTCATTACGCCAACCAAACTTATAAAATCCCCATCCCCGACGCCAATCCCTATGAATGCGTCTGGTACTGCACGCGCGACTGCGTCAACCGGAACAAAAACATTCCGACGCCCGCCCGCATCCGCCCCTGGATTCAGGACTTCACGGCCCCGTGGGTGAACGGCCACGTCAAGTATGGCGAGGCGCAAATACGCGATGAAATCCGCGCCTTGAAAGAACACGGCATCGAGGAATTCATGCTCTGGAACGCCTTCAACAACTACACTGAATCCGCATTGACTAAATAAACTATCAAAATAGAATATTAAGGTCAATAAGCTCAAACTGCCCAGAGATAGCCTTGATTTTGAAAAGTAGTACTTTTAGATTTCCAGTGTCGAATGATGAACAATACATCCTCGTCTTCTAATTCCGCGCTTGAGCAAAGCAAGCCGGGAGGCTCAGCTTCGGCCGCCATCGCCGGCGTCGAAGTCCTCTCTGGCCGGAGCCGCCGCAGGGGGCTGGCGCGCATTCTCCCCTTCCTCGGGCCCGCCTTCATCGCCTCAGTGGCCTATGTGGACCCCGGCAATTTCGCCACCAATCTCGAAGGCGGCGCAAAATTCGGCTATCGCCTGGTGTGGGTCATCCTCGCCAGCAATCTGATGGCCATGCTCATCCAGACGCTCTCGGCCAAACTGGGCATCGCCACCGGACGCAATCTGGCCGAGATGTGCCGCGATCACTATCCGCGCCCGTTCGTCTGGTTCTTATGGGTCTTGATGGAGCTCGTGGCGATGGCCACCGATTTGGCTGAGTTCCTCGGCGCGGCGTTGGGGTTCTACCTTCTCTTCGGAATGCCTTTGTGGATCGCTGCCCTGCTGACCGCGGTCGCCACGTTTATCATCATGGGACTGGAGCGCTACGGATTCCGTCCGCTCGAAGCGGTGATCACGACGCTGGTGGGCGTGATCGCGGCCTGCTACGTCTTCGAGCTGGCGATCGCGCGCCCCGATTGGGGGCAGGTTATTCACAACGCGCTGGTCCCGAGTTTCAGCGGCTCGCGCAGCGTGGTGCTGGCCACCGGAATCCTGGGCGCCACCGTCATGCCGCACGTTATTTTTCTCCACTCGGCTTTGACACAAGGGCGCATTGTCATCGCCAACCCCGAATACAAGAAAAAGTTATTTCGCTTTCAACTGGTGGACGTCGTGCTGGCGATGAGCGTGGCGGGAATGGTCAACGCGGCGATGCTGATCATGGCCGCGAGAACCTTCTTCGAACGCGGACTGAAAGACGTGGACGCCATCGAAAAAGCCTATATGACGCTGCAGCCCATCCTCGGGCCCGCCGCGGGTATTGTTTTCGCTGTTTCTCTTCTGGCCGCCGGATTATCCTCTTCGGCGGTCGGAACGATGGCCGGGCAGGTGATCATGCAAGGATTTTTGAATTTCCATATTCCGGTCTGGCTGCGGCGCCTCGTCACGATGGCGCCCGCGCTTTTCGTGATTTGGGCGGGATTCGATCCCACAAAAACACTCATTTTCAGCCAGGTGGTCCTGAGCTTCGGCCTGCCGTTCGCCATCATTCCCCTCGTTCAATTTACCCGCCGCCGCGATCTCATGGGCGTCCTCGTCAATGCCAAAGCCACGACCATCGCGGTCGCAATCGTCGCCGCGCTCATCATTTTTTTGAATCTCTATCTTCTTTGCCAGACGTTTGCGGGATAAAGGGGAATCGCCATGTTCAAACATCTGCTCATTCCGCTGGATGGCTCGACGATGGCTGAGGCCGTGCTTCCTGCCGCCGCGCAAATGGCGTTGAAATGCCGGGCGCGCGTCACGCTCTTGCACGTGATCGAGCGCGATGCTCCCGCCAGCGTGCACGGCCAAAGCCACCTCGTCAAAGCCGAACAGGCTGAGGCGTATCTCAAACGAATTGCCGCCAGCGCGTTCCCGCCGGAGGTCAAGGTTGACTGGCACGTGCATCCCAATCAGGTCCGCGACGTGGCCCACAGCCTGGCCGAGCACGCCGAAGAATTCACTCCGGATTTGATCGTGCTGTGCGCCCACGGCGAAAGCCGGTTGCGCGACTGGATCTCCGGCAGTATCGCACAGCAGGTGGTTCACCAACGGACGGCGCCGGTCTTGCAGTTGCAGCCGGACGCATCCGGCGCCATCGTGTTTCCCTTCCGTCAAATGCTGGCGCCTTTGGATGGAAATCCCGCGCACGAAGTGGCGCTCCCGATCGCAGCGGGAGTATCGGTCGCTTGCGGCGCGCAGATTCATCTTCTCATGGTTGTTCCGACTTCCGAGACGCTTTCAGGTTCGCAGGCCATGGCGGGGAGCTTCATGCCCGAGGCCATGCGCGCCGTTTTGGATATCGAGGTCGAGCAAGCCACGCAATACCTTGGCCGGCATGTCGCGGAGTTGAAGGGAATGGGACTGGGGCTCGAAGTGGCGGGGACGGTAACGCGCGGCGACCCTGCAGACCAAATCACGCAAATAGCGAAGGACAGGAAGGCCGATCTGATTGTGCTCGGAACGCATGGCAAAACGGGTATGGAGGCATTCTGGGAAGGCAGCCTCGCCGCGCGCCTGTTGCGCCGTATCCCGGCCTCATTCCTGCTTGCCCCCGCGCCGGAGAAGACATAGAATCGCTCCGTTTTCAAAGCTTCGATGAATCAATAATGCCCAAAAGCTGGCGCCGCTCCCAACAGCATTCTGAATCTCTGTCTTAGTATCAAGCGCAAATGCATGAGATCAGGAGTTCTGAAATCCCATATTCAGGAGGAGAGATCATGGCCGTATGTCCGAGGTGTAACTCCCCGATATCCGAGAGTGGGGGCTTTTGCAGCCGTTGCGGCGCGCCGATTTCAGGCGTGTACCAACCATCGCCCATGCAGGCGCCCATGCAGGCGGCGCGCACTTCCGCCTTGGCGATTATCGCGCTCATTGGCGGCATCCTCAGCATGGCATGTCTGGGAGTGCTCACGGGTATTCCCACCGCAATCATTGGCGTGATTGCGCTGGTGAAAATCAATAGAAGCGGAGGCCGCCTGACCGGCAGCGCGTTTGCCATTGTTGGTCTCGTTCTTGGATGTGTGGGCTTTTTTACGGGCCTCATTCTGACGGCGATTGCCATACCGAATTTCCTCGAGGCGCAGACGCGGGCGAAAGTCTCGCGCAGCAAAGCGGATATGCGGTCCATGGCGACGGGATTGGAAGCCTACTATGTGGATAATGGAGCCTACTGCGCCTGGAGCGCGGATCCATCGCTCAATGTCTTCAGTAACACGGCGACTATGCAGCCCGAGCTGCCGCCAGAGATGAAACGCCAGCCGACCTTCATGCAATACAATCCATCCGACAAGATGTTTACGCTCACAACTCCTGTCGCTTATGTGAGAAGCTATTTCAGCGATCCATTCGCGCCTGCGAAAGGCGCCACCTATTGCTATTATTCCTGCGGGAGCGGCGATAATGCGGGATGGATCATCTGGAGCGCCGGACCGGACATGAAATACGACATGACGGCAGATAATATCTCTCAAATATACAATCCGAAAAATCCCCAATTTTTCAACGAACTGCTGAAGCTCGCCTTTGATCCGACCAATGGCGCCATAAGCGGCGGCGATGTTTTCCGCATCAAGCAATAAAAAGGAGCCTGGTCATGAATGCGCGACTGATCGGAATACATCTGCTGTTAGCGATGGCGCTGTCGGCGCAGATTTTCTCTCAGGACAAGGACCGCTCCGAATTGCCAGCCAATAGCGCCTCTCCTCAATCCGAAGGCGCCTATCGCGTGCTTTGCGTCGGCAACAGCATCAGCCGGCATGGGTCCAACACGGACACCATCAAACGGCTGCAATGGGACCACGTCGCCGGCATGGCGGCGACCAGTGAAGACAAGGACTACGCGCATCTCCTGGCGGGGCGCATCGAGAAGGCGCTTGGCCGCAAGGTCGCGCTGTCCTTCACCAGTCTTGTTTCCGGCGGGGAAGGCACAGCGGAAAAGCGGCTTGAGCCGGTCAAGCCTTTGGCCGCAAAGCCTTATGACCTCATCATCATCCAGCACGGCGAGCATGAGAAATCCGCCAAAGGAGAAAGCGCGGCCCGGGAAACTTATGAAAAAATGGTTTCACTTTTCGACGTCCCTTCTTCAGCTTCAAAACCATTCATTATCTGCGTAGGCGTCTGGAGTCCGGGAAGCGGCGGCGCTTACAGCGGATGGGCGAAAACTCTTCAGAACATGATGCAGACCGTGTGCCGGGAGCGCAGCTTGCCATTCGTCTCCGTCGAAGAGTTCGCATTGGACCCGGCGAATCGGGGATGGGGAGAGAATGCCGGCGTGAAGTGGCATCCGAACGACCGGGGGCATGCGTTGTACGCGGAGAAAGTCTTCAAGGCTTTCGTTCAGGAAGCGGAAAAACATGGGATGAAGTTGAACAAGGCGGCGATTGAGGATGACGCTCCAAAGAAATGATGGCATTAATGCGGCTTACAGGCAGAATCATTGAGGGCAAAATCATTATGATTCTGCCCTCAATGATTCTGCCTGTATTTACGCGTGTTTGCTCACCATTTGAAAGCCGCCTAATTCCTTGAAATTATTGGCTGGATGGTTCTGGCTCTTCCAGGTTATGTTTATGGCTTAAAAAGACTGCCAAAAGGCGATGAAGGCAAACAACCATGCGATTCTTTGACGCAAATACTTTCATCGGCGCGCCGATCAAAAAATCCGGCTGGCCGCCCGTCAATGCCGAAGGACTCGTGCGCGAACTCGATCGTTCGGGCATCGAGCGCGCGCTGGTCTGGCACATCGTTCAACTCGAAGGGCCGCCGCTGACGGGCAATGACCTGCTCACAAAGGAACTGCGCCCCTTCCGCGACCGCCTCGTTCCCTGTTGGGCCTTGCTGCCTACGCACACGGGCGAGATCGGAACCATCCGCGAATTCCTCGACCGCGCAGGCAAGGCCGGCGTCCGCGCGCTGCGCGTTCATCCGGCGGCGGGGCGCTTTTCGCTGCGTCCCGCCGATATGGGAAATCTGATGATCGAGATCGGCCGCCGGCGCATTCCGCTGGTATATTCGATTGCCGGCAATGGCGGCAATTGGGATGAACTGCACGCCTTCATGGAATGGTATCCGGATTTGACGCTGATCATTGCGGACATCGGCGTCTGGCCGTGCGACCGGCGCTTCCGGCCTTTTCTCGACCGCTATTCCCGCGTGCGCGTTGAGATCAGCCAGTACCTGGCGCCCGGCGGCATTGAAGGCATTGTCGCCCAATACGGCGCCGAGCGGCTGTTGTTCGCCACCGGCTTCCCTGCAATCCATCACGGCGGACAGATGCTGATGGTCAAGCACGCCCAAATCCCCGAAAAGGCGAAGGAACTGATCGCGTTCGGGAACCTGGAGCGGCTGCTGAAGGAGGCGCAATTATGACCGACTCAACTTTAACCAGCCCAACTGCGAAAGGCTTGGCGATGACCGGGTCCGCGATGATCCGCAACAGCCCGTTGGCGCGTGAGTTTTGGGAGAACGGCAAGAGCGCCTCGTGCCCGGTGATAGACATGCACGGCCACTTCGGTCCCATGGGCGCGATCTGGTTTCCCTGGAACGGAGTCGAGGGCATGATTCGCGCGATGGACCGCGCGGGCGTTCGGCTGATCTGCCTCTGCCCCCACAACGCGCTGCTCGTGCCCGATATCGGCAACGAGGAAACCTTCCAAGTGGCCAAGCTGTACCGCGAGCGCATTAAATGCTATCTCGCGATCAATCCCAATTATCCCGATGCCATCCGGCGCGACTTGAAAGCTTACGAAGATCAGAAAAGCGAGGACGCCAGCATCGTCGGCCCTCTCGGACCAGTCGCACTCGTCGGATTGAAGTTCCTCAGCGACTATCACGGCATCCCGTTCGACGCGAAGGAATACATCCCAGCCTGGGAATTCGCCAATGAGCGCGGCCTTCCCCTGCTGGCGCATACCTGGGGCACGAGCAATCTGGACGGCCCGGCGCAGGTTCGCAAACTGGCGGCGAAATATCCCCATGTCCGCCTGCTTTGCGGACACAGTCTCCACGGCGCATGGGAGCAGGCCGCCGCCATCGCCAAGGAATTCCCCAACGTCTATCTGGAGCTCACCGCCGTCCTGGACGACCGCGGCGCGCTCGAAATCTTTCTCGCCGCCGGCCTCGAAGACCGCCTCCTCTTTGGCACCGACCTTCCCTGGTTCGATCCCTTACACGGCATCGGAACCATCCTCTCGACCGATATGAGCGACGACCAGCGCCACAAGATTCTCCACCGCAACGCGGAAAAACTTTTGGGGCTTTAATCAGCGCTTCGCTCTCTCCGTTTGCGCTCGCGCTTGAGATGGCGGAGGCGGAGGCCGCGGCGGGCGTTTTCTTTGAGGCGGGCGAGGAGGCTTTCGGGGACGGCGCGGATGAGGGTCCATGTTTCCGGCGCGAGGGGCGAGCGCCAAAGGTCTTCGGGCGTGGTGTTTTTGATGTCCATGCCCGGCGCGAGATCAATGCCGGCCTTGAGGAACAGACAGCGCACGAACGCCGAGCAATCGAAGGACTCGGGACGCGCCAGCGCGTTTGGCTTGGGGCGCAGGGAGGGATGCCTGAGCGCGATCAGTGTTCCGATCAGTTCGCGCAGGGAATAGCGCGCGCGGCTGGCGACCAGATCCAACCCTCCGGCCAGCACCTGCGTTGCGGATTCCTCGGGGAGATGGAAATCCAGCAGCGCCAGACTGCCGTAGTATTTATCGTCGAAGAATTTGTCGGCGCGGTTTTCCTGCGCGCCCAACTGGATGTGTTTGCGGTGGATTTCAAGATCGGATTCGATGATCCAGAGATGCCCGTCGCAGCGGCGCTCGCCAATGACGAACGAATGCGTCCAGCAGCCCCACTCGCCTTCTGCGGTCACATGCCGCTCGGCGCGGGCGATGAGGCGGTCAATAAACGTGTCGCCGGAAGCCAGCCCGACCATGCCGGATCGCGCGTACGACTCGAAGAACTCGCGATTCGTCATCGTCCGAGGGGCATGATGAATTTGTCGCGAGTCTGGTTCCATTGAAAAATCTGATTTAGCCGAAAAGCCCATTTTGGCCCTAATATTGGCAACTACAATGACATAAATTCATCGCAAATATTCATGTAAGGAAGAGAAGATTAATGC
>JAPLSP010000780.1 GCA_026398575.1 Candidatus Sumerlaeota bacterium | reverse complement strand
CTCAAAGAAGGCAGCAAGCAGCCTTACTCCAAAAGCTGGCGCCGCTCCTTGCCGCAGAGTCTGACGCGATATGCCATGCGCGAAACGGTCTCACTGTCAATCCGCGCTTTAGGCTGTTTTTGCGCCGAGATCAGGAGTTCTGCATTTGCCATTATTAACCTTTCTATAGTGAATTATACTCAGATAGGGATATAATTTGATATAAATTCTCACGCCACCCGAAAAACCTTCATCACCTCATCCCCGAGGTGGTTTATCACCTTCACGGCGATGCGACCGGATTGGGGTTTGTCGAAGGGGCGGGAGATGTCGCTGTGGAGCGTGGCCCAGGCTTCTTCGTTGACTTCGGCTTTTAGCGTGGTCTTCAGAGCGCTGTAGGGGTCGTTGGCGCCGAGGAAGTAGGCGTGGCGGACGAAGAAACTTTCTTGGTTGTAGTCGGTGTCAATGAACCAGCAGGCGATTTCATCGGTGTTGCTGGCTTGCACCTCGCCGGTCTGCGGCTTGAACACGTCCACGCCTTTGACCTTCACGCGGAGCTTGCCGTCCTTCTCGGTGATGAGGTCAATGTCGGGTTCGCCGAAGATGACGAAGAGGTTGCCTTTGCCGGTGTTCTTCAGGTCTTCGGCCATGTGGAGGTCGGCGTTCATGCGGGCCTTGAGGACGGGGATGCGGCCCAGTTTGCTGAAGTCCGTGGCGTGCGCGTCGTAGTTGAAGGCGCAGGCGATCAGGACATCGAATCCCGCGTCGGCGCACTCCCTGGCGGCTTCCACAAGGTCTTGACGCTGGACGGTGCCGAACTCGGGGCCGATGAAGATGCCCGCGCGGCGTTCCGTGGCGCCTTCCAGATAACGTCCTTCGGCGCACAAGTAGTGTCCCGGCCAGCCCGTCAGCGCGGTAAACGAAATTTTGTCTTCCTTATGCGCCTGCTGCACTCCGGCGGTCTTGAGGTTCTCAAGAATGATTGCCGCGAAATCCCTTTTGAAGCCATATCCCAGTTTCTCCTCAGCAACGCCGGCAACAAACTCGCCATTCTCGTCCACGCCCAGCACGCGATGCGGCGAGAGGCTCTCGACCGTGAAAGGACCTGCCACGCGGACTTTCTTCTTGTCGTCGTAGGGCTTGTCGTAGAGGAATTCAAACTCCGCCTTGGCGGCGATGGATTTGTCAATCTCCTGCTGCCGGGCGATGCGGGCCTTCCACCATTCAGCGTGGGCTTTCTTTGCCGCGTTCGACCACTTGTCATCGGCTTCGCGGGGGATTTCCCATTCCTGCCAGGACTTCTTGAGCGCGGAATTCAGCGATTCGCGCAGCGGCTCCAGCTTCGCTTGCCACTTGTCCCAGATGACATCTATCTCTGCATTGTTGGCGATGGACTTGAGTGTGATATGCGGCACACGCTCATAGACGAAGCCATGGCGAATGTTTCCGTGCACGGGCTGCGAACTCGCTGCCGTGCGTGTAATATCGGCTTCCTTGAGTTGGCCGTCGCGGGAATCTGCCAGCAGGTAAAACGGATAGCGCGCGCCCATGATGCGAGCGCGGGCGAGCGCCAGCGCTACGCGCGAAGTGTCAATCGTGATCCAGCGACGGCCCCAGTGTTCGGCGACGGTGGCGGTGGTGCCAGAACCGCAGGTCGGATCGAGTACAAGGTCGCCAGGGTCGGTGGTCATAAGGATGCAGCGTTCGATGACAGTTGGATGAGTTTGAACTACATATCGCATATCGGGTGTTATTGCCGCATCACTCCAGATATTGCTCAGCGAAAAAGCAGGGAAGTCATCGAGGAATCTCCGGAACATCAGCCTCGCGCCA
>JAPLSP010000696.1 GCA_026398575.1 Candidatus Sumerlaeota bacterium | reverse complement strand
TGAACGTCTCGCCGCTTTCGTCGTCCATTTCGGCGCTGATCTGGCATAGCTTTTCATGCTCCAGTCCCTGGAGCGCCGCGTCAAACCGGCTGGGAGCATCCGCCAGCCTGCCCCCGCAAACCCGCAAAAAATTAGGCCGCTTGACGGCGTGCTCGCGCGTTCCGGCGCCGTAGCCGATTTTTTCAATTGTGAACGAGGGCATCAGCCCGAAGGATTCGGCCACCGTGGCCAGAATCGCAGCGCCCGTGGGCGTGACGAGTTCGCCGCTGAGTTCGTCTTGATAGCTGGGCATCCCCTTCAGCAGCTCGGCCGTGGCAGGCGCGGGAACGGGGAAGACGCCGTGGTGGCAGCGGATCGTTCCATGCCCCACATTGAGCGCGGAGGAGATAATGCGCGCCGCATCGAGCTGCTCGAGCGCCAGCATCGAACCTGCCACGTCCACGATCGCATCCAGAGCGCCGACTTCATGAAAGTGAATCTTCTCAATCGTCGTCCCATGAACTTTGGCCTCGGCCACGGCCAGTTTCTCGAACGCGGCCAGCGCCCGTTTTTCAGCGCGCGCGGGCAGTTTGGCCGCCAGCAGGATGTCGCGCACTTCGGATAGGGAGCGGTGATCGTCGTCTTCGGCATTGATTTCGACGCCGACGCGCGTGGCCTGGATGCCGCATTGCATGACGCTATGCCGGGCGAGACGAAAACCGGTGACGGGCAGTTTATTCAGGTCCTGGATGATGCCGTCCAGGTCCGCGCCCAAATCCACGAGCGCGCCAAGCGTCATATCTCCGCTGATGCCGGAGGAGCAGTCGAAAAAAAGGTCCATTATTCGGTCTTGGCTTCCAACAGCGCGTTTTCGATTTTGTCAATCCAGCAGATTCGCGACTCGCCGGATGGAAGCGACAATTCGAGCCGGTCGCCCACCTTGTGCTTGAGGAATTGCGATCCCAGAGGCGAGCGATAGGAAAGGATACCTTGCTCGGGCTTTGCGTCCCAGATTCCCAGCAGATCGAAACGTTCGTTCTTGCCGTCTTCGAAGCGGATCCAGATTCGGCTTCCCGGGCCGCCGGTGTCCGTTTGGATGTCGGCTGGCTCGAAAATGCGGGCGTGCCGGATCAAATCCTCCATCTCATGAACCCGGTTCATCAGGCGCGCCTGTTCTTCTTTCGCCGCGTCGTATTCGGCGTTCTCGGACAGATCGCCCATCGCGCGGGCGTGCTTGATCCGCTCGCTGTTGGCCGGGATGTCCACGGTGCGCAGCCGCTGCAACTCTACCTGACGATCCTCGTAGGATTGGCGCGTCACATAGTGGTAGATGGAGGTGAGCAGGTTTTCCTCGATCTTCACCTCCAGTTCGGGCCGTTCGGCGCGCAATGCCGCCGCGATATGGGCGCGTTCCGTCGAATCCAGCCCCGGATGCGAAGCCAGGCGCTCATAGAAGCGGTGCGCCTCTTCTTCGCTCATCATGGACACGGCCTTGCGAATGTGCGCGTGGCGATCGTCCTCCAAGAACGCGCGGATGGCGTTGATGTCGCCGCGCAATTGCGGCGCCGATTCGTCGCGTGGATTATACTGGTTGTTCAGGCGTTCGAAATGCTCGAGCAATTGCTCCATCATCATCGCCGGTTGCAGGGCGGGGGCGAAGGCCGCCCAATGGCCGTGCAGATATTGCGTGATGGCCCATAAATGCGCTTCGATGTTGCGGCGCGCATCGCTCAGCAAGCCCTCCGACACATGGCGCAGGCTGTCGGACATTTGCGATTCCAGCAGCGCTTTGACGCCGCGTTCCACGAGGCGCAGGGTCAAATCCGGCAAAATCGTCTCGTAGATTTCGCGCCAGTCCTCGCGCACTTCGCGAATCATGTCGAAGATGGGGGCCTGATATTCAAAGGCGTTCAAGGGCAGGATCGTGGCCAATAAATCCCCCGAGCCGCGGACGATCGTCTCAAGGCTCGGTTCCGGCGCGGCGACATGGGCATCGGCGGGAATCCGCTTCAGAATTTGCAGCAGGAAGTGCATCTCGATGCGGCGCGCATCGTCGCCGGCAGCCTGGAATTGCGCGAGGACCCATTGCTCCATCTGCGCGAGTTCTTCGGGCTTGATGGGCGTTTTATGCTGCGCGCGCACGCAACTGCGCGCGGCCTCCATGCGCTGGCGCGTCGTTTCCGCCTCTTGCAGCGCTTCAAAGGATTGCTCGTAGATGCTGACGGGTTGCTCGCGCAGCGAAAGCGTGGCGTTCAGGCCCGAGCCGCGCAGGGCGATGTACGGATCCACGCGGATCGTTTCTCGCGAGCGGCTCCACCAATCCCTCCACTCCGGGTCGCTCATGAGATAGGTGACCATTTCGCCCTTGAGTTCGGCGACACGCAATTGGCTTCCGAGCGACTTCATGGCCATTTTTACGAAATCGGTGGGCTTTTCGTTGGCCAATTTGCTCATGGCTTCCGGCTCGCGCGACAAGCGGGCCAGGAAGTGCCCATGGGGCAACCGGCGCAGATATTCCCGCGCGCCGGCCAGGGTGAACTCGGCGTCGGGCGGCTGGGGCAGGCGGCGCGAAGGCGGGAAACGCAGGTTGAGTTTCTTTTCCACCGGGTCAATTGTCGTGACGGTTCCAACGCCCCAGGTTTTATGCGCAAACGATTCGCCCGCGTCGAAATTGATGAAAGCCATGAATTTGGAGAAGGCGGAAGCCATTGGCGCCTGGCCGGACAAGCCGGAGGCTTCCATGAAGGCGGCGAACATTGCGCGGTCGCCGTATTTTTTTTCCAGGGTGGCGATCAGGGCGGCGCGTGAGGCTTTGGGATTCTGCAGATAGGGGACGCAATGGCGGGCGATTCTCAGGGCGTCGGACTCCCGCCCTTCATCCGTCAGGTTTTGAATCAGCAGCGCGATCATCTGGTCGCAGCGTTCCTGCGCCTCGCGCTTGTTCATCCCTGAAATTAATTTCTTGTAGAACTCCGCGTCAACCGAAGGATTCTCGATATATTTCAGCCAGGCTTCCTCTAGTTCATTCCACTTGTTTCTTTTGGTCAGATCGAAAAAGACGGTAACTTCCATCGTTTCCATAACGGCCTGCTTCCTCGAATAAAATTAAGCGGAAAATCATCAGGCTTCTTTAGCATCCGGTTTCTTGTCGCCTTTGCCTTGCCGGTCTTTATACATCACGCGCAACGCCTCATCCACCTGTTCACTGGCTTTGGATTTGCTGATGCCGCGCACATAGACGATCTCGTCAATCAGGAAGGATTTGGCCTGTTCCATGATTTCCTTTTCCTTGCCTTTGAGGTCGTCGCTCTGATCCAAAATATAGAGCTCGCGCAGAAGTTTGGAGATTTTATTCGGATCCCCGCTCTTCATCGTGTCACGATACGCCAGATATTGCAGCCGGGCGTCTTCGCGCGAGACTTGGACGGGTGTCCGCAGCTTGGTCAACAACCGCCGAACGGTTTCCTTATCCATCGGCGGGCGCACGCCGCGTTTGGCCATCATCTGGCGCGGAACATAGACCCGCGAGGAGCCGGATGGCGGATTCAGGATGAAATAATCATCCTCCTTGCTGTCAACGGTCATGCGCTTGACGCCCATGACCGTGCAGATGCCAATGGTCGGTTCGACCACCACGTCGCCGGTTTTGAATTTCGTTTCCGCCATGGTGAATATTCCTTCTTTCCTCGCCGGCGGGTGATCAGATTTGCGCTGATTCCATCGTGCCGGAGAAGGCTAAGGCTCGCGTTGTGGCGCCACTTGCGCTTTACAAACGCCGAAAGAGTTTAGCCGCCGGCGTGCGGCGCGTCAAGCCAATGATTTCAAGATAATGACTGCTTATTGGCCGGGCGCGCCTGCCGAATGGCGCCATTGAGACATCAATCCGGTCATGCCGCTGCGCCATGAATTAAATAGTAGTGCCTGAATCAGAAATAAGGCTGGACTTAAGCCCCTGTATTGCCTAGCGTTCCGCCGTTTTTTCTTGCCCTAAAAATGGCGAGAGGAGGTTTTTTCATGAGCACAGCAACAGCATGCAGCTGCGGTGAGGAAGTTTCCGAACAGGAAATGCTCGCGCGGCTCGAAGAAGTGCTGAAAGATTATCGCGACAAGCCGGGGGCGTTGATCCCCGTGCTCCAAATTACGCAAGGCATGTTTGGCTATCTGCCAGAGGCAGCCCTCAAACGAATCAGTCTGGCGTTAAAGAAGTCCTATAGTGAAGTGGCCGGCGTCGTGGGATTTTATTCCTTTTTCTCCACCACGCCGCGCGGCAAGCATCTGGTCCGCGTCTGTCTGGGCACGGCCTGCTATGTGCGCGGCGGCAAAGACGTGCTGGGCGCGCTCAAAGATCACCTGGGCATAGATGTCGGCGAAACCACGGAGGATCGCATTTTTTCGCTGGACATCGGGCGCTGCTTCGGCGCCTGCGGCCTGGCGCCGGTCATCATGATTGACGATCACGTGCATCAGCGGGTCAAGACGTCCAAAATCGCTTCGATATTGGCCGAGTATCGCGAAGGCGTTCCGGCTGCGGTGGATGATGAAGGGAGCGCGCAACAATGACAAAGAAAATCGCCAATGTTACCGTCTTGAATGAAATTCGGGACGCCGAGCAGGCCTTCGAGCCGCAAATGGCTTCGCGCGGATATAAAAAAATTCTTTTGTGCGCAGGAGCGGGGTGCATCGCTTCCGGCTCGCTCAAACTGAAAGCGGCTCTGGAAGAGGAATTCGGCAAGCAGAACCTTTCCGGAAAAGCCAGCGTCGTGCCGACCGGCTGCATGGGGCCCTGCTCGGCCGGGCCGGTGATTCAGATTGACAAGGCTTTCTATGAAAACGTCACGGCGGAAGATGCCGCCGAGATCGTGCGCGAGCATCTGGTCAACGGACGCCTCGTCGAACGCCTGTTGCCGCGCCGTCCCCGCGACCCGAACGCGGTCGTGCGGGAAAAAGATCAGGTCAGTTTTTTCCGCAAGCAGAACAAAATCGTCCTGCGCAATTGCGGCATGATTGATCCGACGCGCATCGAGGAATATATCGCCCATGAGGGCTATCAGGCGCTGGCCAAAGCCCTGACGACGATGAAGCCCGAGGACGTCATCGCCGAAATGAAAGCGGCCGGTTTGCGCGGACGCGGCGGCGCGGGATTCCCGACGTGGAAGAAGTGGGAACTGACGATGAAGTCGTCGGGCGACGTCAAATATATCATCTGCAACGCCGACGAAGGCGATCCGGGCGCATTCATGGACCGCAGCGTCCTCGAAGGCGACCCGCACAGCGTCATCGAGGGTATGATGATCGCCGCCTATACGATCGGCTCGACCAAGGGATTCGTTTACGTGCGCGCCGAATACCCGCTGGCGGTCGAGCGCCTGCAGCTGGCGCTGGATCAGGCGCGGGTCTGCGGATTGCTGGGCGAAAATATCCTGGGAACCGGGTTCAAATTCGATCTGGAAATCCGCATGGGATCGGGCGCCTTCGTTTGCGGCGAGGAAACCGCGCTAATGACTTCGATCGAAGGCAATCGCGGCGAGCCGCGTCCCCGTCCGCCGTTCCCGGCCCAGAAAGGCCTTTGGGGCAAACCTTCCTGCCTCAATAACGTCGAGACGTTCGCCAACGTTCCCGCCATTCTTCAGAATGGGGGCGCCTGGTACGCGACGTTTGGATCGGACAAGACCAAAGGCACGAAAGTCTTTGCGCTGGCCGGCGCGATTTCCAATTCCGGCCTCGTTGAAGTGCCGATCGGCACGGCATTGGGCGATTTGATCTATGACATTGGCGGCGGCGTGCCCGGCGGCAAGCAGTTCAAGGCGGCGCAGATCGGCGGGCCTTCGGGTGGTTGCGTTCCGCGCGAGCACCTGGGCGTTCCGCTGGATTATGACACGCTGGCTGAATTGGTCGCCATCATGGGCTCGGGCGGACTGGTCGTCATGGATGAGGATTCGTGCATGGTGGACGTGGCGCGCTTTTTCCTGGAGTTCGTTCAGGAAGAGTCGTGCGGCAAGTGCGTTCCCTGCCGCGTCGGCACCAAACGCATGTTGGAAATCGTCACGCGCATCTGCAATGGCGAGGGGCGCGAGGACGACATTGATCTGCTGATTGAGTTGGGCAACCACATCAAGGATACGGCGCTGTGCGGCCTTGGGCAGACGGCGCCGAATCCGGTGCTTTCGACGATCCGCCACTTCCGTCATGAATACGTGGCCCACGTGCGCGACAAGCAGTGTCCCGCCGGCGCCTGCGCGGCGCTGGTGGATTCGCCCTGCCGCAATGGGTGCCCCTCGAGTGTGGACATTCCGGGCTTCCTGTCGCTGGTGGCCGAGGGACGCGTGGCCGAAGCGCTTCGCTTGCATCGCGAACGCAATCCCTTCGCGGCTGTGTGCGCGCGCGTCTGCTTCCATTCATGCGAAACCAAGTGCCGCCGCGCGGGGCTCGATGGCGAATCGGTGGCCATCCGCGGCGTCAAGCGCTACATGGTGGATCAGGAAGTCACGATCCAGCTGCCGGAAATCCACGAGAGCGAAAAGAACGCCAAGCGCAAGATCGCCATTATCGGCGCGGGCCCGTCGGGCCTGTCGTGCGCTTACTTCCTGGCGCGCCTCGGCTACAAGCCGCGGGTCCTGGAAGCCGAATACCGTCCGGGCGGCATGTTGGTGCAGACGATTCCGTCTTACCGTCTGCCGCGCGAAATCCTGGCGCGCGAAGTGCGCATGATCGAGCAAATGGGCGTGGATATCGAAACCGGCAAGCGCCTGGGCAAGGATTACTCTTTGCAGGATTTGCGCAATCAGGGCTATGAGGCCGTGTTCATCGGCGTCGGCGCTCCGCTCGGCGTCAAACTGGACATCCCCGGCGAAAAAAGCCAGGGCGTCGTGGACGCGATGGAATTCAACCGCACGTATAACCTGCGCGGCTCGGTCCCGGTCGGACGCAACGTCGTGGTCATCGGCGGCGGCAACTCGGCGGTGGACGCCGCGCGCACCGCGTTGCGCCTGGGCGCCGAGTCGGTCAAGATCATGTATCGCCGTGGACGCGAGGAAATGCCGGCCTATGAAGAAGAGATCGAAGAAGCCATCCATGAAGGCGTCATCTTGCGGATGTTGACGGTGCCCGTGGAAATTCTTTCCAAGAACAGCAAGGTCACGGGCATCCGATGCCATCCCATGCGGCTGGCGGGATTCGACCGCACGGGCCGGCGCCGCTCCGAAGCGGGCGGCGATGACTTCATCATGGATTGCGATCAGATCATCGTGGCCATCGGCCAGACGCTCGATCTCAAGTCCCTGTGCGACGGCATTAAACTCGAGACCAAGTGGCGCGATTTCATTGCCGCTGACCCCGTTGACGGCCAGACCTCGGTCGAATGGATCTTCTCGGGCGGCGACTGCGTGTCGGGCCCAGCCTCGGTCGTGGCGGCTGTGGCGGCGGGCGAAAAGGCCGCCGTGGGCATTGACCAATACCTGACGGGCCGCGCCCACGCCTTCTGGCGCGAGGACAAAGTGATTGACACCGAGTACGATCCGGACGCCGATCCGGTTGCATTCACGCGCGAGAAGATGCCGACCATTTCCATCGAGCGCCGTCGCAACAACTTCGAGGAAGTCGAGCATTCCTGGGGCGCGACGATGGCCACGCGCCAGGCCAAGCGCTGCCTGCGGTGCGATTACGGCAAGCGCTAAGCTGCTAAATAGAACATACAAAAACGCGCCGGATCCTCGAATAGGTTCCGGCGCGTTTTTCTTTGTATTGGCTCAGTTCGCATGACTGGCCATTAGAATCGAATACGGCGTGATTATTTCAGCTGTGAGTTCAAAGGAGGTTTGTGCTTTCTTATTAGGTCCGCTTCCTCTGTTCGCCGTTCTTCTTCACCTCCACTAAGGTGCGCATGTATATGCGTTGCGCCTTTGTCTCTTGCGGATTTCTCAATTTCATGGTTCACTAGTCTGTCGCGCAAACTGCTTGTTTGCCCGATATATATGGGTTCCCACTTGCCCCCTTTTTTCATGGCAAAGATATAATTGCCAGGAGCGTCCCTAAGATCGTCATTAATTGGGACAATCTGATACTCGTATTCTTTTCCAGACTCGCCCTGCCAAAGATGAGAAGGATTGGCCATCGGAACGCCCTCCAGGGAATATCAATAATTCCTCATTGCAAATCGCATATTGCAGAAACCCGCAGCCCCAGAAACATCCGGAAATAACGATTTGGCATTAATATTCATAGTATTTAGCGAAATCAGTGCATTGTCACGATCATCTGGAAGCACAATCTTGATAAGGATAGCAAAGGAAGTGTGTCCCTGGAAATAGCGGGTAATCCAATCCTTTATTTGTCCATTGCATCGACTGAACAAGCCGCTTTGGCTAACTAATCGTGGATTGTCATCCGACAGAGGCTCAATTATGTCCAGAGTATCTGGCCGGCTTATTTGGCCTGCCTGAGCGGCGACTATGCTCTTGTTCTTCGATGCTATTTCCCTCTTATCCAGTGCCCATACTGCCCTTTTAGGGCCTGGACCAGTATCGTGGGGTTTCTCGAACGCGAAGTATGCCGCGACAAAGGGTGATTCTGTCCAATCAAGCAAGGGAGTCCAGAGTCCATAGTGTTGTCCCAAGGCTAGGAGTTCATCTTCCTTTAGCTGCTCCAATTCCTTCACATTATAGCCGCGGCGTCCGCGGATTGCTTGCTTGAAATTCATCACATGATCGCGGAGCGACGGCGGCATTGGAAGTTTTCCTCTTGCCCTATCCAAGGTCGTTTCAAGATGCCATACTGACTCACGCTGTCCTCGAAAGATGTACTTGGCGGAGTTGGATAGCCTTGCGATATAGCGGGGGAAGTCTTTCCATGACAGCAGCTCAACTTCCCGAAATCCGTCTCTGACAGGTCCTGCTATTATAGTGGGACGTCGAGGCATGAATCATACTCCCCACGACATTTGATGATCCAAGAACGCATGACATTTTGTTTAGTCTATGTTTGTGTATTGATGTGGCGCAAGCGGGAAAAGGCGAATTTTAAGCGATTATTCTGTGGATACTGCGGATTGATTTCAATGTTCTTTTTTCCGTTGCGGCCCTTCCCTTGTAGGGCGCAAACTTGGCGCTGAGTTAAAGGGCCATTGTCGGGCTTACTACAAATGCAGAATTTGCCATCAATAGAGCGCGTCAGAAATGCGCTGCAGTTGAGCGAGAGCTATTTTCGCGAGTTTAAATCCGCTTTAGAGGGCAAATCGGAGAATAAGCGCCCGCGCCTCGCGAAACACATCTGCGCGGATATTGCCGAAGCGCTGGTGGCCTTTGCGAATGCGGACGGTGGAGAGCTGCTCATCGGCGTGGAGGATGATAAGACAATCACGGGTGTTCCTCATTCGCCAGACGAGATAAGCCTAATGCTGCGCGCGCATGAAACGCATTCCCATCCAGCGATTCCCATGCCGATATTATTTGCCGAAAAGGTGGAATTGAACGGCAAGACGATTTTGTTTTTTTCCGTCGCCAAGGGAACCACACAAATATATCAATTATCTGACGGCCGATGCGTTCGCCGCAAAGACCGGGAAACGATTCCGGCAGCGTTCACGCAGATTCAATTCGAGCGCCAGGAAGTCCGTTCGCGCGAATTTGAGCGGCAATTTCCTGACGGCGCTTCGGCAGGCGATTTAGATATGGCCTTTCTTCAAGGAGTTGCCGATCAATACTTGCCCGGGCTGAGTCCGGAGGCCTATTTGCAGCAGATTGGCTTGGCCGAATACGATTCGGGCGGTTTGCGCTTGCGCATGGCAGCCTTGCTGCTTTTCGCCAAGGATATTCAACGCTGGCATGCGCGCTCGCAAGTTCGAATTCTTAAAGTCGCCGGAGGCGAGTTGAAAACCGGCGCCCAATACAACGTGATTTCAGATGTTGTCATCCCCGGCAACATCATGCAATTGATTCTGTCGGCTTGGGACGCATTGCGCCCCTATCTCGCTGCCAAAACGGAATTCAGCGCCGAGGCGAAATTCGAGGAAAAATATCTCTATCCTGAAATCGCCTGCCGGGAAGCATTGATAAACGCCATTGCGCATCGCGATTATAGCATTCAGAACGGGATCGAAATATATATTTTTAACAACCGCATGGAAATTAAGAATCCCGGAGCGTTGCTCTCAACCTTGACCATCCAGGATATTGAAGAAGCTGCCGGCGCTCATGAATCCCGCAATGCTATGATTACGCGAGTATTGCGCGAGCATAAGTATATGCGGGAATTGGGTGAAGGCATTAAGCGAATTTATCAATTGGCGGATGAGAATGATTTGCAGCCGCCGCGTTTTGCATCGAATACAATATCGTTCACGGTGACATTATGGAATAAGCATAAAATATAAAAAATAAGTTTTGTCAAAGGGAGGAAGCTATGTTGAGCAAAAAAATGGAAGCCGCGCTCAATGACCAACTGCGCGAAGAGACGTATTCGGCCTACCTGTATTGGGCGATGGCCGCGGATTTCGAGTCGAAGAATCTGACGGGATTTGCCAACTGGATGCGCGTCCAGGCGCAGGAGGAAATGGTCCACGCCGTCAAGTTCTATACCTACATTCTCGATCGCGGCGGAAAGATCAAACTCCAGGCCTTGGAGGCGCCTCCCTCGGAATGGAAATCGCTTGTGGCGGCGTTCGAGGCCGCGCTCAAGCATGAGCGCCATATCACCGGCTGCATCAACAAACTGAAAGACGTCGCGCGCAAGGAAAACGACAACGCCGCCTCGATGCTCCTCGATTGGTTCGTCAACGAACAGGTCGAGGAAGAAAAGAACGCCGATGAGAAGGTCAAGACGCTCAAGCTGGTGGGCGACAACGGCCACGGCATCCTGATGCTGGATCGCGAAGCGGCTGCGCGCGTCTTCACGCCCCCCGCTGCCACTGCCGCCGCCGCCGCAGGCGCGTAAGCCTTCGGCGCTGGGCGTTGCGCGTCGCTGGCCCATCGCCCTTGGTCTTTGTTGTCCTTGCCGTCCCTGTTGTCCCTGCCGTCCCTCTCATCATCAGGCTCGGCATGCGTTTTTGCATTGCGCCGCCCGGCCCGCGCGTGGCTTGCTTATGCGCACAGGCTGCCGCCTCTTTGCGCCTTCAGGCAGCCGAAGCTCGGCGCCAATTTCCCGCCCATTCGAATCGTTTCCGGAGACTGTTTATATGACCCTCAAGATCGCAATCGTTGGACTCGGCAATATCGGCAATACCCATGCGCGCGTTTATCAGGAACTGCCCGAAGTCAAACTCGTGGCCGTCTGCGACATCATCAAGGAACGGGCGGACAAAGCGGCGCTGGCTTATGGCGCGAAGGCGTTTTACAGCGTCCAGGAAATGCTCGACAGCGGCCTGGAGATCAACGCCGCCAGCTTATGCACGGCCGGCGTCGAGAATGGCGGCGATCACTTCACGCCGACCATGGAACTGCTGCGCGCCGGCATCCCGACACTCGGCGAAAAGCCGATCAGCAACGACGTGACCAAAGGCGCCGAGATGGTGCGCCTCGCCAAGGAGAAAAACATTCCGTACGCGGTTGACTTGAATCATCGCTTCACGCCCGCCGCCGTGCGCGCCAAGGAATGGATCGCCAGCGGGCGGCTGGGGCAGTTGCACCTGATCAACATGCGCATGTGGATCAACAACCCAAACGAAACCTCGCCGTGGTTCCATCTGCGCGCGCTGCATCCGCATTCGATTGACGTGATGCGCTACTTCTGCGGCGACGTCAAAAGCGTCCATGCCTTCCTCAACAAAGGCAAGGGCCGCGCGATCTGGTCGAACGCGCAAATCGGCATGTTGTTCGAGAACGGTATCGTTGGCAACCTGACCGGCAGTTACGACGCCGCCGGCAGTTTCGGCTTGGAGTGCTGCGACGTCGCGGGCTCGGAAGGGCGCTTCGTTTTGGAAGACGCCTGCGAGCGCCTCTTCTTTTATCCGCGCCGCAGCCGCGAGGTTGAGCGCTATGACTACATCGGCGGGATGATGGGCTTCGGCGAGACGTTCAAAAGCCGGATCAGTTTTTGGGTCAAGCAATTGCTGGAAAACACGCCTCCCGACAAAATCGAGGCGTCCGGCGAGGAAGCCCTGCGCGCGCAACGCATCATCGAAGCCGCCATCGAAAGCTTCCACACCGGCAAGACCGTGGACGTGCGTTAGTAGTTCCAACGTTTGTAGTTCCAATGTTTGTAGTTCCAACTTTAGTTGGCGCTTGTAGTTCCGCCTTCAGGTGGCATTAGGCCATTTCATCATCCCATCAATTCCCATCCATTCCCATCATTTCCCATAAACCCACAACATCATCATCTTCAGGAGTCCCTCTTCATGATCAAGCTAGGCGTCAACACCGTCCTCTTCTCCAACCACGACCTCGAAACCGCCATGCGCCACATCGCCTACGCTGGCTACGACGGCGTCGAGCTCTCCGCCATCAAAGGCATGTGCGAACACCTGGAACTTGACAACTGGCGCGCGCAAGCCGCCTCCATCAAACAACTCTCCCACGATCTCAACCTCGCCCTCCTCTCGATGGAAGAAGCTGCTCTCGATGAAGACCGCCTGACCAAAGCCTTCGAGGCCGCGCAGGAGATCGGAATCCCCATCATCAACATCGGCCCCGGCGGCAAGATGAACGAGCCGGAAACGCTGAAGCAACAGGTTGACCTGATGGCGCGGATGGCGGAGAAGGCCGCCGCGTGCGGCGTCACGCTCTGCGTCAAGGCCCACGTCGGCGCCTGCATCTGGAACACCGAGACAACGCTCCACGCGATCAAGCAGATCGCCAATCCGGCCTTCGGGATAGACATGGACCCGAGCCATATATGGCGCGCGGGCGAAAATCCCGAAGACGCGCTGCCGCCCGTCCTCTCGCGCACGCGCCATATTCACATCCGCGATTGCAAAGGCCGTCAGCAAGGCCCCGGCGCGCCCGAACTCCAAGCTTGCGGACGCGGCGACATCAATCTGCCCGGCTACTTCAAAGCCATGGTCGCCGGCGGCTACAGCGGCCCCGTCTGCCTCGAAGTCATCGGCGCCGCCGCGCTCACTCTCGCTCAAAAAGCCATCATCGCCGCCGAAAGCTACGGCTACATGAACGCAATCCTAAAAACCCTACACGCCCGATAGCGCTTCTTAAAGTCCGTGCCAAGTCCGTGCCAGTCCGTGTCAGTCCGTGCCAGTCCGTGCCAGTCCGTGTCAGTCCGTGTTCCCCCATCTTTCCCCCAAGGACCACCTCCATCATGAAACGCCAACCCAACCTGATCCTCATCGGAATAGACAGCCTGCGCTCAGATCATACGAGCCTCTACGGCTATCCGCGCCTCACAACGCCGCACATTGACAAATGGGCGGCCGGCGGAACAACCTATATGCGCAGCTACTGCCCGCATATCCCGACGACCTCCGGATACGCCAACATGCTGACCGGCTTGGATTGCTTCGGCACAAACATCGTAGCCCTGCGCCATCACGGCGACTACGCGTCCGGCATTCAAACCCTCCCCGAAATCCTTGGCCATCGCGGCTATTCAACCGTCTGCGTCGGGTTCGAGGGCAATCCCGCTTCGCGTGGGTTTCAGCGCTACGTGAACTTTACGGGGTGGGGAAGCCTCGCTGACAGCTGCCTGCGCAAAGCCGAAAATCTGAACGCCGCCGCGCTCCCCGTTCTGCGCGAGCTGGCTGCCGCCAAGGCGCCGTTCTTCCTGTTCCTGCGCCACATGGACCCGCATTCGCCCTACCTGCCGCCGGCGCCCTTCGACCGCATGTTCTACGACGGCAATGAATACGATCCCAAGAATCGCTCGATGGAGCCGCTTTGGAAATTCAAACCCTTCTGCGACTACTTCGCATCGTGGATTCGCCGCGAGGTGACCGATACGCGCTTCGTGGACGCTTCCTACGACGGCGAAATCGCCTACATGGACTCCTGCATCGCGCGCATCTTCACGCTGATCGAAACTCTGGACCTTGAAAAAGACACGCTCGTGGTCCTGACGGCGGATCATGGCGAGACGCTCAACGAGCACGATTGCCTCTTCGACCATCACGGCCTCTACGATTGTACGCTCAACATCCCTCTCGTCTTCCGCTGGCCCGGCAAGGCGCCCGCCGGAAAAAAAGTTTCCTCCTACACCGTCGCGATGAACATCACGCCCACCATCCTCGACATCATGGGCATCCGCGCCGGCATCAAGTACGACGGCGCCAGCCTTTATCCCGAAATGCTCGGCAAAGCCCGCCGGGGCAAAGGCGATTCGGAATTCTACATCACCGAATGCACCTGGATGCGCAAACACGGCTGGCGCACGCCCGAATGGAAACTGATCCACGCCCTCGAACCCGACTTCCACTTCAAGCCCGAAGTCGAACTCTATAACCTGAAGACCGACCCGCAAGAACTGAAGAACCTGGCGAAGAAGGAACCCAAAATCGTCGCGCAGTTGGGATCGCGCATGTTAGCCTGGATAGCCCGCCGCGAAAAAGAAACCGCCCGCCCCAACCCCATCTTCACCAACACCCAATGGCACGGCTCCAAAACCCACGAAGGCCCGTTCACTTCATCCCAAGAAGCCTACGACACCCTCCACATCGGCGACCCCGAAACCGCCCGTAAATTGCAGGCCGAAGCCGCCAAAAAATAAAGGACGCATCCGCGCAGGAAAAGAACGTATAGCGCCTTTGCGCAATATCCGTGAATTCCGAGAAATCCGCGGTTAAAAACTTCACCACGGATTGCAGGAATGCATGGCAAGCTATCGCAAGCTCAACATCCGATGGGCTTCATGAACAGAATGATGAAGCATCATCCTGCTCTTTACTCTTTTATTTTGCCCTTGACGCCCGTCTCGGTCGTATTTGACCCTATGGAATCGGACGCAAAGCGGGCAGGTTGGGGTAGATCATCCATCTTTTCAATCCCGAGCGCCTGCTGTTTGTCCGGAGAACGATGATCTACCGATATTTTCAATGGGGACCAGCAGGAATTCTCGGTTCTGCCGAAAGGCGCTGATAGAATGAACAAGACCATTTCAGTCTGCGAAGCCTTGCAAGCTTTTGCTGCCGCCGTGACGGCCAAAATGACGCAACTAACTGCCGGCGAGCCGGAGGATCAGGTACGCGGGCCTTTCGAGAACCTTATGGGGAGTGTGGCCGCAGCTTTAGGCTGGAATGTCGTCTGCACCGGGGAAACTCCCCTTCCTGATCGCCTCGGCCGCCCTGATTACGCCGTCCATCTCAACCAATTGCTCGCTGGTTACGTCGAACTCAAGGCGCCCGGCGTCGGCGCGACTGCCCCCCGCTTCAAGGGCCGCAACCGCGACCAGTTCAAGCGCTTCTCGGCCATCCCGAACATCCTCTACACCGACGGCAATGAATGGGCGCTCTATCGCGGCGGCAAACTGGTGGACAAAGTCGTCCGCCTTACGGTCGATGTCTCAGCCGATGGCAAGAAGGCCGCCGTGCCCCAGGACGCCGACGCC